>JBLFWR010000072.1:0-15819 GCA_047611725.1 Binatia bacterium | reverse complement strand
ATCGGAAAGCGCACCGTCTCCATACGGGCGTAAACCGTGTGGTACCGATCACCGTGAGCAAGGATCAGCGTTGCGCCTAAGCCGGGAAAATCACCTGAAAAGATCACGTCCCCTTCGGCAGCGGCGCGCACGTCGGAGCCGACCGCTCCGCGGATGATCAAACCGTTGTAAATTGCTCCGCTGGGGTGCGACTGCCCAAAACGAGCGATGACCCGGCCCAGCATCGGAACGCGCAGACGCCCCTTCAAGCTCGGGAACCCGGTTTCGGCCGGCACGGGATCCGCTGCGGGGTCCGCTGCGGGGTCGCCCAGCTGCCCGACGGCGGCATTCGCCAGAGCAACGGCGGCGGCCTCCTTTTGGGCAAGTTCGGCCGCGGCTTTACGTTGTGCTTCCTTTTCTTCCAATTTCTGCCGTTCGGCCTTTGCTACTTTGGCGAGCTCAGCCTTGCGCTGTTCTTCGCGTTCACGTTCCGCTTGCTCCTCTTGGCTCTGGACCGGATCCGGTTCCCCACCGACGTCCAGCACGCTTTCGAATGAACCCTGCGATGATGGAAAGTCATCGACCTCATCGCCCTCATCGACCGCGGCGTATGAGCCACTCGGCCCATCGCCAACATTGAGGTCGGGAAACGCGAACGAGCTATCAGCCGTTACATCCCCAACCGATTCGGGTTCGCTACGGCCGAACTCGGCCTGAACCGGGGGCCCCTGAGCAGCAGCTAGCATTTTCCGCTGCTCACGCAGTCCGGCCAGCTCCAGGAGATCGATCCCTTCATGTCCTTGACCGGCGACAACGCTCGCATCGTCGCCTGCGAGCATGGCCAACTCGGAACGTGCGCCTGCCAAAACCGCACTTCTTCTGTCGAGTGCGCGTTCCTCGGAAACAAGCTCGAATTCAAGATCGCGAGCCTGTCGGTCGATGCCGCTGCGTTGCAACTCAGCTTGCTCGATCGCTAGAAGGACCGCGCCGTACTCGACTTCTGCCGCTTCGTCGCGACCATCGTCACCGTCAGCCAAGGCGGGAATGAAGCGTGCGAGTTTAATCGCTCGATTGGCGGCAACCGGATCCCGCAAGGTGCGCGGGTTCCCCAAACGCCCTGCCCGATACACGGCGCGCAGCCGTTCCCCGCGAAGTTGCTCGGCGTCCGAAGAGCGTGTCTCCAAAGCCTCAAGCCGATCACGCAAACGTTGGAGTTCGGCTGTCGCGCGCTCAGCCTGATCGCGCACGCTGCGCAACAGGCTGCTTCGATCTGAAAATAGTCGGGCAGCCTCAGCCACTTCCACGGAAAGATCTCGAACGCGCTGCTCGAGGCGATCAGTAACTCTGACCGCGGCCGCCGATCGCGAATCCACCGCTGCCGCAGCCCCAACGCCAAGGGCAACGTCGAGGGCAACGATGAGCAAGGCCGCCAACAGCAAAGCCGTGCGCGACATCAACGCTGTTCGGAAACGCGCCACACACCTACGACGGCACCCAGGCTGCCGAGCAACGCCCCCCAGGCAACGAGTACGAACGACTGGCCAGCCGCTAGAAACGAGGGCACGAAAGCGCCCGTGTCGGCGGCACGCTCGACGAGCGTGCCGATTCCCAAATAAGCGGAGAACAGAATACCAACCGCCAAAGCAGCGGCGATCATGCCTTCAATTGCGCCCCCAAGCGCGATTGGTCCCCAGAATGTAGGCCCGGCCGCACCCATCAAACGCAGCACTTCAAGTTCTTCGCGCCGCGACCAGGCGGCGAGTTGAAATGTGACGCCAACGATCAGGATCGACGACAGCAAAGCGATTACGCCCAGCCCCCACGCGACCCAACCAACAATCTCGACAGCGGTGGTGGCACCCGCCGAGGCCGGCGGCGTGTGTTGAATATCGCTGACACCGCCCAAGCCTCGCCAAACAGCCAAGCGTGTCTGCAAATCGCCAGAGTCTAATGATGGGTGAAGCTTCAGCTCCAAAGAGGCGGGGAGAATCGAAGCGTCCAGCCCTTCTAGCAGGCTGACATCGTTGTCCAGATTATCGACCAGAAACTGCCAGGCTTCTTCGGGGCCGACGAAGCGCTGGTCAATAACAACAGGATCGCCTGCCAGGGTATCGGCTAGTGCCTGATGGGCAGTATCGGTGGCATCCGGGTGGAAATAGATCGAGACGTCAACGCCGGACAATGCCGTGCGCGCGACTGCGCGGTAGGCGTTCGAGGCCACCAGCAAAACGGCCCCTGCGAACAGGACGCTTACGCATACCGCGGCCAGCGTCACACCCGAGATAACGGGCGAGGCCATGATGGTGTCGAGAGCTCGGCGGAAATAGTAGTCCAAATCAAGAACCGGGGGGGCCGGAGTCTAAGCGCAGGCCCGGCGAGCCCAGTTCTCTTCGTACAACCGTCCTTCGTTCAGTACCAGAACACGCCCACGCACTGAGCCCAGAAGTTCCAGGTCATTGCAGGCGATCACGACGGCAGCGCCTTCATCGGCCGCGTCGGTGAGCAGCTGCAAAACCTCCAGAGCCTGATCAGGGTCCATACCGGCAGTTGGTTCGTCGGCCAGGATGACATCCGGCGTGGTCACCAACGCGCGGGCCAGACTCGCGCGCTTTCGTTCGCCGGTACACAGTTCACGCGGCAGGCAGGGCGCGCAGCTTTGGAGACTCACGCGCGCGATCGCCTCTTCGGCCATGCGCAGACTTTGTTCGTACGGCCAGCCGCCCACTTGAGCCGCCAAGGCGACATTCTGGAGAACCGTCATCCGTTCAACCAGGCCACACTCGTCCATGACCAGACCGGTGCGGCGGCGCAATTCGGCCAACCCCGTGGCTCCTGCCCGCGAGAGATTGCGGCCGACAATGATCGCGGAACCCGAATCAGGCTGTTCACGCCCCAACAAGACTCGCAGAAGCGTAGTTCGCCCGCAGCCGCTCGGCCCCGTTAGAGCAACGAGTTCGCCGGCCCGAACGTGGAGGTTGACGTCACGCAAAGCGTAGCCATCAGCCCGTTGATATTTTTTCGTAAGTCCGTGAAGTCGGATCATTCACTGCGCCCCGGCAAGCCCGCTGCCACCACACTATCCACCACAACCAATGCCTGCCGGCGGCGTGTTGCACGCCTACCGACTGCGCTTTCAGGTTCCGCCGATGATCGCCTCCAGGCGACGAACAAAATCGGCTGAGGGCTGCCCCCCCTCGCTCGGAACCGGCCCGATGACCTTTTCCGTCAAACGACCTTCGCGGTCGATCAGAAACGTCTCAGGATATCCCGTGATTCCGTATTGTGTACCTACAGACCCATCGGGGTCTAGAAGCACTTCAAATTTTAAAGGATTTTTTGCAAGAAAACGGCTGACCGCATCCGTGTCTTCGTCGCCGGCAATGCCAAGAACTACCAGACCGCGTTCCTTATAGTCGGTCGCAATCCGGTCCAGGACCGGCATTTCGACGAGGCACGGCGGACACCAGGTAGCCCAAAGGTTCACCAACACGGGCGATCCCCGATAATTGGAAAGCTTGCGTACCTCACCGGTGGGCGAGCGCAGAATGAAATCCGGCGCCTTATCCCCCGGGGTCACTCCGTTGCTCGTCTCGCACCCGGGCAACGCCGTTATGCACAACGCCAACGCGACCGGGGCCAACAACAGGCGTGGCATCATCCGCCGCATCCTCAAGCCCCCGCTCCCGCCAACTCAGACGTGGAGCGCGAGCGGGCGAAAAGGAGCGCGCCAACCACGAACAGCACGATGGCCACGTACTGAGCCTGGGTCAGGCCCAGTGCAATGACCGGCTCGATCCGCAAAAACTCAACGAGAAAGCGGGCCAACGAAGAAAACACCAAATAGAACCCAAGCATTGATCCCAAGGGCGGCTCGGTGCGGCGCCAGTACCAAAGGATGGCAAAAATCGTGAAGTACGAAGCCGCCTCGTACAACGGTGCCGGATGAACCAGCACACCGGGATCATGAGGCCAGCCCACGATTGCGTTCGTGTAGGCCACGCCCCAAGGCAGCTCGGTGACCTGCCCCCAGTCACCATCGCCGGCGACGTGGCAACCGATCCGCCCGAATGCGTGGCCTAAAGCCAATCCCAACGAACAGCACTCTGCGACCAGGGGAAAGTTAAGGCCATAACGCTTGGAAAGGAGCCAGGCCGCACCGGCTCCGCCGATCAGCCCGCCGTACCAGACGAAACCGGCGCCCGCGAGCAGCTGGGTCAGAGGAGCCGCGAAGAAGGCAGCGGGATCGTTGAACACCGAAAGAACACGCGAGCTGATGAGGCCGATGACGAACACCCACACCAGGAAGTTCCACATCTTCTCGCCTTCACCGCCGCGTCGCTCGAACTCGGCGACCGCCACGGTGGCGCCAAAGTAGAAACCCAGCGCCATGAAGACCCCAAAACTGTAAATCGCGAAGCGGCCATACTCGAAAATAACGGGATACATGCGGCGCAGAGTTTAGGGGAGTCGCGAACGATTCCAAGCGGGGGCGAGACCTATCCACGACACGCGGTCGGAAGTGGGGCTGGGATCCCCGGTTCTCGTTGCCGTGACTTGCCTACGAGGCCATACGGCGCAAGGGTTCAGCGTTTCTGGGGTGCGCCCTCAACTTTCAAAGGAGAAATCCATGGATCCGGTACTCAAGGCTTACGCCATTTCGGTCGTCGTTCTGTATTTCAAGACCTTCGCCACCTCGCTCGTGCAGGCAGCGAGCCGCTTTTCGAGCAAGACCTTCGTCAATCCGGAAGATGCTCGGGCCTTCGGTGGAGTCGCCCCAGCGGCGCAAGACGCCGACGGAGCGCTGCGCGGTGCCGCTGTGTGGCGCAACGACGTCGAGAACCTCCCCCTCTTCATGTTTCTGGGCTTGGTCTACTATCTGGTCGAGGCGTCGCCGTCGGCCGCTCCGACCTATTTCTACACCTACGTCGCCGCCCGCATCGTACACAGCATCGTGTTCTTTCTTGGCCTCCAACCGTGGCGCTTCCTGGCCTTCCTGCTCGGCCAGTTGTGCATGATCGGAATGGCCGTGCAGATCCTGATGATCGCAATGTAGCAACAGTTCGCCCCAAGGCTCGGCTGACACGGCCGGGCCTTGGGCCATTCGCTTCCGAATCCGGCTAAACGAAGGGCCGCGCGGCGATGCGAGCAGCGACGCCGCGATTTATCTTGAGAACCAAGGAAGATCGACGAACACGAAGCCGAACACGGCGGTGACGAACAATAAGTGCCAGTGTAAGGCGACAACTTGCGACGGGATACCGCCAGGCGGCGGTATCGCCAACTTCGGAACCATCGCCGCGATCACGGGCGGCTCGTTGGTCGCGAACAAACCCGACCAGTGTGCCAATCTCGACTTGGGCGTTGGCTGCCCCGAGTAACGCGCGCTTAGCGCAGCGAAGTTCAAAGGGCCTCGCCGGTTTTCCGGCGAGGCCCTTTGTCGTTTCAGAGGGTAGTTTTTTTGTCGCCCGTCGCTTTCTTACGCTTAGAGTACACACCGAAGCGCGGGTCGTTGGAGGCAATCGCCAGGGCCGCACGCTCCATGGTCGATTCGAAATCCTCGTGGGTCGACTCGACAAACAGCCACTTGTTCAAGACCTCATGCGGCGCGAGCGCCGGGAATTCCTTTTGAAGCGACGCGTGGTTTTCATACTCGGTGCAGATCAGAGCCCCGTGCCAACCCCAGCGACCGGATTTCGTGGGCTCTACAAGCAAGAGCATCTGTCGTTCAAAGAGACACACGGCAAGCCCGCCGAACATTCCCCTCGTGAAGAATGTTGGGTGACCGTCGAACGCTTCCAAGATCCATTCATGTTCGAATCGTTTCATCTCGCTGTGCTCCGGCCTCCGAGCCGCATTGGATTCAACCACACACGGCTCGACACATTACTAGCCGTTGCCGCGCGTCTCGGCTAGATCGACCCCATGCTTGATCACAACGAGTACTTCGAAGGGGCGGTCCAAAGCGTAGGCTTCGAGCGCAATGGTAGGCGCACCACTGTCGGCGTCATTGACGCGGGCAGCTTTCATTTCGGAACCGCAGCCGCCGAACGCATGACCGTTCTAAGCGGCGAACTGTGGGTCGAAAGCGCCGACGGTCAATCGCGGCACTACCCGGCCGGCACTGTGTTCGAGGTCGCCGCGAACAGTGGATTCGACGCAAAAGCCGACGCGCCGGTGGCGTATCTGTGCGAGTACCTCTGAGGGTTCCGGTTCTCACCGGCTATGCCAACGCCTGAAACCACCTCTCATCAAGCCAGCCGCAGGACGGGATCCCGGGTTGTCGTGGCGGCAACCTATGCTGCGATTTTCGGAATTCTCGCAGCGGGGTTTCTGTTCCGCGCAGGCGAAGAAGCCAGCTGGGGGCAGCACGCGTTAGGCTTCGAAAGCCCGCGGTGGTTTCGCAACTGGAACGGCCAGCGAGAAACCAACTTCCACAACGTGTTTCAGATGTCGTACCGCATACGACTAAAAACATTGGTCGCCGCCGCAGTCACTATTGGCGGCATCGCGTTGCCACTAATCGCAACGCGGCTTCCCAAGATTCGTTCATCCATGGCTAAGGTCGGAGCTACGCTGCCTCCGCTGTCCTTGGTTCCGCGCTCATGTTGAGCCTCGTCGCGTTCGCCGACCGCCCTACTGGTAACGAAGAGGAGTTGGCCGAGTGCATCGTGGCGATGGTTCTTGCGGCTTGGATGATCTTGGAAGCCAGAACGGGGTGAAGGCGCAACGACCCTGCCACGTGGGGTTGCCGCGTGCGCCAACAGTCTGCGCGGACAGCCTGATAACTTTGCGCTCTCAGGCTGCCATCCAGCTTTTCAGCAGTTCCAAAACCGCCTTGTTGCCGAGCAGTTCCATGTGGTGGATGCCGGGCACGACGGACATCGCCTTGGGGTCGCGCAGGAGCTGACGGGTCGGGTCGTCGTGAAGCCCTAGCGCGCTGGGGATAGGCACCAATCCGTCGCCGACCAAACGATGGCGAACACGACCGACTTGCCGTCTGGTCGTTGCCGCAACGGCGATCGCTTTTACCGATTCCGGCAGCGCCAAAACACGACGGGAATCTTTCGCCGACTCGAAGCGATCTTGGCCCTGCCAATCCTCATCAAGGACATTGCCGTGGCGAAGGTCGGTGATTCCTGCGCTGCGAAGGCGGGGTAGAGCTGCGAGCGGCGCCGCAAACGGAAGGGAACCCAACACTTGTTGAATCCAGAGACCGCCACGCTCCAAAGGCGCACCGTGATGGGGCGTGCCCAGAAACGCGATCTTCGTCAGTAACGACACCCAATCGTGCTCGCTCTCGGATCCGAAGTGCATCGCGCTGCGGGCAACTAGGCCTCCCATGCTATGCCCAACGAGCACTAACTCCTCAACGGGCACCGGCCAATTGGCAACAAGCTCTTCAAGCAATGCCGCCAAGTCGCGACCGTTCTCGGAAACATGCCGGCCACTGTTGTAACGAAGGAAAACTGGGGTGAAGCCGAACTCGCTTTCCAGCATCTCGGGATAATCGGCAGAGCGGCCTTTCCATTGCCGCTCGTGACCGCAAAGGCCATGCGCCAACACGACGATCTTCGATGTATGTTGACCGAGCACCGCCGCCATCGCTTCGGATTCCAACGGTAACGTTTGGCCATTGGTTCGAAACTCGGTGGCGATCGCCAGCGGGTTGTCGGTTTCTGCAAGGTGATCGCCGATTACACCGCAAAGCACCGACAGCCAAGTATCTCTCTCCGGGGTCGACGCCGGCTCCACGACCCCCTTGAGCAACAGCGGCGACGCGAAATCCAAACCGCTACTCAACAAACCGGTTACGCCCCTCACCCCGGCGTAGATCAGCCCCGAGATGCCGCCTGCGCGACCTGTGCCGGTGTCACCACCAAACACTGCGGGCCAGGCAATGCCCGCATGCATGGCTTCGACCACGGCAGTTGCTTCGCTGGTGGCGTGGGTGGCTAGTCGCGCAAGGCCGTGAAGGTCGCGCGGATGAAAGTGAAAGGGCTTGGTCGCCAACGTTTTTGTCCTCTTGGTCCTATCAGCCTTTGACGAGGAGTATTTCATCGAGTGGGACGCGACTGCGTGGACCCTTGGTTCGCTCGTTGATATCAGCCGAAACGTGGTGCGCTTCACCCAGGTAGCCGATAGCGAGGCCAGTTAGCGGTTTCACGTCGTCCTCAGGCGAGAACGTAGCGACAACCTTGCTGGATCGATGCCGATCATCTGGTGCACACACAGGCCTCGTGCCTGCGCCTCAAGCGTGAGCATCGCAGACGCCGCTCCCAAGTCATGCTCCGCTCCAGCGTTCGGTTTTCCGTTGTAAGCGAACGTCGTCTTCGTAAGACCGACCGCGAGTACAGAAGCGTTTTTCGCCCAGACTTGATTGCCCTCAAGCAGACAATTGAAAACTTTCTCCCAAACCTCACTACCCTTCTTCCCGACGATCTAGCGCCATGGTTGCGCGTTGTAGGAAGACATCGTCCAACGGGCAGCTTCAAACAAAGAGTTGAAGTCTTCGTCGGTGACGACGCGGTCGGGGTCGAAGGCGTAAGGGCTGTGCCGGTTCGCGAGGAGGTTGTGAATTGGGTGATCTGGGTTTGCTGGTCGGTGCATGAATGTAACTCCTGACAGGTAGCCGAAGAGTGTAGGCATGATTCTCGCCTGACACACGTGACGGCTGGCGTTTTGTGAGTCCGGGGCCAGGGTCGTCATTCGCCATCGAACAATCGAAGCTGTTTCCGAACACCGTCCGAACTTACGCGCCCTCGCCCAGATTCGCGCAGAGTTGTTCGAGGTCAGTTTTTGCCAAGTTCCGTTCGACCTTGCGCCTGCTCAAGGCCTGGGAGTATTCCGCGACCGGGAGCAAGTCGCGGCGCGCAAGCCTAGCGTAGTAGTCGATCTCCTTGCTCTGCTGCAAGAAGGCCTCTTCGGAGTGGCAAACTTTGACGCAAAGAGCAGGGTTTTCAGGGTGGCGATAGCACCGCTTTACCGTGCCCTCTCCGATCAATAGTCGGTCGGATAGTTCTAATTGCCCCCTTTCCATTCCCACCATTCTAGCAACTTCGTCTTCCACGGCATCAAGGATGGTTCCGACCAACGCGTCCATCTCTTCAGCGCCGGCCAGGAGCTTGGCTTCTTTCTTGGCTTTCTTCGAGATTAGTTTTTCGGAAGTTGCTGCGGGAGTCGGGGCAATCTGTCGGAAGAAGCAGGCAGGCCGGGGAGCACGACATTCGCGTTGGGTTTCTCAACGCTATTCGGCCGTAGCTTTTCCAACACGATCGATCGAGCGGGTTCGTAAGGACACATTGATTTCCCCCACCAGACTAAGAAAGACGAAAAAGGCCGGCCCGTTTCCAGGCCGGCCTTTCAATTCACAAGCCCTAATCCGAACTCGCCTTATACAACGATGCCGTGTTCGCGTCCGGGGCGCTGAACACCGATTCCCAGCAGTCGCCGGTTTCTTGGTTGATCAGTTGTAGCGTCACGCTTGGCAGACCCAGTAGCGGCATGATCGGCGGGCCGAGAGACGAGCTGTCTGCGCTGATGCGGATGTTCGCTTCGCCCTTGCCGTTGACCTTGATCGACATGCTCTTGATGGCGCCGTGCTCGCGAATGCCGTCGCGGTAGCGGAAGCCGCTGGTGCCGGCGGCCCGCCAGCAGGCCTTCCCTTTGCACGTGTCTTGGCCGAGCATGTCTTTTTCTAGTTCGACGAGACCACCGCCGCCGTCGTCATCGTACAGGCACAGCGTGTAGGCAGAGTCGCTGGCGAAGGCGGTGGGGTCGCCAAAGTCGGCGATGTTGACGCCGGCGATCTTCTTCATGTTGATCACGAGCTTGTCGCTGTCGGAGTCTTTGTTGACGAGCTTGATTTTGGCTTTGCGCGACGACGGGGAGAGGCAGGTTAGCGCTGGTTCAACCGGGCAGTCGTCGTGGGCGCTGGCGATCATGATGTCATTGTCGATGCCGATTGTTCCGTCGAGGTCGTCTTCAGAACTCCACGCAACGACCCAATCCCCTGCCGGACTAAAACCCAGCGCGATGTTGCCAAAATCGCTCGCGTCGCCGTCATCACGACGGCCATGGTTGTTCACTAGTTGCGGGTCGCTCCAGGACGTTGAGGGATCTTTTGAACGAGAAAGGAAAAGATCGTTCTCCCCGTTTCGAATCGTTTTTTTGAACAGCGGCGTGGAGGCTTTAACCCACGCCACAAGCCATCTACCATCGTCCCCGTAACGAAGTTCCGGTAGGGGGTCTGTCCCATCTCCGGCCAGACCACGATGATTGCTAGCCGATACAGCGGAACTCCACGTATCCCCTAGATTACCGCTGACGCTCACGACAACGTCTTCATCCGCTTCTAAAAGTCTGTCATCTAAAAATGCGACCGCCCACAGGCCGTTACGGTCGTTATCGATACTTGCGTCACGACTTTCTGCCACACCAGCCGCAGCGCTCAGGCTATACGCGGCCGCCCAAGTCACGCCGTCATCGGTAGACCGCGCCGCAAACGTTTCTGATGTCGGACCCAGATCGTGTGTCCAAACCGCAATCCAATTTCCCGCCCCATCTGTTGAAATTCTTGGGTCGTCGTCGGCTTCTGTGCCGATCGTACTGCCCAGAGAGTCACCCGAGGACGCGACAAAAATCCAGGTCCCAGTAGCCGCCACCTGTAAGTCACGACCAAAGCCGATTGTGGTGTCGGCGGTAAGGGCTGCAGGAACAGTCCAAGTGGCGCCATTGTCCCGCCGATAACCGACATGGATTGGGGCGGCCTCTGATCACCCGATGGATGGTAGCCGCGAGCTCCAAATCGGGGACGGGTACCGTTTTCGCGCTACGCTCCCGCACTGGCCGATTCACAGCGATCTTCTTTTCGGTTGCAACCCGCCCGACTTCAAAAACAGGGTCTCGAACTTGCGCTATTGAAACTTGTTCTTCAAAAAGTTCACGACTTTTTGGTCGATTTGGTTTTCGTCCCCGCTCCATCGTTCCGCCAAGTTCTCGATCAAAACCAAAGCGATAAGCGCGTTTTTGGTCGCTTCGTCAAAAACACCGGACTTCTCTACCTGAGAATGCCCAGCCTTTACGAGAATCTCCTGGAGATCCGCAACGACATTTTCCATGGGAACCAGGTCTGCCGGATTCGCCTTGCCGAAGTAGAGATGGTGCAGTTCTAGAAGGCGCTGCAACTTTTCGATCGGTTCCGGATCATCGTCGACTCGCAGGTCTATATAACGATCGTTGTCTCCTCCGTATCCGCTGCCTTCTCTGACGACCGTGACACTGGCGGCTTGCCGACCTCGACTGTCACCGCCGGCGGCTTGGCCCGCGCTCAAAGCAGCGACCAGCCAGTCTGCCAGTTCGCCCTCGGTGTTCCTGTGGGCCCGGAAACATTCAACCATGGCTTCCAGGGTTCCGGGAACAAGAATATTTCCCTGACAGGTAAAGCCATCTCCGACGATATGCCCCGCCCAGCCGAAACAATCATCGCCGGTGTAAGCGGCGGCAATTCCGTTTCGGTCGACCACTCCTACCTGGCGAAAACTTGCCACGGGGTCGTCTTGGACGAGCAGCTCAATCGTTTCCGAAGCCGATCGTCCTTGCCTCATCAGCTGTAGGCCACGTGGCCCATAAGTCAGGTTTGCATACGACTGCGTCGCGACAGCTCCCGCGTTCGCTTCGCACCACGGGACAATCGCCCCGACCGCAAAAAACTTTGATTGCACTGCAACGCCCCACTCCTTGCGGCGAGGGTCCCATGCGACGATCGAAAAGGTAGCAACCGGTCGCATTACTGAACTCGTGTCGGACTCGCCGATAGTTCCGGATCGTTGTGCGGATCGTTGTGTGAGTCGTTGTGCATGTTGTTGTGCATGTTGATGGTCACTTTGGATCCTGCTCGCGATCATCGACCGATGTCGGAGCCGAAGGAAGGCCCAGCTCCGCGTTCAGTATCAGGCCACACGTCGGGTGTTCTCATTCATGTGCGCAAGTTCCCACTTCAGGCCAAGTGCAGAAAACTCGACCGCCGCCCTATCCAGCCAAACAGCGCCGTCCTCGCCCTGAAACGTTCCCCCTTGTCGTTGCAGCGCCAGTCCGAGATCGCGCCAAGTACGGGCCGCCTCCGGTCGTGCACCAAGTTGCTCAGCCTCCTGGCAGGCCTGCCGCCAGTAGTTGCGCGCACGCTTAATGGACCCGTTAGCGTCGGCAAGCCGGCCCGCCAAACGCAGGCACTCCACTCTTTCACGCGCGACCTTGCGCGAAAGCTGCAGCGCACGCCGAAGGTTCTTTCGCACACGCCGATCAACTCGACGCCCACCGAGCGAGGTGTTTTCGCTCTCGGCAAGGGCGACGTCCAGTCGCAATCGGCTCGTCGTGTACGCGGCTTCGTAGAGCGGAGCGAAGATTCCCCCTCGCCGAAGAATGTCCGCACCGTCGGCCAAGGTTTGCTCGGCCGTTTCAAGATCGCCATCAAGCGTCTCCGCCTTCGCCCGCCAGGCCAACGCGAGCAGATGCAACGTGTCTTCAGACCGGTGGTCGTGGTAACGCTGCAAAGCTACTCGCGCAGCTTCCAACTCGCGGCGTTCTAGCAGTAACACAGCCGACATCGCGTCCTGGTTCGAGCGCGCAAAGCCGTAGCCCCAGTCGTCGCAGAGTTCGCGCAGCCGTTCGATTCCGGCCTCTGCCGCTGCGAATTCTCCACGCCGAATATCTCTTTCAACGCGAAGGCCGAGATAGACATCGGCGTTCCATAGCAGCCCCTTGCGCAAACCCGCGCTCAGTGTGGAGTCGTCCAAGAGCGCCTCGTCGGCCCAATCGCCGCGATGCCAGGCAAGCACAAAGCGCATGGTCTCATACTGAAACTGCTCGGCCTCGCCGGCGTTTTCGACAAAACGGGCGGCGAGATCGAGAAAGCGTTGACTCACGCCGAACGAAAGTCCCGCAAATGCAAAGAACGAGCCGGCCGACGCGATGATTCCCACCGCCTGATCAACATCACGCGAATCCAAGTGCGTTAGGTGGCGAATGGCTGCAATGGTGTCGAAGAAGCTCCGCTCGGCATCAACGATATTCTGAGCACGACAGCGGTTATACATCACATCGAACAGCTCGTGGTCGCGGTCACGTCCCCGCGTGGCGCGACCAAGCGAGCCGGAGTAGAGCCTGAACAAGACGGCGGGGAGGTCGCGCGCGGCCTTGAGGTAGAGCTGCCGGTCGTTGGTCGGCACATACTCGCCATACAGCTCAAGAGCGGCATTGAAGTGCTGGATGGATTCACCGAGGTTACCGGTGCGCAGCAACGCCATTGCGATATTGCGCTCCAGGCGCGCCTTGGTTTCGTTGTCACCGCCGTCGCCATGAGTCTGCGTGTAGACCCGATAAGCTTCTCGGAAGAACTCAAGCGCCTCGGCAGAGGCCGCCGACGCGGAAGCCTCGTCGCCGGCCTTAGTCAGGTAGCTCTGTGCCTTCTCAGGCAGTTCCGCACGGGTGTAGTGGTAGGCCAGCAGTCCGTAAAAATCGTACAATCGTGCAGCAAAACCGGTCTCCACCGCCTCGGCGCAACGCTTGTGAAGCAGGCGCCGCGTTTTCTTCAACATCGATTCGTAGAGGGCCTGTTGCGCCAAACCGTTGTGAAAAAAGTAGCCCTCTTGCAGTGACAAGGTACGCCGCCGAGGGTTAGCCGTGGCGTGTGAGGTTACGCGGCCAAGGAGGTGCTTGTCCTGAAGAACGGAAAGTTCCTTTTCCAGATCGATGGTCGGGTCGTTGATGACAGATTCAAGAACGCTTCGATGAAAGCGTCGGCCGATCACCGAAGCGTACTGCAGGACAAGCTTGGTCGCATCGCCGAGGCGATCGACACGCGCCATCAGAATTTGCTCCAGGCTGCCGTGGATCTCGACAGTCGAAAGATCGCCACGCGCAACAACGTGCCCGCGGCTACGTCGCAACACTCCCTCGTCGAGCAGCGAACGCAGCACTTCTTCGACGTACAGAGGGTTGCCGCCAGCGCGACTTTGGATCATGTCGCGCAACTCGTGGGGAAACTCCATCGTGCCGAGCATCCCCCTGACCAAGTCGATCGCATCGTCGCTCGACAGCGGGCCCAGGGTCATAGGGCGATGACGAACGGTCAGATGCTCGTGTGCAAAACGAGCCAGGCGATCACTGGTGCGCTCGTGGTCAGGCCGGTAGGACAGCAAGAATAACACGGGGTGAGTGGCCGCGACCGCAAGCAAAGACTCAAGCAGGGCCACCGACGACTGGTCGGCCCAATGACAATCGTCGAAGATCACGACAAGAGGCCTTGCCGCGGCTAGGGTTGTGAGAACCGCGCGCATGCTTTGATAGATGAGCCGTTCCAGCGCCTCGCCTTCGACTCCCTCAAGGCTTTCGGCGTAGCGTGGCCCTGGGTCGCGGCCCATCATGCGCGCCAGAAACGGGAAGACTTCGGCGGCGCTGTCTCCGAGAACGTCTGCAACGACCACTTCGATCGCCGCGAGGATTTCGTCGTCGCTAGCCTGGTCGGCAACGTCGGCCCATGCGGTCAGAAGATCTTGGAAAGGATGGAAGGCCAGAACATCGCCGGTCGCCAACGAGCGACCTTCCAAAACTGTAAAGCCTTCGGCCGCCCCTGAACCGAGTGCTTCAGCGATCAGGCGCGACTTGCCCATGCCGTTCTCGGCTTCGATGGTCAGCACGCCCCCCTCGCCTCCTCGGAGCCGCTGCATCATCGCGCGGATCTCGCCGAGCTCGACCTGACGACCTACGAGTTCGGAAGCCTCAATACCCGTGCGGTCTACGGCCCTAGCGTCGTGAACATACTCTTGCCGCGAGACGACGTCGTGAGCGAGCACGGGTTCATCGATGCCCTTCATGTTGAGCGGTTCGATCGCGCGATACTCGAAGTCGTCGCGCGTTTCCCGGTAAGTGGCGGGGCCGACAAAAATCTCGCCGTTGGTCGCTTTGCCCTCCAGCCTTGCGGCGAGATTCACCGTCGGACCCATCACCGTGTAATCGCGCTTCTCACTGCCACCGATGTCGCCGCTGATCACAAGCCCGGTGTTCACGCCGATGTGACAGTCAAGTTTAGACGGCAGCTGATGCTCTTGGTTAAAGCGCACCAGCTCGTTGCGCATCGCGATCGCCGCATTGACTGCTTGGCGCGAAGCGTTCTCAAGAGCCTTGGGAGCACCGAACACGGCCATCACGCAATCTCCGATGTACTTGTCTACGATGCCCCCGCGTTTGACCACGACCTCTTCGAGTACGTGAAAGCACGCGTCCATCGTGTCGCGCATGTCTTCAGGGTCCATTACCTCTGATAGGGCGGTGAACCCTGAGATGTCGGCAAAAATAACCGTCGCCTGGCGGCGGTCACTTTGTCCTTTTTGGTCGCGATGATGGTCCACTAAAATCCTGCTGGCCGCCGATCGGCTTGGAGCACTATAGACCAGTGCCCGGCTCTTGGGAGCCCATTCGTTTCCAGAGGCTGTGTATTGGGTTACCGTCGGCGTCCATCCGCTGCGGAGCTCAACGATAGATGACAGCACCACCGCAAAAAACCCTAGCGCGCAGACTAACTGCCCAAACCGCAGCGACGGCGGCAACGGTCGCCTCGGCGCTGCTGTTCATTGTGGCGTTCCCCCCACTCCACCTACGCGCCCTGGCCTGGGTTGCCCTGGTTCCCTTCTTACTGGCAGTGCGCAATGCCAGCGTGCCACGCGCGGCGGCTTTGGCCGCACTATGGGGCATGATCGCCGCCTACGGGGTCACCGACTGGCTGCCCTCAACCTTGGTTCGCTACTATGGCCAGCCCTTATGGGTCGGCGCCGCGGTGTTTGCTGG
>JBLFWR010000071.1:0-15960 GCA_047611725.1 Binatia bacterium | reverse complement strand
TCCAACTCTCGACCGTCCAACCGCCGACCGCCTAGCTGTTCAGGTGCTTGCGAGAGAATCCGGTCACTCCGCGTTAGCAGGCTACGGCTGGTCCCTACTCCGCTCGCGGAACCAAAAAACTTCGATAGCGCGTGAACTCGCGGTAGCCCATTCGTTGGTAAACGGGTTCGCCACCTTCGGATGCCTGGAGGATGACCACGCGTGCGCCGAGCGCGAAGGCAGCGTTGGTAACCGATCGTGTCACCGCATCGGCGAAGCCGCGCCCTCGTGCCTCTGGGATTGAGCCCACCCAATAGACCCCCGCAATGCCGTGGCTCAACAAAAAGCCCGCGCATGCCACGGGCTGCTCGCGGTCGTAGAGTACGTGCGGGAACCAGTACGGGGATTGAAAATCCTCAGGCGCACCGAACCCGGCGCGAGCCACTGATGGTGGCAGCCCAATGCTCTCGAAGCTCGCCGCCGCAACTTCGATGAAGTCGCGCGCTGCTTGCGCGGAACCCACCGCAACGATGCGCACCGCTTCAGGCAACGTTCGCGGGTTCACGGGCGCAGCGATAGCCATGCCCGGCGCATCGCCGAACTGGTACCAGGCCGCGGCCATGCAGATGTTAGACACGGCGGCGTCCAGATGTGAGCGGGTACAAACCGTGAAGTCTCGATCGCGGGCGGCGAACCAGGCGCGCGCCGCCTCAATCCAGGCATGGGCGTCGGCGACGGGAGTGACACCAACGGCCATTGCCGAATTGTAAGGACCCGCAGCGAATTCATTTGCTGAGGTCATGTACACTGCGCGGCCGGTCCATTCGGCGATCTCACCGCCGCCCCAACGAACATGCCCGCGGTTGGACTCAAGGTAGTTCAGGTCGGCGAGTTCAAGCAGTTCAGATTCGGTCATGACGGGGGTCTTCTAGTTGGTGGGCGATGGCCCTTCACTTTGGCACTGGCTGTACAACAAAGGTCGCGCTCGCCTTCACCGCCAGCGCGTTCTCGGAGTCTCTAAACTCAGCTTCGGCAAGGATATTGCGCCGGCCTTCGTGGATCACTCGAGCTTCGACGCTCAAGCGGCCTCCTCGTACGGGACGCAGGAAGTTCGTGTGTAGGTCGGTGTTGCCGAAGGGAGCATGGTTAGGGACGACGGTCATCGCCACGATTCCTAAGAATTCGTCGGCAAGCGCAGCGACATACCCGCCAAACAGGTTGCCCTGAGGCTGAATGAACCGCTGATCCACTTCGAAATCGCACCACACGCGGCCGCGTTCCCAGCCGTGGATGCGGGGAAGGTTCATCAACAACGCGTGCGACGCCCGCCCTCGATTGCCGGAAACCATCTCATCTAGAAGCTCGGACCAAATTCTCATCGGCGCCAACCTAGCCGCGTCCTACCTCGGCGTACAGCGAAGGGGGAGGCTTGCCTAGAATGAGTTCGCGCGCGATTTCTTTGGGTTGTTGCGAGGCCGACGTGGCCCCGCTCGTCTCGAAGCACTCACCCGGCAGCACGACCGAGGGACTATGGACGGAGTTCCACGGAGACCAAACAAAACGGATCACCGGCTTGCCGACACATTCCAGAGCGTGGGCCGAACTGCTCTGCGACGAACGTTACCAGGCAATGGGCGATCGATATTTGGGCGCGAAAGACTACTGGCTCAACACCGGTCAGCTGATCTGCATTGGTCCCGGCGAGTCAGAACAGATGCTCCATCGCGACGAACTCAACTGGCCAGCCGCGATGCGCGACGACGAGATCACGGTCACTGCCATCTTCGCCCTCACCGATTTCACCGAGGCCAACGGCGCAACGGTAATCGCCCGCACCCTACCCGAGCGAGTGCAGTACCTGCTGGGCTTCCGCTCGTACTCACCCGAAGTCGGCGGCCGCCTCGGACTTGTAGACTACGACGACGCCGCGCGCCTGCTCGACTGAGCAAGGCGGGGAAAGCGCGGAGAGAAAGGACACCCCGGATCGGGCACCTCCGCATCGGCAGTTATTTATGCAGTGCCCCGCAGGCCCATAGCTACGCCGCGAGCTCATGCAGACGCCAAGCGCCGTCGATTCCTTTGAGCTGGTGCTCGCCGCGCGGGGCGAACTTCCACTCGCCGCCCAATAGTAGGTCGTGGACTGTAGACGACACCCAGGTCGACCCGCCCGTAGCCAGCTCCTGAACGCGCGCAGCCAGGTTCACCGCAAGGCCGGTCACGTCGCCATCTTCGCGTACCAAAATTTCGCCAGCGTGCAGTCCCGCGCGGATGCTGAGCCCAGCGCTCCCGAGTTCGCGCACGAGCTTCGTAGCACAAGCCAACCCCTGCGACGGCACAGAGAAAGTCATCAGCAGTCCGTCGCCGGTGTTCTTCACGAGCTTGCCATCGTGTTGGCCTGCAGCGGCCAAAGCGATTCGATCATGTCGATCGAGCATCTCTCGCCAGGCCTCGTCGCCCACTTGCGCAGAACGCGCCGTAGAGCCGACAATGTCTGTGAAAAGAACGGTCGCGAACTGTCTCTCGGTTCGTGCTTCCGTCGCATGACCGAGCATAAACTCAAGCCAGCGATCCATAATGCGCTGCCATCCCGACGCTACCCAAAACATATGATCGTCCCCGGGAAACTCCACGTGGACTGCGCCGGGAATTGCTCCCGCCAAATAGCGCCCCATCGCTGGGTGGATGACGCGGTCGCCCAGTACATTCATGATCAGGGTCGGCGCTTGAATATCCTGGAGCTGATCGTTCGCGTCCAAAGTGAGGACGTTGTCGAACTGTCGTTGAAGGTCGGCCCGCGTGCAGGTCTGACGTTGGAATCGCCCCGACCACCGTACAAAGGCCGCATCTTCGGCTTTGGCCGGCGCAAAAAGGTTAACGAAGTGCTCGGGGTCGCGCCCCCACGTGTCGATCATCTGCTGGAGGTTCGCCAGCGCAGACGCCGCAGACGGTGCAAACGTTTCGTCGAGGCTTTGCATGGTCTTGGACGCCGACAAGCCGGCCATGGAGTTAACGAGGATCAGCCGATCGACGCGCTCCGGGTGTCGGGCTGCAAAGAACTGCGCCATCACGCCGCCTTCCGACAGTCCGAGGATGTGCGCGCGTTCGACGCCTTCGGCGTCCATTACCGCACCGATGTCGCCGATTCTCTGTTCCAGCGTGGGAGCCTGCTCGAAGCGATCGGAAGCGCCGATTCCGCGCTTATCGAACTCCACCATGCGGATGTGCTTCCCTACATAGTGTCGCGCCCGTCGATAAACCTCTTCCTCCCAAGCGAGTTCGACGTTACCCACCAAGCCCGGGATGTTGATCACCACCGGCCCCGTGCCGTAACACTGATAGGCGATGTCCACGCCCTCGCTACGAGCAAACTTGAGTTCCGAAATATCCATGCCTGTCCCCATTTCTTTCTAAAACACGATCGGCAATTGCAGATGGGTTTTGTAGATGAAGTCTCGGTGGGCTACGAGTTCTGCACTTAAAGCGGCTCCGATGCCTGGGTCCTCGTTGCCATACGGGCCACGAAAGTTGTTCGACATGGGACAGCGCTCAGAATCCATCGGCTGCAGGATCCCGCAACTGGTCGACCAGTAGATATCCAACGCCGACAATGAATCACCGATCAGATACTGACTTCCTAAGCGATGTTGCGCAGCCAATTGCTTCGCCATCATCTCGACAATGCCAGCAATGCGCTCAGCGGCGGCAGCGGCAACGGCGCTGTCGTAATTGTACTTCTCGCCTAGGAACTTCCAGAACGCGCGATCCGGACTGTCTTCCGGCAACGAATCCAAAGGACCAGCGACCATCAAGTGGCGCTTGTTAAACACCAATCCATTTTCGCCCATGAGTTCGTTCGCCAATCCAAACATACGAACGCGTTGTTCGGCGTCGCTGGGGATCAAACGCGGCTCGGGGTTCAGCCGCTCGGCCAAATAGAGCTGATCGCTCCATAGCGAACGCGGACGCTCATCGTTCCACACCATTACAGGGGCGCTGGATTGTGACGTCCAGTCGAAAAGTTCGCTCTGAGAATCTTCCATGCCCGCTAGCGCATCGGATGAGTCTTCGTTCGAAGTCCTAACGGCAATGTAGTCCAGGCCTTTAACGTGAAGGATCCCCTTACAAGCCTCGTGCCATGGACCGGGAATCGTGAACGCACTCAACACAACCCGCAATCCGGTCATTGTTCGCGCTTCGCGAATGGGGACGTAGCATAGCTTGAGGTCATCGATGGCAATCGTCACGTTGGTCTCCTGGTTAACTGGCGCTGCAGCCGTTCCACTTGTAGCGGCGCGCTCATTTTGCTGTAGAGCCGTTGGGCCTCTGCGATTTCAATCGTCGCCATCGTGGCGTCGCCGCGTAGCCGAGCCAATTCCGCCCGGCACTCGTGCAGCTCTGGCAGATAGGCCTCTGCCCCCGTCTCTTCAATCAGCAAAACCGACTGCCCAAGCGCGTTCTCCGCAATCGCAAGCACCGCTTCACCACCGCGGCGAAGCTTTGTGCGCGCGACCGCAATATATGCGCGCGCTTCTTCCGATCTGGCGCTCTGCTCTTTGGCAATCGAAACCGCCGACTGCGCTTCGCGTTCCGCTCGGTCGAGTTCTCCGCATTCCAAAAGCGATCGGGAAAGTTCGGAACGAACCCAGCTTTCGAACATGCGATTGGTACCCGCGACAATAGAAGCCACGGCGTCGTCGAGCACCGCAACGGCGTCGGCCCACTCAGACTGCAAGCGATGAGCGATACCCAGACTGATCGACGCCACGGCCAGCGACTGTGGAGTACTAGACTTTTCAGCGGTCTCGCGCGCCCGAAGGGCAAGGTTCCACGCGACCACGGCGTCGCCGCGAGAGGCCGCGATCTCTACTTGCGGTGCCCGTACCCACGTAGAGATCTCCACGTCTCCTAGTGAACTCGCGAGTTCAAAGCCCCGTTCGCAAATAGCGGCCGCCTCGTCGAGCCGCCCCATTCGAGCCAGCATCCAACCTTCGGCACTCAAGATCGACGAGTAAGGGCTGTAACCACTGAAGTCGCGTCCAAGTGTCGGATTATCGGGAAGACGCTCGTACACGGTCGCGCACGACTGGAGCCCCTCGCTCAATCGACCGGAGAACAGGCAGGCCCATGCCAGGAAGCTTCGTGCCGCCAACTGCAACCCTTGGTCATCGGTTCGCTCGGCCAAACGCGTAGCCTCGCGACCGTGGTGCAGGTACCCGAGCATTTTGCCACCGACTAGGCCCTGCGCTGCCGCGTAGGTTCCATGCAACGCCGAAAGCGCCAGCGTGTCGCCCGCCTCTTGTGCAAGATCGCGACCTTCTTCGAAGATCGCCGTGGCTTCAGACATCGGGGTTCCCAACCGCCAAGTAAGGTTGAGATTGCCCAAGCACGCAGTAACTCGAAGTTCTAGTATCTCGCGCGTTTGCGGCAGCGATCGCGACAAAGCGCGCACGCGCTCCCAGTGCCGTACGCCCTCAGCCGAGTTCGTGACCCCAGCCCATTCGGCGGCACGCTTGTGCCAACACGCGGCCTGCCAAGCCTCGCCGGCTTCTTCCCAGTGATGCGCCAACAAGGCAGCACGCTCGTCGAGCCGCGCAGTGTTCTGGTTTTCGATCGCGCCTGCGACCGCCGCGTGCACGTGACGACGCCGATCTTTCAGCAAGCTACCCAGCGCCACCTCCTGAGTAAGTGGATGCTTGAATGCATACTCCACGACCGGATAGATCGACTTCTCGAGAAGGAACTCCCCACGGCACAGCACGGCAAGAGCCGCCTTCAATTCCTCTCCGTCAACATCGGCTACCGCAGCTAACAACCGTTCGGTGAAATCTTTGCCAATCACCGACGCTGTCTGTAGCAAACGCTTCTCGCCGTCGGCCAACCGATCGATACGCGCGGCGAGAATCGTATTCACAGTGGCCGGAACTTCCAGACGATCCGGAGGTGTAACGAGTCGGTAATCGCCGCCCGTCCCCTCCAGGTGTCCCGCCTCTATGAGATTCTGTGCGACCTCTTCGATGAAGAACGCATTGCCACCGGTTCGTTCATGAATGGGTCTCGCGAGCGCGACGATACTCTCGTCGTCGCCAAGCAAACTGGCTAACAACACGCCGACCGCCGTCTCATCGAGCGGCGTGAGCGGCACCTGTCGATACCACGACTTTTGAGTCCACGCGGCCCGATACTCAGGACGGAAGTTGACTAGCAGCAGGCTATGCGTGCCCGCGCAGGCATCGACCATATGTTCGAGGAACTCTCCGCTGGCTGGATCGAGCCAGTGCAGGTCCTCGACCATCGTGACAGTCGGCCGCTCGCGTGTCGCGCTGGTGATGATTCGGCGCATCACGCCAACCAACTGCCGTTGGCGAATCTCGGGCTCGACTCGCGGGCCCGGATTTTCCGGATCGGCGACGCCAAGAAAGTCGTAGACCGTAAGTAAGCTCTCGACCGCATCCGCGCCGAGAACGGTCAGATGCCCCGCGATCTTCACGCGCGCGGCCCCGTCATCGTCATCTGCTGTAACACCGAAGTAGGCACGAAAGACTTCGAGTATGGGGAGAAACGGAATGTTGCGCCCATGCGCAACCGCACGCGCCTCGAAGACGCGAATGCCACGCTCACGACAGTGTTCGAGAAACTCGAAACACAGGCGACTCTTGCCGGTCCCGGCTTCGGCGACGATACCGATCGCCTGACCGTTGCCAGCCACAGCTTGCTCCAGCGCATCGGAGAGCCCACGCAAATCCGCCTCGCGACCGACAAAACTTGAAAGACCACGAGAACGCGAAACATCGAAACGTGTTCGCGCGTCGCCTAGGCCCTGGAGGCGATGGACACCCACGGGTTCAGCCACGCCCTTTACGCGGAATTCACCCAGGTCATCGAGCACGAAATAACCACCCACGAGCGCTGTCGTAGCAGCCGACACGAAGCAGGAGCCGGGCTCGGCAAGGGTTTCCATTCGCTGCGCCAGACCCACCGTGTGCCCCTGCGCCGTATAGTCCATGCGCAGGTCGTCTCCCGACATTCCAATCGTGCCGACGATCACCTCTCCGGAGTTAATTCCGATACGAGCTGAGAACCCGATACCGTGCTCGCGTCGAACCTCGGTTGCGTAGCGGGTGATTTCGTCGCGCAGGTGCAAGGCTGTGTAACACGCTCGTTGCGCGTGGTCTTCATGCGCAATCGGCGCGCCGAACAACGCCATAATTCCGTCGCCCGTAAACTTATCGACAAACCCCTCGAAACGCTCGACACCATCGGCCAGGATCGAATAGAAGCGCTGCATGATCGCACTCCACTCTTCGGCATCGAGTTGCTCGGCAAGATCCATCGATCCCTGCACGTCGGCGAACATCACCGTGACCTGCTTGCGCTCGCCCTCCACTGCGGACTTGGATCGGAGAATCTGCTCAGTCAGGCGCGTCGAGATCCGCGGCGAAAGTTCCGCAGAAGACCGGCCGGCAGCCGGGGCAGCTGCAACGCTCAATGGTTGAGCGCATTGCGGACAGAACCGGGCATCGTCAGGAGCCTGTGCCCCACACCCATCGCAAACCGCCGGTAGTGGCACCGCGCAGTGCATACAAAAGCGGGAGCCGAATGGAGATTCTCGTCGGCAATCTGGGCAGTGCATAGGCAAGGGCCATGCCTATTCTGCCCCGATCGATACGGCAACGCAGAAGCGGGGCCCGAACGGATAATCGGTACCCGTCCCCGATTTTCCAAATCGGGGACGGGTACCGATTAATTGATGACCTGGTCCTTGCCTTCCGTCAGGGGCGCGGGAGGTGAATGATCAATGTCATGACCCGCCAAGCCGACTGGTACATCGACGTTCTATCGCCCTACCCCTATCTCCAGCTAGCGTTGTTCGACCAGTTTCCGGCAGATCTGGTCGTTCGCGCGAAACCGGTTCTCTTCGCTGGCCTTCTCGGTCATTGGGGCAGCAAGGGGCCGGCCGAGATCCCGGCCAAGCGCAGTCAAACCTATCGCTATTGCCATTGGTTAGCCGCCAAGCGTGGCATCACCTTCAAGGTTCCGCCCCGCCATCCCTTCAACCCACTGGCACTCTTGCGCATGACGATTGCGTTGGGCAGCGAGCTTGAAGTCGTGCGCGCCGTTTTTGAACATGTCTGGGGCGCGGGGCGCGACGGAGAAGACCCCGCTGTCTTGTCGAAACTCGCGGACCAGCTAGGCCTTTCGAACTGGCAGCAGCGGATCGGCGATCCGGCCGTTAAACATCAACTCAAGGCCAACACCGAGGAGGCGATCGGCCGCGGTGTATTCGGTGTTCCCAGTTTCGTCGTCGATGGTGAGGTTTTTTGGGGCGAAGACAGCACCCCAATGATGCTGGACTTTCTGGAAGACCCTGCCCTGTTTTCGCGCGGCGAAATGGCCCGCCTCGCCGATCTTCCGATCGCCACCCAGCGCAAAGAAAGCCGGCTATGACAGTAGGACTTCGACTCCGGTTCTAACCATTTTCCGGAGCTTCGCTTTCGACTCTCCCGCACGCGCGCGCAGCGACATACTTTGGAGGATGCCTTGCGCGAGGCTAGCGTAGGTTTTTGCATCTACGGTAGACGGTACCTGCCCATCTTCGATGGCCTGCTGCAGACGTTTCGCTACTTTCGATCGATCTGCTGAATATCCTGCATAAGGTCGGCCTGAATCTCGGGATGACTCGTCGCCGCCGAGGCCGCTGTGCTCATGACCATACAGCCGAGCTGCTGTTCGCCCGCCGTGTAAACGTCGAGCGCCGCCAAGTAAAAGTTGGTCAGCCCTTTTCTAACGTCTTTTTCGGCGAACAAGGTCTGCTCCACCGCTTCGTCCATTCGCTCGCAGAACTGCGCCAACGCCTTACGATAAATCGCCTCTTTGTCACCGAACGCCCGATAAATGCTCGGCCGGTTCATTCCCGTAGTGTCCCATTACTCGGCCGACCGCTGATCGGGTGTCAAAACCCGTTGCTGCGGCTAGGCTCCTGGCCATGATTCGGCCGCATTTTCAGTTCCTCTTGATCACGTTTGTTCGCCGCTCGACGTCTCGCGACTCAGGGTGAATCGAAACCAACAAGACGTCATCGAGTACCTCCGCGTGGAGAATCAGGTCCTTCGCGAGCATGCGAAGGAAGTCCGCCTAATTTACGTCAACTAGAATGCCTGGGCCGCGTCCGTGGTTCGCTGCCCACGGTTGATGATGGCCGGTTGGCGCGGGCGCTCCCCTCGCCTCCGGTACTCGCTGATCGAGCCCAGCTCGTGCCCGTTTCTCAAGAATAGAGAAGAGGTGCGACCCTTGTCGCCAGATGAGATCGCGGATTATGCCAGCCATGAGCCTTGATCGGCGCCCGCGGCCAATATGTCAAAGGCCTCTCTGCCACACCGCAGAGCCAGGATTCTCCAGATAATTCACGCCGGACGAGCCAACTGTCCAGGACGACCAATCCTTGACCCTATCAACGGTTTAGTGCTGCCTTCTTGACCGGTATCCCATGCGTGCGCATTCGGTGGTAGAGGGTTGATCGTCCGATTCCCAGCTTGCGCGCTGCACGCGCGCGGTTCCCCTCTGCCCATTCAAGTGCGGCCAGGATTTGAAGACACTCATCGTCCTGAATCCGCGCGGGGACAGGTGCAGCAAGTGCCCTGGACGGGCCGTCTTGGCCTCTCGGAGTTGGCAGCCCAGCTTTAACCCTGATTTCCGGGGGTAAGTCATCGACGCTGATACGTCCTTTTTCGCAGGCGATCACGGCAAAACTGATTGCGCTGCGCAACTCTCGCACATTGCCAGGCCAGTGGTAGGCTTCCAACGCCCGCTGCGCCGCAGAGTCGAGATCGTAGATTGCCTTACCTGCCGACATCCGTTGCTCGGCGAGAAAGCTTGTAATAAGTGATGGAATGTCTTCGACGCGCTCCCGAAGCGGAGGCACTCTAAGGCGCGCCTCCTTTATGCGATACAGCAGGTCCTCCCGAAAACGACCGGCCGCGACCTCATGATTCAGGTCCCGATTGGTTGCCACGAGGATCCGAACATCAACTTTACGGATTTTATTCTCCCCGACGCGTGATATCTCGCGCTCCTGAACGACGCGTAATAGCGTCTTTTGGAGTTTGTCTGAGATATCTCCGATTTCGTCGAGTAAGATTGTGCCGCCGCAGGCGGCCTCGAAGATCCCCCTTTGGTCGGCAATCGCATCCGTGAAGGCCCCCTTCCGGTGACCGAAAAGCTGGCTTTCGAGAAGGCTGTCTCCCATGCCCGCGCAGTTGACCGCAACGAAGGGGCCAGCCTGGCGAGTGCTCACTGAGTGTATCGCGCGTGCCACGAGTTCTTTGCCGACGCCGGTTTCGCCCTCAATGAGCACCGTCCAATTCCCGAAGGACAATCGTTGGATCTGATCGTAGACCTGCCGCATCGCGTTGCTGCTGCCGATCATCTGTCCCTGACTGGAGCTACTTAGAAGTTGGCGAAGTTTTGTGAGTTCACTGAGATCGTAGATGAACAAGAACCATCCGCCAGCCTCGCGCGGGTCGTCCTTGATCTCGATCCTGGCATGCCGGGCTTCGCCGCGAGGATTAACCCAGTCGATCTCGATCGGGCGGCGGTGAATTGCATCGAGAGCCACTAACCTTGCTATGGCTTGGATCCTTGGGGACTCGAAGGTGAGAGACTCCTCCCATTTTTGGCCGATTGCCTGAATAGGGTCCCGTAGTGGAAGAGAAATGGCATCGATGCTGACGAAGCTGATAAGACCGCCAGGGTCGATGAGTATCGATCCTACGTTCATTCCGTTCAGTACAGCGAGCAGACCATCATGAGTTTTTTGAAGTTCCGCTAGCGTTTCTTCCAGGCGTTTTTCTGCAATCTTGCGCCGCGTGATATCCCGCACGATTGCGGTGAACAGCCGGCGATCGCCTAGCCAGACTTCCCCTATCGATAGTCCGATAGGGAAGGTACTGCCGTTTTTTCGCCGCCCTCGTGATTCACGTTCGACGCCAATTATCTTGGCTTCGCCGGTCTCTACGTATGTACGCAAATAATTATGTGTTGTTTTACTGTAAGAGTCTGGCATCAATATCCACACGTTCGCGCCGAGCAGTTCTGCTTTCTTGTACCCAAAGAGTTTTTCTGTGGATGAATTCACCTCTTCAATCACGCCTTCCTCAGTGATCGTGATGATTGCCTCAACTGCACCTTCTAAGATTCCGTGGAGACGCGCTTCTTGGTCACGAATTGACTGATCTGCCGTCGATAGAAGTTCGCGGTTGCGCTGCGTGATCTCTCTCAGTGCACGCTCGGCTATGGATTCGGCTTGGTGTCGCGCATCGCGCTCGCGCTCATAGCGAAGAGCGTAGCGGTCGCGTTGTAGTTCCAGTTTGCTAGGAGAGGCGTTCATTCGCGGATGGGGCCAAACGTGCAATGGATCGCGCACGCGGAGGCGCCGTGGTGCACGCAAATTGGTTGATGGAGGGAGACGTGCTCGCCGAAGTACTCGGCGGCCCCTTCGATTAAACCTTCAGCAAATTTGCACATCATGCGCGGCGATTGGTAGTGCAACACCAGCCCTTGTTGCGCTAGTGTTTCGAAGCGGAATACGGGGACAACGGCGCCCGGATAGAGATCGCGGACTTGGGGGTGGATGATGGTGTTCAGGGTCAGCACGAAAGATAGGGTCTCCTCGTGGCAGTCAAAGAATGACGGATATAGTTCGGACATGGGTCCTATCGCTTTTTTTCCAAACCACTTCTGAACGTTCTCTTCGGAATCCCGAAGATGAAGCGCGACTACGCACAGGAGCTTGGCGAACTGCTCATCTCGGTAGTCGCCGAGGGACGTGTAGGCGCCCTTGAGCTCGGCTCCATCGAGTATGTCGTCCCAGGCGTCTGCACCGTGCTCGGCGGTAATAATCCCCTCTAGGAGGTTGAACATGAATCCTTTCATTAATTCCTCGTCTGATCTCCTATACGAGGTGCACACACATTGTGTAGCACTATACTACATTTCTGATCGTCGCCGTACACAAAGTGTGTCCCCCGAAGAACCGAGTCAGGCTGGCCTGACTGCGCGTGGACACCGTGCAAAGCTGACGCGCGAGAATGCGGGACGGGCGCGCTTGATCAACCCTGCGCCTAGCCAAGGTGACTAGGCCCCCCTAACTCAGCGCAAACACTGTATTTTCGGGCGGGGGGATCGGCCCATTTTTTTCATTGCCTTGGTTTCGATATCACTGTCGGACCGCGGCGATTCCTGCAGGTTGGGGCCGATCCAAGTGTTAGGCACAAACTTTGCTTAGAGCTAGGCATGAACCCGACAAAGTGGATCATGAATTTAAGCTGCCAGCCGTTGTTTGGCGCCGTTTTTTTTGCGCGATTGTAGCATGCACCCTTGGCGTAGCGGCTGGCCAGGCATTCGCGAAGCCCTCCGATAAACAGATCTCCGGTACTGTTTGTGTCATCGACCTAGGCGAGGCCTCCTACGAGGCCGTTTTCGGTTACGAAAATGACGGCGGGGAACTTGAGATACCGATTGGCCCTTCCGACAACTTTGTAACGCCGGCGCCGCACGACAGAGGACAGCCAACTCGGTTTTTTGTTGGCGTGATCGACGATGTGTTCCGCGTTCGATTTATGAATGAAAATATCATTTGGCACATAGGGCGAGGCGGGGTGACCACTGCTTCATCACGAACGCATGCTTGTGACTCACTGCCGAACACGACCAGCACAACCAGCACCACGCTCCCGACCAGTACGACCAGTACCCGTCCTGGCCGGTTAGCCCATCCGCGTAGTGTCCCAAAACTCAGCCGAGCCCTACGCTCACTCGCTATTCTAGTTTCGAAATCCGTTAAGCCGACTTTTGGCACCATAGTGCGTCCAGCGAAGGCTAGCGCATTCCGCGGGAGTTGCGGATAGGTAGTTTAAACACCCTGCCGCGTCAGACCCAGTGTTCGATAACGTAATTTACGTCAACTAGAATGCCTGGCCCGCGTCCGTGGTTCGCTGCCCACGGTTGATGATGGCCGGTTGGCGCGGGCGTCTGCCCCCATTCGGAGCATGATTGGTAGAGTCGTCTCTACCTAGAATGCGCTGAAACAAATCTTGGATTGTTATCCGGCCGGCGGAAGGATATAAGACTGAGCCTCAATATGAATATGAACAAATATTTTTCCAACTTAATCGCTATTGCTCTAATATTGTTTCCAACAATAAGCTTTGCTCAATCAACGAGTACTGTTAATTTGGGAATACTTGAGAGTTTTGAGGCCTATACTGGCTCGGGTGACATTACCAATTCTGGAGGAACCGTTAACGGTGATGTTGGCGCAAACTTAGGAGTTGCTATCGGATTTGGGCCACCTTACGCCGGTAATGTATACAGTCAGGATGCTGCGACTCAGCAGGCGCAGTTCGATTTGCTTAGGGTGTATATTCATCTCAACTCGCTTTTTGTTGATTTCCCTAACGCCATTGATCCTCCGTCTGGCCTTGCTCATGCCGCGATTTTCGCGAGTGAAACGCTAGCCCCTGGCGTTTATTACATACCTAGCGCTGCATCTATAGGACCAGCCCTTGTCCTGAACGGCGGGCCTGATGACAAATTTGTGTTCAAAATTAACGGAGCATTAACAGCGGACAGCGCTGCAAATATTACCTTAACCGGTGGCGTAAAATCTGCCAATGTATTTTGGCTAGCTAATGGCGCTGTTACTATTGCTGCAGGACCTACCATAGTAGGAACTTTATTTTCAAAGGGCGGTGCTGTTGATCTTGGTGCAGGTGTTAACCTTGAAGGAAGAATGTTTAGCATGGCTGGCGCTATAACGTTGGGCCTTGGTGCTACCGCAACTCCTCCACCTGACGCTAGCACCATCCAAGTGTTTTGTGAGTCGAGTTGTGATTCTGCTAGCCCCGTTGACGTTTTAGGAAGTGTTAAAGAATTTGCACTTTTTGCTAGTAATGGTCCAGTCGGCAATACTAATATTTCTGGGATTAGTGGAGATATTGGATCAAATTCGTCCGCTATACTTGGTTACGAAGGTGGAGTTCATATCGGAACTAAGGAGGCGATAAATGCTGTTACAGCGCAGGCGGCATTAGATTTAGGTGACGCCTATGATGCGCTTATGCTTTTGGACCCTACGATATCAAACACCAACGCAGGGCGGCCGGTAGCCCTCCCTCTTCATGGTGCGGATTTTCTTAATGAATTCATTGTTCCGGGGGTTTATGAGATCACCACAGCAGGGTCAGTGGGTGGAACTATTGTTCTTGATGCGGCGGATGATCCAGATGCTATATTTGTTTTAAGGTTTGCCGGGGCACTTGATGTCGAGGCTAACACCAAAATGATTCTACATCGGGGTGCGAAACGTTGTAATGTTTTTTGGATGGCTGGAGCTGGTGTCGCCGCTGGTGCCGTTAATATCGGAGCATCCTCTGAAGTGTCAGGATATTTTATCGCCAATAACGGAGCCTCTAACTCAGGAGACGGTGTATTTCTGGCGGGCGGACAGTTCTCTACGCTTGGAGCCGTTAATACTGACACCGCTGTAATTTATGGTAATCCAGCATGTGTTACTTCGACAGCTTTGGGGCCGAATCCAGCCTGTGGCTTGGTGAAAACCGCCAGCATAGGGGGAACCGGAACGGGCCTTCTAGGGGAAGTAATTACCTATACCTTTACGGTAACCAATACAGGCCCTGAGGCTTTGACTAATGTCGAGATAACGGACCCAAAGACAGGGCTTGTGATCACTGGAAGCCCAATTGCTTCTTTGCCGGTGGGAGTTGTTAACTCAGACGTAACAGGAACCTACACCATTACTGCAGCCGATGTCGCGGCAGGTAATGTAACCAACCAGGCTACGGCTACTGGTGCAGGTGGTGTAACCGATGCCTCAGGTACAGCAAATGATAATGACGATTCTACTATAACGACCTTTGTCGCACCCCCTCTAGATACAGATGGTGATGGCATTTCAGATGTTGATGACAACTGCCCACTTATCGCTAATACCGATCAAGCTGATGCAGATGGCGATGGTATAGGCGATGTTTGTGAAGACGCTGATGGTGATGGCATTCCAGATGTTGACGACAACTGCCCATTTATTGCTAATACCGATCAAGCTGATGCAGACAGCGATGGTATAGGCGATGTTTGTGAAGACGCTGATGGTGATGGCATTCCAGACGTTGACGACAACTGCCCACTTATTGCTAATGCAGATCAAGCTGATGCAGATAGCGATGGTATAGGCGATGTTTGTGAAGACGCTGATGGTGATGGCATTCCAGATGTTGACGACAACTGCCCACTTATCGCGAATACCGATCAAGCTGATGCAGATGGCGATGGTATAGGCGATGTTTGTGACGACGGCGATGGTGATGGCATTCCAGATGTTGACGACAACTGCCCACTTATTGCTAATGCAGATCAAGCTGATGCAGATGGCGATGGTATAGGCGATGTTTGTGACGACGCCGATGGTGATGGCATTCCAGATGTTGCCGACAACTGCCCACTTATTGCTAATGCAGATCAAGCTGATGCAAATAGCAATGGTATAGGCGATGTATGTGACGACGACACTGATGGTGATGGCATTTCAAATATTGCCGACAACTGCCCACTTATTGCTAATGCAGATCAAGCTGATGCAGATGGCGATGGTATAGGCGATGTTTGTGACGACGGCGATGGTGATGGCATTCCAGATGTTGCCGACAACTGCCCACTTATCGCTAATACCGATCAAGCTGATGCAAATAGCAATGGTATAGGCGATGTGTGTGACGACGACGCTGATGGTGATGGCATTTCAGATATTGACGACAACTGCCCACTTATTGCTAATGCAGATCAAGCTGATGCAGACAGCGATGGTATAGGCGATGTTTGTGAAGACGCTGATGGTGATGGCATTCCAGACGTTGACGACAACTGCCCACTTATCGCTAATACCGATCAAGCTGATGCAGACAGCGA
>JBLFWR010000070.1:0-16564 GCA_047611725.1 Binatia bacterium | reverse complement strand
CCACGAGTAACCTACCGTCTGCCCCCGTGAACGCCGCACTTGTGCCCGTACGCGCCATCGCTGGCGGCAAAAATAGACTCGCTTCCTGCCTTAGCGCACCGCAAAGAGCTGAACTCGCGTTGGCGATGCTTGATGACATGATTGGCGCCTTGACTGCGGCTACGAGCGTTGACCGGATCGTAGTCGTGAGCAGCGACGAGTCCCTGCTTTCGCATGCTCGCGAGCGAGGCGCTGAGACGATTAACGAAGGAACACCGCGTGGCCTCAATGGCGCGGTGACAATGGCCGCTGCCCAACTCGAAGATTCCGGCGTCAAAAGACTGCTAACGATTCCGGGCGACGTGCCGATGCTGGACCCGGAAGAAATCGATGGCATGTTCGCCACCGATCCAACCATCTACCAAGTCGTTCTGGCACCGTCGCTGTCCGTCACCGGCACCAACGCGCTGCTCACATCACCGCCCACTTCGATCGAGTTTCGATTTGAAGGAGAGAGCCTTTCCGCCCACCGTGATGCGTGCGCCGAGCGAAACGCCCGTTTGTTGTTTCTAGCCCTCGGGAGTTTCGCCATCGACATCGACACGCCCGGTGACCTTCTCTCGCTATCCGAGGAATCTGCGAGCGCCACGGGCCGCTTGGTTGCCGCATGGCGCGCCAGCGGCGTGGCCGCACGCCTGGAAAGCGACGCAGCGCGCGCCTCTTAAGAGAAACTGAATGATAGATCTTTACACGTCAGCCACGCCAAACGGGTGGAAAGCATCGATCACATTGGAAGAGCTTGGACTCCCCTACCAAACCCACGCGATCGATCTCATGGTAGGCGATCAGAAAACCCCCGAATTTCTCGCCATCAACCCGAACGGCAGAATCCCTGCAATCGTTGACCGCGACGCCGACAACTTTGCGGTCTTCGAATCCGGGGCAGTCATGATCTATCTCGCAGAGAAGACTGGGCGGCTTCTTCCGGCCGACGTCAAAGGTCGCTCCCGGGTGATGTAGTGCGTGCTGTAGTGCGTGATGTTTCAGATGGGCGGAGTAGGCCCGATGATGGGCCAGGCCAACGTGTTCTTCCGCTACTTCCCCGAGAAAATCCCTGCCGCCACCGACCTCTCCTTGGCAGATATCGCCAATTGGTGGTGGGCCCGCACCTACAAATGGTCAGGGGTTTCGATCGATGGGCTCGACCATTTGAAAAGGTGACTAGATGCTTTGCGCGCCCGCCCCGCCTTTGGCCGCGGGATTGACGTCCCCTACTCGGTCGGGAACCTCCTCGAGAAGGAAGACAAGAAAGCCGCCGAAGAATTCGCCAAGAACGCGCGAACCATCTTACAGCGCTGAAACTTCAATCGCACCGCCCCCCAACGAGACTAAACAGAACGACCTAGTGCGTAACCGGCCGCCACCGCGCCGATCCCGAAAAGAAGATGTGCGCCGATGTAGGCCGCCACGGTTGCGATCGCACCGCGCCGAAGCAGTTCGAACGCCTCCAGGCCGAAACTTGAGTAGGTCGTAAATCCCCCCAAGAATCCGACAACCGCGAGCAGGCGAGTCTCACCGGCGAGCAAGCCGCGCCCATCGGCTAGACCAACCGCGACGCCGATCAACGCGCAGCCGACCACGTTAACGGAGAGGGTCGCCAAAGGGACCGGGCTCGCGGCGCTGACTCGCAGCACGGCGCTTGTGGCCAAGTAACGAGCACAAGCCCCGAAAAATCCCCCAACGCCGACAAATAAAAGTTCTCGCATCGGCGGTTCAGGCCTTCGTTGCTCCGTCCACACGAATCGATTCGCCGTTAATGTGCATGCCATCGCTCGACGCGACCATCGCGATGACACCGCTGATCGCCTCGGGCCCAATCAAACCGGTCATCGGCATCGCGCGGTTCAGCAACTTCGGATCGACGCCGTCAGGCATGTAAAATGATTCGGTCATGCCCGAAGTGATGCCGCCGGGGAGAATCGCATTGGCACGAAGCCCTTGATGGGCGTAGTCAACCGCCAGGTTGTAGGTCAGCGCGAGGACGCCACCTTTGGAAGCAGCGTAGGCCGCTGCCCAGGGCTGCCCCGACGTCGCCGCGATGGAAGCAACGTTGACGATGTTTCCACCGCTGGCCAGTAGATGCGGAAGCGCCTCGCGGCAGGTCAAGAAAGTCCCTGTCAAGTTGACCGCCAATACGCGATTCCAGTCGGAAAGCGCAAGCTCATGCGTATTGTCATATCGAATAATACCGGCGACGTTGGCCAAGACGTCCAACCCTCCAAATCGCTCGGCGGTCGAGGCGATTAGAGCTTTCACCGCCGCCTCATCCGAGACGTCGCAAAGCTCCGCAACAACTTCACCACCGAACCGAGCGGCCGCACTTGCAGTGGCCGCTAGCCCCTCTTCGGAAACATCGCAGATAAGGAGGCGCGCACCTTCTTCAGCCAGCCGTAGCGCCGTCGCTCGACCGATCCCTGAAGCCGCACCGGTGAGAAAAACCGATTTACCATCGAAACGTCGCATCAATTCAGCTCCTGAGAATGTACTCGCTCAACATGTACGATCGAATCTGCTCGAGTTCGAGAAATCCGCCGACGCTTTCGAGCATCTCGGTTAGATTACGATTTAGAACTTCGTCACTACCACCGGTGAGATAGAACCGGTGCGGATCGGTGATGTCTTCGGGTGCGGCCCAGCACTCTTCGACAATTCCGAGCCAAGGCTTAGCGTTTGGAGTCAACGCGCGCGCAACGGCGTTGCGAACGTAGCGGATGCGAGGCTGTAACCGCTCAGAGACCGGCGACTGCATGCCATACCAATGTTCGATCCACTGCTCGTAGGTTAGCCGATCGGGTTTCGCCAAGAGTGTAAGCATGGTCAATCCGGGCGAACGCTCGCCGTCGGGCCAATGGCGTGGCTCGGCATGCGGGTTGCCACCATACTCTGTGTAAAGCGATTCCGTGACCAGATAGCCATGGAGAGCGCTTCCCAGGTCGCGCAAAAGCTCTTCGCATGGCTCGCGCCGGTCGTGACAATCTAACCAGAGTGAGATGTCTGCGCGTACCCGAGTTTCCCCTTCAGGTGGTGTCAGGGGTACCGGTGTCTGGCTAGCGGAGTCCTCGACATAAACCGTAAGTTTCTCGGCTCCTCGCTCGAGTAACTGCGGAGCGATGTCGGAAAGAATTCGTTCTCGCAGCGCGTCGGGACCGGCGTCCGGTTCGCACTCGACCAGGTAAATGAGCTTTTCCATCCACGGTTCCTACATGTGAGCAGCGCCAGGTGAAAGCCCGACCCGCTAATCTCCTTCTACCGAAACGCCTTGGATCACCTTGTCCTGACCGGCCCATTCTTTCTCGCGCAGTTTAAACTTCTGGATCTTACCCGTCGCGGTTTTCGGTAGTTCACAGAACTCAATCGCTTTCGGACACTTGAAGTGTGCGAGACGCTCACGCGTGAAGGCGATCACCTGTTCTTCTGTCGCAGTTATGCCGGCTTTCAGCGTAATGAAGGCTTTCGGAACTTCGCCCCACTTCGGGTGTGGCATCGAGACCACAGCGACCTCACTAACGGCAGGGTGCTCGTAAAGCGTGTTCTCAACTTCGATCGTCGAAATGTTCTCTCCGCCCGAGATAATGATGTCTTTGCTTCGGTCTCGAAGCTCAATGTAACCGTCGTCGTGCGTCACAGCGACGTCACCAGAGTGGAACCACCCGCCTTCGAACGCTTTGGCCGTAGCCTTTTCGTCTTCGAAGTAACCGCGCATCACGTTGTTCCCCCGCATAACAACCTCGCCCATGGTTTCGCCATCGGCCGGTACGTCGTTCATGTCGGAATCGACCACTCGAAGGTAAACAGAAAACGGATACGGTACGCCTTGTCGCGACAGCACGCGCGCACGGGCTTTGACGTCAAGTCCCTCCCACTCACTTTGCATTTCACAAACTACATGCGGGCCGTAAGTTTCTGTGAGCCCATACAGATGCGTGATCCGTATACCCAACCCTTCCATGCGCGCGAGCAACGTAGGCGACGGCGGAGCCCCGCCAGTGCAAACGTGAATCGGCGGATCAAATTTTCGGCCGTCAGCTCCCGGATCAGAAGCCAACATCAGAAGTACCGTCGGTGCACCATTGAAGTTGGTTACATTGTGGGCATCGATGAGGCGGAAAATTTCAGCCGGGTCTACGCCCCGCAGGCAAACATGCGTTCCACCGGCACCGGTTACCGACCACGGCATACACCAGCCATTGCAGTGGAACATTGGCAGCGTCCATAAGAAGCGGGTGTCCCTGCTCAGGCCCAGAGAACCCATCTCACCAAGGGCGTTCAGGTAGGCACCCCGGTGCGTATACATGACCCCCTTGGGCATTCCGGTGGTACCCGAGGTGTAGTTGATTGAGATGATCGCGTCTTCATCGGTGACCGTGTTCACGACCGGTAGTGGCTCAACATCAGCAGCAAAATCGGCGTACGCTGCTTCCCCGTCACGAACTGCAACACCTGCGTATGGATCACCGATCTCAACGACTCGTTCCAAAGACGACAACTCCGCACGGTAAGCGTCAAGAGCTGGGGCGAGTTCGGGATCAACAAGTAGGATTTTGGCGCCGCTGTGCCCGAGTATGTACGCGATCTCTCGTCCAGCCAGTCTTGTGTTCACCGACACTAGTGGCGCACCAAGCAGTGGCGCTGCGAAGTGCGCAACCAAATGCCACGGGGTGTTTGGCGACAGGATCGCGACACGATCGCCAGGCCTAATTCCCGCGCGCGCCAAAGACGCAGCCATGATCCCAACCTGGTGGGCGAACTCGCGCCAGGTCCAGGTCACGTCGCCGTGAATGACTGCGGCGCGTTCTGGAAAAACTCGGGCTGTTCGTTCCAGCAGCACCAGCGGGGTAAGCGGATCTTTGTTGACCGCGCGATCGTTCAAACTCGGCATGGACGCGTTCCTCCAAATTTTTGCGTGGCTGCTCCGGTCTCTTTCGAGACTCAGAGTGCAACGGCAACCGCCGAGGTATAGGGCAAGAGCGAGTTCATGAAAAAGCCTATCAAAATTGCCCTTTCGATTGTGGCCGTAGCGATCGGGATAGCGGCCGCTTTAGCCTCGTGGATTCTAGCCGGGGGGCTACGCCCTTCCCCTCCACCTCATCAGGCTTTCGTAGGGGGGAGCGTTCTTACGATGGGCGCGGACACACTCCCGAAGCAGGCGGTTTTGCTTGCTGGCGATCGCATTGCCGCGGTGGGCAGCGATGCGGAAATTCTCGCCGCCGCCCCACCACAAACTGTTATCACTGACCTCGGAGGTCGAACCTTGATGCCTGGAATCATTGAGGCCCACGGGCACTTTCCAGGCGCTGGCCTCGATGCCATCGCGGTCGATCTCAACGCTCCGCCGATCGGCGACGTCGCCGACATGGAGACATTGCTTACAAGGCTGCGTTTGGAGCTGGAGGCCAAGCCCGACGATGACTGGATCTTCGGCTTCGGTTACGACGACACACTCCTGGGCGAAGGGCGTCACCCGACCCGCGATGATTTGGACGCCGTTTCGAAGGATCGTCCGATTTTCATTTTGCATGTCTCTGGCCACATGGGCGTGGCCAACTCCGCCGCGCTTGCCGCGTTCGACCTCGACGAAAACAGCGTCGACCCTGACGGCGGCCTGATCGAACGGGAACCAAACAGTCGGCGACCAAGCGGGGTTCTCTACGAAACAGCTTGCGAACCTTTGCGGGAGCGTTCGGTCGATGTCGGGTTTTCCGACAAGCGCGCAGCGCTTGCGCGCGCGCTTGAGCTGTACACCCAGGCCGGTGTAACAACCGCGCAGAACGGACTGGCCACCGAAACCCTGATCGACGGGCTCGTCTTGGGAGCGCGAATCGCGGCCATCCCTTTGCGCTTGGTTCTTTGGCCAGATTGGGACGCTTCCGAAAAACTGGCGCGCGACGAGATGGGAGTCGAAGAAGGAGCCTTTTTGCGGCTCGGAGCAACCAAGCTCATCGCCGACGGATCGATCCAGGGATACACCGCTTTTCTGCGAGAACCCTACTATCGCGCAGCCACCCATGGACCTTACGCCAACGCCGATTGGCGCGGTGAGCCGACGTTAAAACGGGGCGTTCTCATCGATCGTGTAACCACTTTGTTCGGGCAAGGACGGCAGGTGGCCATTCATGGAAACGGCGACGCCGCGATCGACATGATACTGGACGCTGTAGAAATCGCGCGCGCCGCATATCCCGGCGAAGGGCGACGCACGATCCTCATTCACGCCCAGACAATGCGCAACGACCAGATCGAGCGCGCCCGAGAACTAGAGGTAACCCCGAGCTTCTTCGCGGCTCACATCTGGTATTGGGGCGATCGTCATCGTGACGTTTTTCTCGGTCCGGAACGGGCCGCGCGCATCAGCCCACTTGCCAGTGCCGACGCCGCCGGGCTGCGCTACACCACACATCTGGACACTCCTGTGGTCCCGATGGACCCCTGGCTGTCTGCAGCAGCTGCCATCGAACGACGTACTGCATCGGGCGCGGTGTTGGGCTCTGCTGAGCGAATCAGCGCCGAGCGTGCGCTGCGTTCTATGACCATCGATGCAGCCTGGCAGGTTTTCCGAGAAGAAGACGTCGGTTCGATCGAAGTCGGGAAACTCGCCGATCTCATTGTGCTGGATCGTGATCCCGTGGCATCAACGACAAACCTGGCCGAGGTTAAGGTGCTCGCAACCATCGTTGGTGGCGTTCCGATATTCGAAGCAGACGGTTTCGCAGTCAGCCGTCCGCCAAACCAATGAAATAGGGTCACGGAATTCGCATGGCTTTGAAATCCACAATTTTTAAAATTGATCTTGAAATCGCCGACATGGATCGCGGCTATTACGAATCGCATCCACTTACCGTGGCTCGCCACCCTTCGGAATCCGACGACCGTATGATGATGCGCATCCTCGCGTTCGCCCTCAACGCGCACGAATCCCTTGAATTTGGTGCTGGAATTTCAACCGAAGACGAGCCGGATCTTTGGAGGCGATCGCTATCGGGTGAAATCGAGCAGTGGATCGATCTCGGCCTTCCCGACGAACGCCGGGTACGTCGCGCTTGCGGTCGCGCCGACGAGGTTATGGTGTATTGCTACGGCGGCGGGAAAGTCGACGCGTGGTGGGCTGCAAATGAAAAGAGTCTGACTCGCTCGCGCAACCTGACAGTTTTCGAAATGCCCTGGTCTGACACAATCGGACTCGGAGAGCTGGCCAGCCGCGGCGCTTCGTTTCAATGTAACATCCAGGACGGGGTCGTATCGCTGTTCAACGGCGATCAATCCGCCGAAGTCACTCCGCGACGCCTCCATCCTCCGACCTAGCGAGCATCAACCACGCTAGCCGAACACGCTAGCCGATGCCGCTTGCGATCAAGTGAACGGCGATCGCAAGTAGCACCACCATGAAGAACCGCCGGAAAACTTCCGCGTCCATGCGTGTGAGCAACCGTTTTCCCATCATCGTCCCGGCAACCGCGGCCACGCAAAGCGGAACCAGCTCCAGCGCCCAGGCACCATAGGCGAATCCCAACGCAAAAAATGCGGGGAGCTTGGCCAAATGCGTAACGACCTGAACCGCAGCCTTGGTCGCAACGACTTCTTCCTTCGTTATGTCATCGCGCAAGAAGAACGGCGCGATCAACGGACCGGTTGCCCCTATCAGCGAAGCCGCCGTACCCGTGACGGCCCCCAGGATCGCGAATCCCCACACTGGCATGCGGACCGCGGCCGGCTTCCGGACCACCGTGGCAAGATATCCAATAATGAAAATTCCGATGACCGGCTTGAACCAAGGAAGCGACGAACCGACATACCAACGGGCCCCCACGAATACGCCCAAGCCAGCCGGGATCATGTAGAACGCAAAAATTCGATGATGCACGTGGCGTAGAAACAGAAACGCCCGTGTACCGTTGGAGAAAAGCTGAATAACCCCGTGCAGTGGAACGACCAAAGGCGGTGGCATCGTCGCCGCCATGATCGCGAGCAACGTCACTCCGCCGCCCATCCCAACCATGCCCGATAAGGTCGCAGTCGCGAAAACGGCTAGTGTCAATCCCACTAACGTCAACGGGTCCATCAACTAATCTCTCGCACGCACCGGCGCGCAAACGAAGCTGTGGCTTTGCAACTCACCTGATGATCGACGATAGGTCGCACAACAACTCGGTCGACGAAGGTGTTGGCGTGACAACCGTTTGTCATCCATCGACCAAGCGATAGGATCGCGCCGTCGAGCGCAAACATGAAGACTGCCGAGCCAAAACTCAGCAACTCGAAGCTGCGCGTACGAAACCACACCAGCAGCAAAACGCGTCAACAAAAATTCCTATTCATGGGATTGGCACTAACGTTCTTACCTTTGCTTGCACCATGGAGCTGCGACGCTTCAGCGCTGTTGCCCATGGCCACCGGCGCCGCCGATATGAGCTTGAATGGGGCTTCGATTGCCAGGCCCCGCAATCCCGCCGGAGCCCTTCTCATCAACCCGGCTGGCCTAGCTGCATTCCAAGGAACGGTAGTTTCGAGCGGACTCGGGGTCGGTTGGGGCAGCGAGAAGATCAACACCGATAGCGGCTACTCTTCCACAAATGATGTGGTCGCGGTGATCCCCGACTTCGCCGTTTCTTTCGCCGGGCCGGGCCGCTGGCGTTGGCGTTGGGGGTTCGGCAGCTACGGGAGTTCCGGCGCAAACTACGACTTCCCGGCCAACCCTGCGGCTGGTGTTCCCGCCGATTTTCACGCCGAGACGACCATCATTGGTTTCCCCCTGGCCATCTCCTACCAGGTGAACGATCAACTCGCGCTCGGCGCCGAGCTCATCGCCCTGTTCGGACATCTCCGCAACCGCTACGCGATTGGTGACCAAACATTTCGCTACACCCTTCGCGGCCCCGGGGTGCAGGCCATGTTCGGCGCGACCTGGCATCCACACGAACGCTGGAGCCTTGGCCTAGGCGTGCGCACTCCTGGACGCCTATGGATGGACGGCAGCAATGAGAACCCAAACGGCGGGCGCCAAGACGTTGATGTATCGGTGCGTATGCCAGCCCAGATCGGCGTCGGTGTATCTCACCAGCTGTTTCCCGCACTCGAGGTTTCCGCCACCGTTCGTTGGACCGACTCCAGCAGCTTCGGCGACTCGATCATTGGTTTCAACGCCACACCATACGCCAACGCACCGTTCATTCCCGAGGCCCGCGACGAGTGGCGATGGGGAGGTTCCTTGGAATGGACTGTGCGCAAGGGCGTGCAAAAGGGCGTCCGGCTGCGCGCCGGTGCAAGCAAGTCCAACCGCATTGTTGGAACGCGAGGGGTCACCCCCTTGGTCTTCGACAATGAAGATGTCCGCCTCAGTTTTGGCGCAGGGATTGATCACGGCCAGTGGACCATCGACACGATGTTCGGATACTCGCTTCACGAGGGTCGCGATGTTCCGGAAGATCAAGCCCTCGGTCTGCCGGGACACTACGACACCGGCGGCGGAATCGTGTTGTTCGGGCTAACGCGCCAGCTCTAGTCGTCAAAACGCCTAACGAGATCGGGAACGAGGTTGGGCTTCTTGCCAGCTCGTAATGCCTTCGATTAACCCATTCGCGTAAAGACGTTGCCCGCGAGCATTCGGATGCCCGTCGGTGGGCAAGTGTTCAGCTTCGGGTCGAAGTAGTCGTGAGAAATGTCGACGGCCGACCAGCCGCGCTCGCGGCACACTCCAAGTAGCGCTTCCGTAGAGGAGTCTTGTGTCAGCGTCGCGATCAACACATCGAAGTTCGCTTCGACAGCGATGCCTTCGATTCGTTCAAGGATCGCCAGGGTTACCTCGCGTTCGCGAAGCAGGATTCTTTCGAACCGATTCCAAGCGTTTTCGATAAAGTTGGCCAAAACCAGCGCCCGGTTGCCGGGAAACGCAGAATACTCAACGTCAACCATCGCAAGCTCAAGAGCACCGTCAGAATCGATGCTGGCCTTTGGATGCGGCCAAAAATCGACACGGCTCCAGGGCACCAACGTTTTGCGACGCTCGCGCGAGAAAACGTTACGCCGGTCGTGGAACGAACCGTACGCCACGACGGCCAAAGCCGGCTTCTCACCGGCCGTCAACTCCTGCTCCAGTTGAAGTAAAGAGTTCACCGCTCCGTAGCCGCTGACCCCAAAGTTGCGCACGCAGTATTGTGGGAAGTCCGTTTGAACAATCCAGGGGAACGACTCCGAATCGTTCACCATCCAGCCATGCGTGAACGACCCTCCAAGAATCCAAATCTGCGGTCGATCGTCGTGGCAACCGCCCAACGATCCACCAGTGGTAACGCGGAGAGTGTCGTCACCATGATTGAGTACGAAGTGTAGCCCCGACTGGTTCACTTCGAATCGACCGGCCCGATGACGATAGCCAAGAACCTCGTCGGGCATCGTAAGACTCACCGCCCGGCTCTATTAGAATTTCGATGGGCTGCAGATTCCACGCTGTGCGGCCGGTAGCACGCAGTATTAATTCCAGCGAAAATAGCGACGCAATGAGCACCAAGACACCGACAGCCACCGCTGCGGTTCGAAACCCCAGCCCTGGTCGGAGAGTAAGAGTGCTGAAGAAATCAAAGACGCTTCGCCGGGCCACCGAACGATATCCTCGAGCTTACGGGCTTTCTTCGCCGGAACTCTCCCAACGCGCGGCAAGCGCGAGAAGAACCGCCGACACGGAGCTCTTGTGTTCCACCAGAATCAGACGCGCGCGTTGGTCGGGGCCATACAGCATCTCGCCTAGGTCTTTCTCATCCATTGCCAAACGAAGCGCCAGAACCCGCGGCCAATGGCGACGCAGCAGCGCCTCAACATCGTGATAAAACCGTTCAGAACCGTCGTTCGCCAGCACCAGCAGCCTGGAAACACGTCCGCCCCGCTCCACGCCACTGCTTCGATCTGCGTGTTTCAGCCCCCGGTCTTCGGCCGCCAGTGTTCGCTCGGCACCTTCCATGCCGCGAACGATCCGACCGGACGATTGAACGCTGCGAAGCACGGTCACCACGTCTTCGGAAACATCCAAATGCGGAACGCCGAGTTCACTGTCGGCCCAAAGCGGCCTGGAACAAGCCGCGAGCTCGTCAGCAAAACGCTGGGCTCCCGGCTCTTCCATAATCTTTCTTGGTAGTCGCAATCCTTCCATCAGTCGTCGTTCTCCGCTGTCCTTGAAACTATTCGGGGGCCCCGCTAGGGAAGAACTTGGGCAGTGGCAATCAGCCGAGAGTCGTCCAAGCTGGCTGTTCTGTGGGGTGCGGCCGCAAGATACTCGGGCTGCGCGATCATTTCGAGAAACGCAGAGCGCGACGGGTAGCGAACGAGCACAACATCATCCCAGTCTTCACCCTCTGGAGCGATCACGCTGGCCTTCGCCGTTCCCATCCATACAATTTCGCCTCCAACGGTGGCGATTCGCTCGACGGCGACTTCGCCGTAGCGCTGGTACGCCTGTCTTCCGGTACAAGGCTCGGCATCAAAGCCATCGGGGTAAACCGCCTGTTCGCGATAGCGCAACAGGTTCAACATGACGACTGGCTCGTTCAAGTCGACGCTGACGAACGCTTCTAAACCCTGCGAACTAGGCTCTATCGTTTTCATTGCATCCCCTCGGTGCCAGTGGCCAAGAACTTGGCGCGCTCGCCAATAGCTTCCGACATGCTCTGGAATCCGTGTTCGAGTCGTCGGCCTAGGAGGGCTCGCACAACCGGTGCCAACCAACCAGAAAGCTCAAAATGTGATCGATAGTGAGTTCGGTCAGAAGCGATCGATGTGACCTCGTGACATCGCCTGCTCGCCAAAGCTCCTAGCGGCATGGGGGCAAGGCCGTAGCACAGCCGTTGGCCCGGCACGTGTTCTTGAATGAACTCACGCTGCGATTGCGCGAAGCCTTCGAACATTCGCACGCGCATATCAATAGGTTCGCCAACGACCAGCGTCGAGCGACAGGATTCCACGAACGGGTTCCATTCGGAGTAGTCGGCCATGTCGGTAATCACAGCCCACACCGTAGCGATGGGAGCGTCGATCTCGAGGTTGTGTTCAATAGTAAAGCCCAAAACTTTTCTCCACTGTGTTCAATCGTGACCGTACAACTGCATTCCAGTACTGACACTCTTCAAGATCCGCCGTCCTTTCGCCACGAGCCTTCCGCTTACGACCGCACGCTCGCGGGCATTACGCTTTTCGTCTTCATCCTGAAGACACTCCACCGCGGCTAGATGCTGCTGGTAGCGCACGGGAAGACCGTGTTGCTGGGCTCCGGTGACAACGAAGTTCTTGTACCAAGCGTATGGACGCGCCGTCGTATCCAACGTCGCCGGGTGAGCGGTGTAAACCCACGCGGGCACCAGATAGCCCGCATCGGTTCGTACCGTTACCAGACGCTGCTCGTAATCCTTCCCTAAGCCTTCGAAGCGATCCATGACGGGCTTGTCGCGAGCGGCCAACGCGTAGACCGCGCCCCAAACCAGGTCGCCCTTTTGGGCCGTGTGAAATGCGTCCGCCTTTCCCGAACCATCGCGACTGCGCTTGTGAAACGCCAGACGATAGCCGTCGATCCAACCACGAGCCAAAATCGTGGCCGACGGCGTTCGAGCCAGAATCCGCTCCACACACAAGTTGGAGCCGTACGCGAAATAGGGAACCCGGCGACGCATACGGTTCACGGCACTGGAGCGTCGGTGTTGGTTGCGATCCACGGTACGGCCACCAGAAACGCAGCGGCCGCTGCGTAAGCCAGCGCCCACTCAGCGCCAGCCCCAAAGCCCAACCGCACGAACGTATCGCCGGGGGTGTAGTCGTAGGCGTGAATCAAGCCGAACCAACTCATAACCGCACCCGAAAAACACCAAACGGCCGCGCGCCGAAAACGGCGGTCGATGATCTCAGTTGTTGTCGCGGCCAGGATCATCGCTGTAAAGATAAAGCCTTGCTCTAGTGCGAAAGCACCGCGAGCCGAGACATCAAAAACGGCGAACGCAGGTTCCAAATGCGGGCCAAAGGCCGGACCATCCGGCGAACCGTAACCACCAACACGAAGCCCCTGCTTCATCATTAGTGTGCCCCACGCAGCGATACCCGGAAGCATGCCGACTGCCACTGCGGGCATGTGTTCGCGCGGCGAAGCCTCGAACGCCTGGGCAACGATGATGATGCCGATCCAAATAACGATCGCCATGCCAGCTTCGATCGGTATCGCGTAAGCGAGAACACCGACGGTTCCTGTCAGGCAAATCACCGTGATGAACAAGCCACTGAGCACCGAGTAGCCCGTGCGGGCGCCCATGGCCTTCCAGCCGGGATGGCCAATATAGATGGTGGTCGGGAAGCAACTGCCAAACGCGGCGGCCGCAAGTGTGCCCACTCCGTTGGCTACAAGCGCGGGCGCAGTCTCGAAACGATCACCTGCGGCTTCGGCGCTTTCGATGTTTTGTAGCGACCCGACAACGTTGACGATCCCCATCGGCACAATCACCGCCAGGTAAACCAACAAATCGCCACTTCCGATCGCGGCCGCGATCTCACCAAAGGCCGGGGCCGGAAGCTTAAAACCGATCGTGGCCGTCGCGGTCGCCCAAGCCTCGGGGTTGGTTCCCGCCAAGCCAGTCGCCCACGCCAAGATCGTGCCGAGAACAATCGCCACCAATCCACCCGGAGCGTTGCCGAAGAAGCGTACCTTGCCAAAATAGCTGACGAGCACCACGGTCAATGTCGTCAAACCGACAATGGGAGAACCGAAGGCTTTGAACAGGAAGCCAAGGGCGATGAACGAAACCGCGATACCGGCCAAGGTCGAGAGCAGGGCAGCGCGCGGCGTATGGCGGCGCAGCCAGTCGGCGAAGAACGAGCCGACAAGTTCCAACAAGCCGCTGCCGAAGCAGGCAGCCAGGCCGGCACGCCAGGCAATCAGCGCCGCGGCATCGGCGTCCATCCCGGCGGCTTGTGCGGCAAGCTTGGCCGGCAACATCACCAGGAAAACGTAGGCAAAAAGGCTGACGGTGTTGATCCCATAAGGCAGCGCGGTGACATCGTCGCGACCTGTACGAGCAGCCAAGCGGCGTGCCTGCCGTGCGTAGTAGAGATTGCCGACCAGCACCGACACGGCAGCGCCCGGAAGAACTCGCCCAAACAAAAGCTCTGGGCCGAAACCAAGCACACCACCACACAGTCCGACGATCACCAGCAGCTGGATCAAGTTGTCCAGCGCCAGCGCAAAGAAACCGTCGATGTCGCCCGCGACGAGGAACGCAGGTCGATCAGCCATCGCGCCCAGCAAGCCGACGTTGGCGTGGCCAAGCCAGAACCGTCGCAGAAACTTGGCCCGCCGCCGTGTCGATCGCGACCTCGGCACCTTGGCCGGTGGAGTCTTTCCCTACGTAGGCCAATGCGACCGGACCCAAGCGCGGTGAGACAGCCACCGATGTAACGACATTCTTCTCGTTTCCACCTGCGATACTGTCGCCGGGCTTCACACCGCAACTGCTCGAACCTGCCAGCAACTGCCACGGAGCGCTTTGATCGGAAGCCAGATTGAGAAGCACCAGTTCGCGGTTCAGGCGTCCACGCGACACTGCGCGCTCCACGACCTCTTGCCCGACGTAACATCCTTTGTTGAAGTGAATCGCCCACTCCAGACGCGCTTCGACCACCAAACGGCCTTCATCGATATCGACGCCATAGCGTGCCGTACCGCTTTCAATGCGCAGCACTTCCTCGGCGTCGCGACCAACAAGGACCGCGCCCGCAGCTTCGAGCACTGTGAAAACTGGAACCAGGTCGGCGTCCGGATCTTCGGGAATCAATTCGAATGAGGGCACGCGCAGATCGCCGCGCGAAAAAACGAGCAGCGGCGTATCGGCAAGCGTCGCTCGCCCAATCGACCACCCGGCAGAAATCACCACTCCGAGACCGGCCAGCAGTTCGCCCGCGCAGGGCCCGATCAACCCGAGGCCATCACCAGGGTCGAGGTCCTCGAACTCACAGTCGTCGGCAACCAGAAAGCGTTCAAGTGCTTCGCGCAGGTTTGAACTCGACGCGGTATCGCTTGCCAGCAGCAACCGCTCCCCTTCGGCGAACACCGAAAACAAGCCGAGAGCCTTCCCTTGTGCACTGAGCACAGCGGCCGCCGCACCAACGCCAGCCACCAAACCACGAACGTCGGCCGTGACCTGACCGTGCAAGAAATCTGCGCGTTCGTCGCCCGTGACCTCGATTAAGCGCCGGGCCGAGCGATCAACAATTGCGGCACCGGTGTCCAACGCCACCCACTCTGCATTCACGTCACCGTAGTCCAGAGCTACGGCCATGCCGCCATCAATTCCACGCCGCGCCGCACGCGCCAGCAGGTGTTCGCTCACAGACACGACTGTGATGTTACTCACGCGTAGTTACTTCGTCGTTTGACCGCGATCTCGCGCTGCAAAACAAAGATCTCCAGTTTCTGCGGGCCGTCTTCGCCTTCCTTAGGCGCACGGAATTTGTGGCCACGAAGCGTGGTTTCCAAAATTCCGAGATCGTCACGGCCAGGGTAGTCTTTCGTTCCGCGAATTTCCGTCGCCGCGAACACGGTGTCGCCGGCAAACAGCGGAGCCGTGTGACGACCGGTCGTGTAGATCACATCGCCGAGCGAATTGTCCCACGTATCGGGGCTGGAAATACCCAGGCACAGGTTGAACGGCAGACCTCCATAAATCAGCAACTGTCCACCAATGTACTTGTCGGGGTTCGAGTTGATGAGGTGCTGGTTGCAGTGCACCTGCGACGTGTTGTCGAGCTGAGCGGTCAGCGCAATATGTTCTTCCGTGATCTTGCGACCCCGCGAATGCTCATACACATCGCCACTGGTGAAGTCTTCGAAGTAGGTATCGCCGTTCGATAGATGCGCCTTCGAGGCATAGTCGCGACCAGCATCAAAGGCAGGAAGAAACAGATCACAATCCACAACGGGCTTGCTTTCCAATTCGCCCGCGTCGATCGCAGCTTCGACGTCGCTCTTCCAAACCTGAACTTTGCGCTGGAAAGCGATCACGACCTCTCCGGTCTGCTTCCGGCCTACGCTCGACACATGCACAATGCCGCGGTCGTTATCTTTCGACGATCCCTTGATGCCAAAGATCGTCGTTTCGGCCTCAAGCGTGTCGCCCGGGTAGACCGGCGCACCAAACTTCATGTCGATGTATTCGAGATTCGCCCGCGCGTTCTCAGAAATGTCTTCTACGGTCTGAGAAAACACGACGTTCATCACCAATCCAGGCGGGCATAGAATGTCGTCGTAGCCGTAGAAACGCGCATATTCGCGATTCTTGGACAGCGGATTGGTGGTCATGTTGAACTCGGTGAACGAGTTGAACAGCCCCTCATTGACGGTCTTTCCACCTTTGTGGCGAAACACCTGTCCAAGTTTGAAATCTTCGAGAAAGTGGCCGGTTTTCTTAACGATGGTCGTCACGGTTCAGCTCCTGAGCAGGGTTTAAGACCGGCCCTTATCGCGCGAGCCCGCAGCGATTTCCAGCGCACTAGCTGGCGCCAAGCCCAC
>JBLFWR010000069.1:0-16715 GCA_047611725.1 Binatia bacterium | reverse complement strand
GAACGTCACGTCGCCCACCGTACTGGCCAGCTTCCGAGCGACGTCATCCAGGCTTTTTTTGCCGCCGGTCGCCTCGCGAATTTCGCGGTCAAGGTCGTAAAAAACAACGGCACCGCGCGCGGTTGTCTCCGCCGTGGAACGAGTCACGAAGAGGGTTTTTGCGCGTCGCCCCCAGGCCGCAAGCTGCTTCATCGTCTTCTCAAAGCGTTCCTGGCTAATCCCGCCCGACCGTCTCAGTATCTCGGTCGAGTAGAATTCAGCCATGCCCTCAACGATCCAATCGCTTTCGTGGTCAGCATGAATGCCCGAGAGAACGTGAACGAGTTCGTGCAGCAACGTGCTGGTGCGGTTCTCACTGATCAACGGACGATCGCCGTGCAAGAACAACGACCTGGGACCCGACAACCCGCCGCGCCACATCGGATCGCGGGCCATGACGATGAGAATCCTCGGCGGCAAGTTCGGAAAAACTTTGGCGAGATGCGGTAGCGTCCAGTTCAACATCGCCAGCGTATCTACCCGACGCAGCCCCTGCCCGGTAGGACCGGCCACAACCACGTCGGAGCCCGCGATCGTTTCACGGCGGCTGCCGATCTTGCCAGCGAAAAGCCATCCCTTGGGGCGATCAAAACGACGGTCAGCGTCGTCAATCGTACCCTGCGCAACCTTCCGACCGTGCGCGTCCTGTCCACCCTGCCCAACATGCAGCGGGTCGATCTCCGGATACGCGGTAAGCACCGACCAACCGTCGGGCAACACGAACTCGACGGTTGCAACCGACTCGGCACCAGCGGGCGCACGCACGGTGACAGACGGCACGAGGTGGTCGGCACGGAACAACGCCCAGCTTGCGGTCATGCGAGCGTCGTAGCCTTTGGACCCGCGCTCGCGGTCGATACGGAATTCGTAGTTTAAACGTCCACCCGTGTTCGGCGGTTCCCAGCGCACCGATTCTTCAGTGGGGGTACGAACGGTACCGGTACCCGAGAAGGCGCTGTGGCGGCCGGGCTCAATCGTGAATTCAAGACGCGATGGCAGAGCCTTTGGATCTCCGCCCAGCGAAATCCCAACACGGGCGATGCCCTGGTCGGGCAGCAGCTCAATGCGATAACCGAGTAAGTACTCCGACGCCTGGGCATCGACCGAGAAAGCTAAGGCGACGACCATCGCGATCAGCGAAAGCTGGCGGGCATCCATGCCGAAGATGGGGAGGCGGATCCGGAAACGGTGAGAAGCAAGCATCGTCGCAGCATAGCCTGCAACGGCCAATGGCGGAATACGGCCGGTGCAAGCTGGCCGCCCCAATGCCCGACCCCAAACAATCGGTACCCGTCCCCGATTACGTCCCCGATAAAAAGGCCCGCCTGGCACGTTGTGCTGGGCAGGCCTTTTTGGTCCCTCCTGACAGGACGCTTTAGTAGTAGGAATCCTCGAAGTCGGCTGAGGCTGCCTGCTCTGCCATCCAAGCGGCGTACTCTTCGGCAGTCTCGACCTTAAAGAAGCCCTTCATGCGATAGTGACCAAGCCCACACAGCTGAGCGCACGAGATCTCGAAATCGCCGGTTTGTGTGGCTTCAAACCACACGGGTGTGGTCATTCCAGGGATCGCGTCCTGCTTCACTCGCATCACGTTCATGTGAAAAGAGTGGATCACGTCTTTTGAGCTCAGATAGACCAGAACCTTCTTTCCGACCGGGAAGTGGAACTGATTGATCGTGGTGACGTCGTCTTTCGCCGCTTCATCGTCGCGATCAATTCCCAACGGGTTCGTACTATCGACGAGATTCACATCCGTGCGGCCGAACACGCCATCTTCGCCGGGATAGTGGAAGTTCCAGGCAAACTGCTCAGCCACGACTCGCGCAACGATATCGGCCTCACCCTCCATCGGGACGTTGCCTTTGACGTCAGCCCAAACCGGGATCGACAAGCCGACCAGGACAAAGACTTCGAAGACCGCCACGGCGACTTCGATGTAGGTCGTGTAGTGACTGGTGACGCCCTTGTAGTCGGCCTTAGGCTGACGCCCAGCACTGAAACGCCACAAAGTGTAGAGAAAGAAAGCTCCCCACCCGATGAACAGTATCAGCATGAACCAATGGACCATTGCCAGGATCGAGTCGATGTGGTGACCGTGGGTCGAAATATCGACCGGCAACCAGTGGCCGTAATATGCGTTGTCCATCAGTTTACCATCCCGCTAGATGCGGCCTCGTTCAGACGATGTCGGCGAGCCCAGTACAAGAACAGGCTCGCAAATCCGAAGAGCACCGTTCCAATAACACCAAGCATCATGAAGACCGCCTGATCCATGCCCTTCCTCAGCGGCGACTCCGGGTCTCCGAAACAGGTCGAGCAAGCCGCCGCTACATCTGGGTCAGCGGCGATCAAAAAAAACATAAGGGGCAGGGCCATGTAGCCGATCCCACGCAACTTGCGCAGAAAGACGACGCCGTAGACTCCCAACCCACCGGCCGCGACCAGACAACCAAGTGCCTGCATCAACGCACCCGATCCTTGACCATCGGCAAAGGCGAGATAGCGCCAGTAGCCGAGGGCCAAAAACATCAGCACGCAGGTGCTGATGAAAAGAATGTGGACTGTCTTAATGCCCACCGGTTTCGTGACCAGCGTCATGGCCGCCATGACTGTCATCAACCATGCGCGACGCGGGAATCCGTTGATCCCAGATGCTTTTCTGGCCGACATCGTCAGCCCACCAAGCAGTCGGGATTGTCATCAAAACAATGAAGAACGACACCGTCAGAGCCAAGACCCTGTAGATGGTGCTAACTTCGCTCGACAAGTGCATGAAGAACAGGGCCACGAGTGAACCTTTCGTCAAAGCCACCGCCATCGCCGCACCAACACCTACTCCTGCGGAGAGGTCGATGTAGGCCAAGGCTACGGTGACGATCGTGAGCACGCACAGCGCGCCGAAAATCGTCCAATACTTGCGGATATCACCCGCGTGATCGTCATGTGAAGACATCTCGATCTCCTAGAGCAGGTACAGCGACGGGAACAAAAAGATCCAAACCAGATCCACGAAGTGCCAGTACAAGCCAGTCGCTTCGATACGGTTGGTGTACATCTCGGGGTTCGTCTTCCAGAGCTTCGCCCCTGGTCCCACAAAGTACAGGAACATCCCGATGCCGCCGAGCACGTGAATCGCGTGCAGGCCGGTCAGCGTGAAGTAAATTCCAATGAAGTTGTTGGTTGCCGGATACAGGCCGTGTTCGAACTTCGCGCTGTACTCGATCGACTTGATGATCATGAAGCCGAACGCGCAGGCCAGCGTGATGAACAGGTACATTCGTGCTTTCACGAAGTCGCCCATCTTTAGCTGCGTCCAGGCCATGACGACCGTCACGGACGACAAGATGAGCACCAAGGTGTTCAGCGTCGCCAACGGTACGTTCAGGATGTCCATTCCGGACGGCCACGACACCGAGCTGACGCGCAGCAGGATGAGTGACGAGAACAGGGCACCGAAGAGCATCACCTCGGAAGCCAGGAACAACCAAATTCCAAGCTTCGAGTTGACGATCCCGGTATCCGGGTGCGGCTCGGTAATGTGTGCGATTTCCATCGACATGTTCGTGTCCTCTCTACCGCCGACTCAGGGTTGGAACTGCGGCGTGAAGTCCTGGCTCTCACCGGGCACGCTGTATTCGTAAGGGCCGCGGTAAACCTGCGGCGGATGCACGAAGTTGCCATGCGGCGGAGGCGTGGGCGTGGCCCACTCCAGCGTCGTGGCGTTCCAAGGGTTGTCCGACTCGACCCGCTTTCCGGCGAAGGCCGACCACCAGAAGTTCACGATGAAGAAGAACTGCGCCAGGCCGAGGCCCCAAGCACAGACCGACATCATGACATTGAGATCCTGAACCGCTGCGCCGTGGGCGTAGAAGGTCGGGTCATACAGACGCCGCGAAGCGCCCGCCATCCCCTGCCAGAACATCGGCATGAAAACGCCGTTGATGAACACCAACGAGAACCAGAAGTGCAACTTGCCCAAGGTCTCATTCATGTGCCGACCGGTGGCCTTCGGGAACCAGTAATAAATGCCTGCGAACAGCGCGAACAGCGTTCCCGGTGCCACCACGTAGTGAAAGTGGCCGATCACGTAGTAGGTGTCGTGCAGATGAATGTCGGGCGACGCCAATCCCAACGGCAGTCCTGTCAGACCACCAATTCCGAACATCGGCAGGAAGGCCAACGCGAACAACATCGGCGTCGTGTAACGGATCGAACCGCCCCAAAGCGTGATGATCAGAGCGGTCAAAATGATGACCGAAGGAATCGAGATGATCATCGTCGTGGTCTGGAAGAAGATGCTCATCCCCGTTCCCATACCGGTCTGGAACATGTGGTGAGCCCAGACGACGAAGCTCATGAAGCCGAGGAAGATGGTCGAATACACCAACGACCGGTAGCCCCACAAAGGCTTACGGCTGTTGTTGGCGATGACCTCAGCCACGATCCCCAAAGCGGGAAGGATCAGAACGTAAACTTCGGGGTGAGCCAGGAACCAGAAAAGGTGCTGCCAAAGAAGCGGGTTACCGCCACCGGCCAGATCGGCCACTTGGCCACCGACAATCAACCCTGTCGGCGCAAAGAAGCTTGTACTGAACACACGGTCCATAAACTGCAGCGTCGCTGCCGCCTGCAACGGCGGGAAAGCCAGCAGAAGCAGGAACGAAGTCACTAGCTGAGCCCACGTAAAGAAGGGCAACCGGAACATCGACAAGCCCGGCGCTCGTAGGTGGAAGATGGTGACAATGAAGTTCACCGATCCCAGCAACGACGAGAAGATCAGGAAGAGCATGCCACACAGCCACCAGGTCTGACCAGCCTGAGCGGTGGTCGAAAGGGGCGGATAGCTCGTCCAACCAGACTGTGCCGCGCCGCCTTCCGGAAAGAAGAAGCTCGCGATCATGATCATGCCGCCAATGGCGAAGACCCAGTAGCTGGCCATGTTCAGCTTCGGAAACGCCATATCTGGCGCGCCAATTTGCAGCGGCATGACATAGTTGCCGAAACCACCCACAGCCAGGGGAACTACACCGAGGAACACCATGATGGTGCCGTGCATCGCTCCGAGCTGGTTGTAGAACTCAGGGAGCATAATGCCGCCCGGAGCCGTGGCGTCACTGAACAGCCCGCCAATAAAGGGGATGGGCTGCCCAGGGTAGGCAAGTTGCCAGCGCATCAGCATCATCAGCGAGAAGCCGAAGAACAGGAAGATGAGCGCGGTGACGGCGTACTGGATCCCGATGACCTTGTGATCAACCGAAAAGATGTACTTCCGCCAAAAGGGGAGTTCTACGTGATGGTGTTCTGACATGTGTTCTCGCCCGGAGACATTACGAAAGTATCGGACGCGAACGATTAAAAGGGGCGCGTCGCCCTGTCAAAGAATAACGACGATTCAATGCAAACAAGCGAATGTGAGGTAGACGATTTCAGCCCGCTGGAGGCTTCAACTCGAGGTCGGATTTGGCTTCGGATTCGGGGTCCGATTTGCGGTCCGATTCGGGAGTTGGCTGGGCGGACCTCGGTTTGGCGGCCCGCCACGAAGGCGTTTTGTCTAGCGCTTCGGCGCCGTTTCTCAAACTCGACAATCGAACATTGATAGAGCCGAAAAAAAGCTCGCTGCGAGCGCCCAGTAGACGCCGCGGCTGATCGGCGCTCACCCAAAGATGGGTGGAATTGTGCTTGGAATCGTCTTCGGGGTCGGACAGGCCGCGGGTCGTAATCGCCAGTCGCCAGGCATCGAACGTCCGGCCGGCCGCCTCATAGGGCTCACGTGCCTGTGCGGTAACACTGACCAGATAGCGAGAACTTCCGGTCAGGGTGTCGAAATCGTAGGAAGCGCCCTCTTCGTATTCAAAGGACAACGCGGCGAAAACCACGGAAATGATGTCGTAGGTGTTGTGGCCATCAAACGAGACCTCGGTTAACTTCTCTCCCTTCCGACGCGTCGCGTTAACCTGTCGCTCTTCATCAAACGAGATTTCGGTGAGCTTTCGTTTCGAACGTTCCTGCTCAGAGGCCCGATACGAACCAGGCCGAAAAGGATTTGTGAGAATTGTGCCTCGCGCGCTGAGGCGATAGCGCCAAAGTAGATCGATCACCGAGTTCGTACGGCCGGTCACCGCAACCCCGAGCTCTTTCGTCGGCTTGTCTGGCTCGGGCCCAACCGACAATTCGACCGCTCCCACGGGCACCCGACTCCAAGTAAAATCGTAGGTCCAGGTTTCAGCGGGGTGTTCCCCACCGCCGGGAATTTCGTAGACCGGGGCGTCCACCACTACGTCGGCAGCCGGAATCTTCGCCGACACCGACACCGCCAACGCCAACAACGGCGCTCCAAAAACCATCGCAGCCCGCAACGAAGCACGACCGAGTGTTGAGTTTTGACCCGCTCGGGCTACCATCATGCGTTCCCTCTTCGAGAATATTGTAATTATGCGTAGATACTTCGGCACCGCTCTCATCTCTTTGGCCATCCTCGGTCTATGCTCGGGGCCTGTCTACGCCCAAATTAGCAAACATCCTGCCGTAAAACGCTACGACCGGGTCGCTCGTGGCTCCAACGTGGAAGAGTGGCAACGGCGTCTGCTCGATCCGCAAGTAAAAATCCGCCTGGAAGCGGTCGATTCGCTTGGCACCGACGGCACGGAAGCTGCGGTCCCCGGACTCATGGACGCTTTGGCCGACAGCGACTACCGCGTTCGCATCAAGGCCATCGACTACCTCGGCCGGATTGGCGATCCCATCGCCACCGCCGTGCTGATGCAGCTGCTATTCCTGAGCGAAATCGACAAACCGACCAAGTTGCGGGTTTTGACTTCGCTTGGCCGAATCGGCGACCGCTCGTCGGCCCAGCGCCTACTAACTTACGCGCGCACCGTCGATGACGACGACCTGTGTAGCCACGCTATTTTCGCTCTCGGCGAAATCGCGGATCCGCTCGTCGAGGAAGGCCTGAAGGAACTCGACCACGACCTGGTTAGCCCGCAGCACAAGCGTCTGTGCGCCGATGCGATCGCGAAGATCAAGCTCGAGGTGGCCACGGCCCCGGGCCGCCAACCGTCGGTTCTGGAGCTGGAAAAGCGCTACGCGCCCCCCGAAGACCAGCAGCGCTGAGCGCCGCAACCTCAATCTTCGATAGACTCCGCAGCAAGGCCTTAGTATTTAGGCAAACTGCAAGCTTTTCGCTTAACGCCGGAGTGGTGAAACTGGTAGACGCGCCGGACTCAAAATCCGGTGGACGCAAGTCCGTGTCGGTTCGACTCCGACCTCCGGCACCAAGCGGTGCGCAACCGTTGTTAGGAGATCGCAAGATGGGCAATTTGACCGAAGTAACCGATTCCACGTTCCAAAGTGAGGTCCTCGATGCGGACATTCCCGTACTCGTCGATTTTTGGGCACCGTGGTGCGGCCCCTGCCGTGCAATCGCCCCTGTTCTCGAAGAGCTGGCTGTCGAATACGACGGCAAAGCGAAGATCGTCAAGATGAACGTTGACGATCACCAGCAAGCTGCAACGCAGTTTGGGGTGCGCAGCATCCCCAATCTCATTCTTTTCAAGAACGGCCAGGTCGCTGATCAGATCGTCGGTGCTGTCCCGAAAGCGAAGCTCGAGGATGCTCTGAAAACGGCTACGTCCTGAGGCAAGAGGTCGGTTCGAGGTAAACGTACACCGCGAACCGACCCGCCCCAGATTTCGGGCCGCCCGTAGTTCGGTCGAGCCCTATCCAGCAACACTACCTACCCAGGTTTATTTTCCATGCTTGATTTTATGCGTCGCAACGCCCGTTCCTGGGGCATCAAAGTCGCGTTCGGCGTCATTTCCTTGACGATGGTGTTCTTTCTCGGCGGCGGCGGAGGCCTCGGTGGTTCGGCCCGACCTCTGGCGACGGTTGGCGATCAGAAAGTCACGATCACTGACTTCCAGCTCGCCCAAAATCGTTCCGAAGCGTACTTCCGCAATCAGTTCGGCGGCCAGCTCACGGCCGAAATGCGGCGTGCTTTGGACATTCCCGGAATGACGCTGCGCCAGCTAGTCGATGCGGCCGCTTTGGAGCAAGAGGCAGAACGCCTCGGTCTGCGCGTAACTGACGACGCGGTCGAAGAAGCCATCCGCGAAATCGACGTGTTCCACAACGAGGGTGTGTTCTCGCCGGCTCGCTACCGCGAAATTCTCAACGGGCAAGGTCTTTCGGCAAGCAAGTTCGAAGAGCAGATGCGCGACGAACTGTTGACCACTCAACTGACCTCGTTGGTAAAGGTTGGCGTCAACATTTTCGAAGACGAGGCTTGGGACGACTACAAGCGCGAGAACCGCAAGGTCACGCTCGGGTACATCGCGTTGGCCGGCAGCGATTTCATCGACGAAGTCACGATCGAAGAAGAAGGCTTGGCCAAATTCTTCGAGGAAAAGCGTGAAGAATACCGTCGCCCGGAAACGGTGCGCGTTCGCTACCTCGCATACACCCCGGCCGGTTTCGCCGACAAGGTCGAGATCAACAACGAAGAGATCGAGGAATACTACGAACTCAACGCTGAGACGGAGTTTACTAGCGAGGAAGAAATAACGGCTCGCCACATCCTGAAGAAAGTCGCCACTGATGCCTCCGACGAAGATAAAGAGGCGGCACGCACCGCTCTTCAGGCAGCGATCGATCGGGTTGAAGCAGGCGAAGACTTCGCGGAAGTCGCAAAGGAAGAGTCCGAAGATGTCGGCTCTGGAGCGAGCGGAGGCGACCTAGGCAGCTTTGGCCGCGGACGCATGGTGAAGCCTTTCGAGGAAGCAGCCTTCGCTCTAGACATTGGGGCGCGCAGCGAAATCGTAGAGTCTGATTTCGGACTTCACTACATCGAAGTGACCGCCAAGCAGGAAGCTGGCAAACGCCCGCTGGACGAAGTGCGCGACGACGTGCGCGGCAAGATCGCCATTCGCAAGGCTGGCGATGACATCTTCGACGCGGCCGCATCCGACGGTGCGGCGATCATCGACGGGACGAAGATGAGTGTGATCGCCGCTGAGCGCGAGCTTGAGATTCAGGAAACGCCGCTGGTTTCTAAGGGCGATATCGTCCCCGGTATCGGCGCCGCGCCGGCCTTTGTTGACGCAGCCCTGACACTGACCGAGCCCGGCGACGCAACCGACGTGGTCAAGGTCGGCGACAGCTACTACGTACTTGAGCTGGCCGAGCGCAAGCCCAGCTACATCCCCGAACTGGCCGAGGCACGCGAAGCTGCCGAAAAGAATTATCGAACCGACCTTGCGATCGAAAAAGCGCGCGAACAGGCAGACTCACTGCTGGTTCAGGCACGAGGTGGCAAGCCACTGGAAGAAGTCGCCGAAGAAAACGACGTGATCGTCGAAACCACTGAGGCGTTCACCGAAGCTGCCCGCTTCATCCCTGCTCTGGGAGTAGTGAACGGACTTCAAGATGCCGCGTTCGCCACCCGCGAAGACGGTGAGTTACTCGGACGTAGCTTCGTTAGCGCAGGACGCGCCTATATCTTCGAGCGCAAGACACTTGACGAACCTGAGCGCGAAGCGTTCGACAACGAAAAAGATGAACGCATTGGTCTTCTGCGCACCCAACGTGAACAAGAAGTTGTCGGCGAGTTCCTTCGCGAATTGAAGGAACGCATCACGATCACCTACGACCAGGGCATGCTCGGTCAGGTGATGCCGGTCGCTTCGGTGCCCACCAGCTAAAACTCTCAGCCACCCACTGCACCGGCAAGGCCGCTGCAGTGGGCTTGAACTCGAGAGAAGTACGCTTCGCAACTCGCGGCTTGCGGCACGAGCCTTGGGTCACCCATCGGCGCGTCCGGATCCGGGTCGGAGCCGGTACGAACCGGCACGACCCAGCCCTTGCACGCTTCCTTCTTCCAACGCTGGGTGCCCGCCGCGTCACCCGAAGCAGGGACCGACCCGCACACCCCAACCGTCTCTTTTGCCGCTGACAAACAGCTTTCCAGAAAAATAAGGTTGGCAGAACGACAGTTGCCGCGATCACACGCGCGATCACGACGAATCCCCTCACTGAGGCAGCTGGCGCCATCGCCATTTTCACCGGCCGCGCGCCCGTCCAACTCAGCTTGCGCGACCATCGCGTCGTACTCGCGCTGCTGGGCGGCCTCGCGTTCCGCTTTCTCTTTCCTGGCGATTTCGGCGGGGTCATCTGGCTTGGCTTCCTCAGCCTCGTGGTTCACCCGCGCGCCCTTGCCCCCTGCCCCTTCCTTGTCTTTGACGACAACCTCACCGCCGGGTTCCTCCAGCGCACGGGCAAACTCCTGGCTTGAGTAAAACATGATAAGCGACGCGGCGGCGATAAGCGCGACCGGGCCTCGTAAGTTGTCGATCGCCTCGCGAAACTTCATCACGTCTTTGCGCGTCTTAGAACTACGCAGTGCATGATAGCGAGCCACCGCATTTGCTCCCCAAAGCATGGGCATAAGCATGACCGCGCGAAACGCGACCCACGAAAAACGACTTACAAAGGTGAGAGGATCACTAAACGAAGCGATCACGATCGTAAAGATGCCAACCCAAATGGTCAGCATGCGAGCGACCACGGGCTGGCGCAGAGAGCCGCCGAATCCGAGGATGAGGACCATCACCGCGTCCAGCCCCAACACCCCTTGAAAAATCAGCGTGCTGGGGTTTCCCAAGCTCCAGATCAACAGCCCGAGACTGGCAGCGCTGGTAAAAATGGCGGCCTGCCAAAGGCTACGTATAGGAAAAACCAAGTCCGCGAGTTCCTCGACTTCGTCTTGGACGTCAACTTTGTCAGGCGACCAACCCGGATCGGTCTCCCAGGTGTCGGAGATGCCCGACGGCCGCGCATCTTTGCTAACACCTGAATTGTCAGCGTTGCCTGCGGCGTCTTCGCTCGCCCACGGATCTTCGAACTTTTCGCTCATTGGTGTCCCTCGATCTTTTCGGCGACGGGGCTAAGGCCCGCGGTCATCCCCAATTCTAGCAGACATAAAAAGTGGTGCCGCCGCTTTCCAACAACAACGGGTCGGATAGCCATAAGCTGAGGAGCGAAGATTGCCCTCTGGCGTTTAGCCGAGCACTTCAGCAGCTCGCGCCGCCGACTCGATTCCAATTAGCTCCATGCCTTTGGGGCGACGCTTTCCAAGCCGTTCCACATCGCGGGCGGGAATGATCGCGCGTTTTACGCCGAGCCTCGACGCCTCAGCCAGCCGCGCCTCGATGCGCGACACGGCACGCACTTCGCCGGTCAGCCCCACTTCCCCGAGCACCAGTGAACCAGGGGCCAGAGGCCGTTCCAGATAACTCGACGCCAGCGCCGCAACCACGGCGAGGTCAACGCCGGGGTCATCGATGCGGACACCGCCTGCGGTGTTCACGAAAAGATCGTGTTGGATCATCGCCAAGCCCATGTGCTTTTCCATGACCGCCGCAAGCATGGCTACACGTTGGTGATCCACGCCCAGCGTCGTACGGCGCGCGCTCCCCGGAACGCTGGGCGCAACCAGAGCCTGGATCTCGACCAAGACCGGACGTGTTCCTTCCATTGCCGCAGAAACCACGGAACCGGCGATTTCACGGGCCATATCGCCAGCCAACACTTCGGATGGATTCTCAACTTCTGCCAGCCCTTCGGAACGCATCTCGAAGACACCGATCTCGCCAGTCGGACCGAAACGGTTTTTCACCGCTCTCAATATTCGAAAGCCGCCGTGACGCTCGCCTTCGAAGTACAGCACCGTATCAACCATGTGCTCAAGCACGCGAGGACCGGCGAGAAACCCTTCTTTGGTGACATGCCCGATCACCAACAGGGCAACTTCGAGAGCACGCGCTGCGACAATGAGTTCCGCAGTCGACTCTCGCAACTGGGTTACAGAACCCGGGGCCGAATCGACGCGCTTGGTGTAGATGGTTTGCACCGAGTCGATGATCGCCAGCGCGGGCCGTGTTTTTTTCATTGCGGCAACAATCGCGTTGACGTCGGTAGCCGGGAGAACCGATACACGCTCGCGCGCAACGCCGAGGCGTTCCGCTCGCAAACGAATTTGGGTCGGTGCTTCCTCGCCGGCCACGTACAAAACACCGTTGCCTCCGCGCGTCAGGCCACCTGCCAACTGCAAAGCCAGCGTCGATTTTCCAATGCCGGGATCTCCGCCCAGCAACACGACAGAGCCGCGAACCAAACCACCGCCGAGCACTCGGTCGAGTTCGCCGATTGAACTGGCGACACGAATTTCGCCATCACCGCTTTCGATGGCAGCAAGAGGAACCACCTCGGCAGAAACCGTGAAGTCACCCAACGCAGCCGAGGCGCGTGGCGCCGACGGGGTCTTGGTCTCTTCGACCAGCGAGTTCCAGGCCTGACAGGCCGGACACTTCCCCACCCAGCGTGGTTCTCGATGCCCACATTCCTGGCAGGCATAATCGGTTTTCGTCTTGGATTTGATGGCCATCGTGTTTCCCGCCGGCTCCGATCAGTGGGGAGCCGAGCGACGGACAAAACCACCGTTGGCCAGGGGTTGCCATGCCGCATAGTGCAATTGGTGCACATGCTGCTCGAAATGCCGCCCCATAGTAAACCCCGAGCTTGGTCCCGCAAGGTTGACTGGTTCGCGACGGCCCCCTACACCCTGTCGTGGCGCTCGCGTCGTCACGAAACCAATGCCCGATTCGAAACCAATCGCCACGATTGCGGCGAGTTCCTCGACAGCCTCAGGCCAGGACCGTCAGGGTCGCCAGGGTCGCCAGGGGCTGGATCGCGCGCTTTCCGCCGAACTCCAATCCATCCAAGACGCTGGGCTGCTAAGAAGCCTGCGCCGCGTGGAAGGACGCCAATCAGTGAGCGTTGGCTTGGGTGGACGCGACACCCTGTTGCTGTGCTCGAACAACTACCTTGGTTTGGCAGACGACCCGCGGGTCGTAGCTGCGGCCGTCAACGCCGCACAAACATACGGTTCGAGTGCGGTCTCTTCGCGATTGGTCTCAGGCCATATGGCGATCCACGCTGACACCGAGGCCACGATCGCAGCGTGGAAAGGGACCGAAGCCGCGCTCCTCTTCTCGACCGGCTATCAAGCGAACCTCGGAGTGCTCACGACTCTGGTTGGGCCCGGCGATGTCATCGTAAGTGATGAACTCAATCACGCCAGCATTATCGACGGCTGCCGTTTGGCACGCGCCCACACCGCGGTGTATCGCCACAACGATGTCGAACATCTGCGCACCGTTCTCGCCGCCCACGGCGATGCGCGCCGCATTCTTGTCGTCACCGAATCGGTGTTCTCTATGGATGGCGATCGCGCACCGCTGTCTGACATCGCCGACGCCTGCGAAGAGGTCGGCGCCTGGTTGGTTGTAGACGAAGCACACGCGGTCGGCATTTTTGGAAAACAGGGAGCCGGACTGGTTAGCGAACTCGGTCTTAACGAGCGGGTTCACGCTACGATCGGAACATTGGGAAAAGCGTTGGCTAGTTTCGGCGCCTACGTGGCCGGTTCCCGCACGCTCATCGACCTACTCGTAAATCGTGCACGCACCCTAATTTTCACGACCGGCCTTCCGCCGTCAGCCGTCGCGGCGGCACGGGAAGCAATCGAAATCTGCAAGCAAGAACCCGGCAGACGAACAGGCCTCATTGAACGTGCGAGCGCCCTGGGGCTTGCGTTACGCAACGACGGCCTCGACGTTCCCCATATCGAAAGTCAGATTTTGCCGATCGTCATTGGCGACACACGCCGCGCTGTCGCTGTTGCCAATCAACTACTGGAACAAGGAATTTATGTTGCGGCGATTCGACCGCCAACCGTCCCGCAAGGAACTTCACGCCTGCGCTTGAGCCTGATGGCCACGCACACCCCCGAGCAAATCGAACGAGCGCGCGGTGCCTTGGTTCAAGCAATCGCCGCCCCGGGCTGACCGTTCGCAAGGAAACAACGATGCCGACTTCTCCAGGCCCCTCTGGCACACCCGAGCGATCACTCGCCCGACTCATCGAAGACGACCGTCGCTACCTGTGGCATCCGTTTACTCACCCTCGTGAGTGGGAGTCTTATGACCCGATTGTCGTAGAACGCGCGGAAGGATTCGAGCTGATCGATGCCGCCGGCAAGCGATACGTCGACGGCGTTTCTTCCATTTGGTGCAACGTGCACGGACACGGGCACCCGCGCATCACCGCAGCGATGAAGGAACAGATCGATCGCATGGCGCATTCCACGATGCTCGGCCTGTCGCACACCCCGGCGATCGAACTCGCCCGACGTCTGGTCGAAATCACTCCCACCGCACTTACGCGCGTATTCTTTTCCGACGCCGGTTCGACAGCCGTCGAAGTCGCTTTGCGTATGGCCTTTCAATACCAGCGTCAGGTCGGCCACCCCGAACGCGATCGTTTCGTGACACTGAACGAGGCTTACCACGGAGACACCATCGGTTCGGTATCGCTGGGCTTCAGCGCCGCGTTTCATCGCGGCTATGAAGCGATCACGTTCTCAACGTTGAAGTGGGATCCTCCCTTCTTATGCGCGCCACTGTCGGGACTCGGGCGCGCCGAAGGCGAAGCGTTGGAAGAAGCAGGACGTGAGTCGTTAAGCCAATTGGAAGAATTGCTGACGAAACAGGGTGAGCAAGTCGCCGCGGTTTTCATGGAACCGCTGTGTCAGGGTGCAGCCGGAATTTTCCCGCAACCGCCTTCGTTCCTTCGCGGCGTTCGCGAACTGTGTGATCGCTTCGGATGCCTTCTGGTTTGCGACGAAGTTGCCACCGGCTTCGGCCGCACCGGAAGCATGTTCGCGGTGGAACAGGCCGGCATCACTCCGGACATTCTGTGCTTGGCCAAGGGGTTAACCGCGGGTTACGTCCCGGTCGCAGCAACGCTGGCCACGGAAGAGATCTACAATGCCTTTATCGGTGCGCCGTCCGAGCTCAAAGCGCTCTTTCACGGGCACACCTACGGCGGAAACCCGTTGGGTTGCGCAACAGCGATCGCCAATCTCGACGTGTTTGAGGAAGAAAAAACCATAGCTGTTGCGGCGGGCAACGCCACGGTGATGGCGGAGCTTCTCAATCATTACATCGAACCGCTGGCTCATGTTGGGCATGTTCGCCGTGTCGGGTTGATGGTCGGGTTCGACATCATGGCCGATCCCGCGTCCGGCACCCACTACCCCACCGACGAACGACGCGCGCACCAAGCCGTTCTCGAAGCGCGCGAACACGGCGTCATCATTCGACCATTAGCCGACACCATGGTTCTCATGCCGCCGTTGACGATGCCTCCAGATCTTCTCGAACGAGTAGTGGCCACGACGGCTCGCGCAATAGAAAAAGTCACGGGTTCTTGAAGCGAATTCTCTTCACCCGCCGCGCGAGCCTCAGCAATGCGTTCCGGGTACACTGAGACTTCGAGCGATCGATCAAAGCGACCGATCAAAGCGACGAGGAGACAAGCCATGCGGGGAATCTTCATCACGGGTACCGACACTGGCGTTGGCAAAACAATGGTCGGCGCTGCCATCGCAGCGGCCGCAACCAAACGCGGCATGCGTGTCGGTGTTTCCAAACCCATCGAGACCGGCGCACGGGAAAACAAGTCGGGACATCTGGTCGGTGAAGACTGTGCTCGTCTGGCGGCTGCCGCCGGAAACCGCCAGCTTCCCGAAGAAGTCGCGTCCTACCTACTGCGCGCCCCTGCAGCGCCGGTGGTTGCGGCCCGAGAGGAACACGCCCACGTAGACACCAACCGGCTTGCCGCCGATGTCCGTCACATCGCTGCGCTAAACGAGTTCACGATTGTCGAAGGCGCGGGCGGCTTGATGGTTCCCATCACCGACGACTACACCTACACGGAACTGGCTATAGAACTCGGCTTTCCCGTGTTGGTTGTCGTGGGTTCACGGCTTGGTTGCGTCAACCACGCTCTGCTCACCCTTGATGCGTTACAGCGACACGGGTTGCGCATAGCAGGCTGGATTCTGAAAGAGCTTGCGGCCAGCGACCCCAATCCCGTAGCGGCGCGTACGAATCGCGAACTCATCGCCAGCTTCACCCCCGCAAAATATCTGGGGACCATGCGTTGGATCGGAGATGGGAAACACGCCGACTTCGATACGCTGGCGCAGCACGCCGAAGAGTCACTGGAACTCCGCGCGTTTCTCTAGCGAAAACTTTCCACGATTGACGCGCGCCTATGCGTGTTCATCTCGGGCAGCCTCTAACGCCGCCGCGTGCACTTCCGCCAACGGACGGCCGCCGGTTCTTGCCAACCGCGCGATGTCTTCGAACTCAGGAGCGTAGGTGCGGCTTCCATCCGGGCGTACACCAATCTTCACGACTGCCTTTCCCCACTTCGTTTCCACGACAACCGTTTCGCGCGCAAGAATCTTTCGCGCAACGCCGCGATAGCGAAGCCCGAGAGTTGAAGTCTCACACAGCGCAATCTCGGCCAGCGCATCGAGTTTGCCCAGGTCGCAAAGAACGTTCAGCCGCATGCCGACGCGGTTTTTCTTCATTCCGATTGGAACAACACTGACGTCGCGCGCTCCCGCAGCACGCAGTCGTTCCGCTGCGTAGGCCAACGCTTCGGGTGTCATGTCATCGATGTCAGCCTCGATCATCACGAGTTCTTCGTCGTGCTCCTCGTCAGCCTCGCCGATGAAAACCCGCAACACGTTCGGCCGGTCAGCCAGTCGC
>JBLFWR010000068.1:0-16735 GCA_047611725.1 Binatia bacterium | reverse complement strand
GATGGGGCGTGCCCAGCGGCACGCAACATCGCCGATCACGCCAAGCGCGCTAGTTTCTACACTTCACGGCCTTACCGGCCTTTACAGTGCAAGGCGCGGTGCCCTGGTAGAAATTGTCCCCAACCGCGACGGCGAGGCCGAGTTGTGTGGCGTCCAAAGCGCCGCTGGCATCGGCGTCTTTGGCGACAACCTTAAGCTTGAAGGGGCCGTTCGAGATCCCGATTATAATGTTCTTCAGACCTGTCGGATGCGTGGTCCCTTTGGCTGGCTTCCACTTCCACTTTGAGCCGGCCAACTTCCAATTCGGATCCAGCGCGTCAACGGTCGCAGTGAAGATCTCGGTGCCCGTAGACACGCTGATGGTCATGGCGTCTTCGAGCAAATTGAAAATATCGCCGCTGCCATCGATCTCATCAGTCTTCAGCACCAGCTTTTGGTCGCCTGCCGCGCGGTGGAGGCGGACGACCTTCAGGGTGCGGATCCCTGCTGACTTCGCGCACGCCGTTGTGTCCGGTGTGCAATCGGGTGCGCACGCCAGGGTTCCACCGGCGAAGCCGTTGTCTTGGCAGGTCTGGCTTTCAAGATCGTCGCCGTCGCAGGTCTCTGCCGTGTCGGCGACACCGTCGCCGCAGATCGACGTGCTGCAGTCGAGGCGGCAGGCATCGGGAGTTGTGTCGCTGTTGCCAACGCCGTTGTCACAGGCCTCTATGCCCGTTTCAACAAACCCATCGCCGCACTGAGCAGCCATGCAACTGTCGAGACAGTCGTCGTTGTTGCTCGCGTTGCCGTCGTCGCAGGCTTCGCCCGAGTCGGCCACCGCATCGCCGCATGAGGCAACGCTGCAGTCGGCGCGGCACGCATCGGGAGTTGTGTCGCTGTTCGCGCCCCCGTTGTCACACGCCTCCGTGCCCCCGTGTACAAAGCCGTCTCCGCAGGTGGCATCGAGACAGCTGTTCAAGCAGGCGTCGGTGTCGTCGGCGTTGGCGTCGTCGCATTCTTCGCCGACATCTATGCTGCCGTTACCACAAGTTTCCAGTGTGCAGTCGTTGTGACAGGCGTCATTGTCGTCAAGGTTCCCGTCGTCGCAACCCTCGCCCGAATCCGTGACTGAGTCGCCACAAACAGGCGCCGTACAGTCGTTGCGACACGCGTCTGGAACGATGTTGCTGTTGCCGGCTCCGTCGTCGCATTCGTCGACGCCCGTTTGTACGAAACCGTCGCCGCAGCTGGCGTCGGCGCAGGTGTCTAAGCAAGCATCGGTGTTGTCGGCATTCCCGTCGTCGCAGGATTCACCCGCATCCAAAATGTTGTCGCCGCAATCCGGAAGTACGCAGTCGTTGCGGCAGGCATCGGTGTCAATGGCGTTGCCGTCGTCACATTGTTCTGAGCTGTCGGTAACACCGTCACCGCAGTTGGCAACGCTGCAGTCGCTGCGACACGCATCGGCAAGGACATCGCTGTTGCCGGCGCCGTCGTCGCAGGCTTCGCCGCTGTCGGTGATGCCATCGCCACAAGTCGGCAGTTGGCAGTCGTTGTGGCAGGCATCGGCGTTGCTCGCGTTGCCATCGTCGCACTGTTCCCCGAAGCCGGTGTCGGCGACGCCGTCGGAGCAAACCGGGAAGGTGCAGTCGGTACGACAGGCGTTGGGTGTTGCGTCGCTATTGAGCAAGCCGTTGTCGCATTCCTCCGGCGACTCGACGACCTCGTCGCCGCACACGGGGCCACTGCCAGGGATGCTGATGGGGTCGGCCGGGTCAGACCCGGCATCGAGTTCGTCGCGGTCCAGAAAGGTATCCAGGTCGCGATCAATGCCGATTCGTTGTCCCGATCCGACCGGCGTGCAGGTGTAGGTCAGCTCTTGCCCGGCTGTATTGGCCAATGCGCGCAGCGTTGCGTCGCTAAGTGTGGCGTCGGCGCTGCGATCGCTGACAAAGGCTCCGCCTTGCCGTCGGTATCCGCGAGCTTCGCCCGAAACGGTGCCCTTTACGGAAAGATCACACTCGCCCGCATCGGCGCGTGCGATCAACAAAGTGATGCGAGTATCGAGTGCAGTGGATGCACCAGCAGCGCGTGTGATTTGTTGGCCGACCACCGGGGCGTGATTGCTCGGAAACTCGAACATGAAGGCTTCAAGGTCCCGTCTCGTGATGTCGCCCGTAGCGTTGTTGAGAATGCCGTTTGGATTCGTGATCGACTGATTGAAAACGGTCGCTTCGTGAAAGCGAAACAGGGTATCCACGCTGCCGTCGTGGATGAACCCGAAGCCACGTACCTGGTCTCCCTTGTGCGCATTGTCACCGCTGTTGAAGAACGAAACGGCAGGCATGCCGAACATGCCGACCTTCTGGTACATGTTGCGCAAATGGGCGACCTTAAAAATCTGCGGTTCGTTTTCGAAGCTGCTACGCCCGTCGGTGCCGAAGAACCCTGGCTTGTCTGTCGAGCCCGCGTTGCCGTTGGGGTTTAGGACATGGCAGCCGTTGCAATCTTGGAAAGTGTCGGACGTCGCCCCGAAATAGAAATTGCTGCCCGTTTGCGCGGAGGTCGATAGGGTGTTGTTGAGGGCGCGAATCGGATTGGGCGGATACATGACTTCGAGAATGAAGTCGGTAAAGGCCTGCATTTGGCCGGTCGTCAATTCTTGATCTCTGCCGAGCAGTCCAACGAACGCGCCGCTGAACGCATTGAACGCGGCCTGTTCGTCGAACGTTCCCGAGTCGGGTTGCGCCGAGGAGGTGGCGTTGCCCCCGGTTCGATCACCGCGCCAGTGCATGGGGCCATGGTTGGCCATGCCGCGCAGACTTTGCGTCGTCATCGGGCCTTTCATCGGATGGAAGTCTGGGTCGATGAACGGTCCTACAGCGAAAGGGCCGGGGTTGTTGACGATGTCACCATCGGGATCGCCGAGATCCCAGGCCAGCGAATCGAAGTCGCCAAAGATGTGACAACTCGCGCACGCCGAATCGCCGTGGCTGGAACTCAAAGACGCATCGTAGAGGAAGCGACGACCGTCGCGTATAACCGCCGGCTCGGGGTTGTACAATGCGACCGAAGAAAGCTCGGCAGCCGTCGTGGTGTCGATGACCGCGATCGAATTGTTGAAGCGAGTTAAGGTGTAGAGGCGATCGTTGGCTTCATCCAAGACAAGACCGGTCGGGCCACCTCCGCTGACTGCAATTTGGTTGGCGGCCGACGGTGTGAAGCTGTCGTTTTCCAAAGCCGCGGTGCTGTAGACACCGACTTCGCTGGAGCCGAACCCGGCAACGTACAGCGTGGCTCCGTCGGCGCTGACAACCATCTCCAAGGGAAAGGCCAGTGAGTCGGCGTTCTCGGTATTCGGGATTGCCGCGCAACAAGTATTGTAGTCGATGTGTTTGTTAAGATGGCGAGGAGCGACCGTAAGTCCGTCGATGACGGTGATGCGGCTTTCTGCGATGTGTCCGCGCACGGTCGTGGAAGCGAAGTCACCGGGGCCCTCGAAGCGCACTTCGTTGCGACTTTCGAGGTTGGAAACGTAAACTTTGCCGCTCACCGGATTCACCACCATGTTGAACAAGATGGTGCCGACGCCGGGGATCGTGCCGGAAGGGCCAGCAACGGGAATCGGCGGGTCGGCGGTGGCGTCGATCGCGAACACGTCGAAGTCGGGCAACGAGAAGCGTACGACGCTGTCCCAGCTACGCGCCAATTCGTCAATCCAGTTCGTGCCGTCGAAGCGTACGATCAAGCCGACTTCCGGAGCGGCGTCGCCGTTGTGGTTGACGTTGGGGCCGGGAATGCCGCCCGCTCCAATGCCGCCGTCGGGAATTGCGCCGTCGGAAACCGTGGTCGTGCGGTTACCCGAATGAAACACCGCCGCGTAAACCGTCGAGCCGTCGGCTGAAACAGCCAGCGCGCGCGGGGTGTCGCCGAACAACGTGATGATGGTTTCTTCGTCACCGCCGAGCGAGCTTCCGAGATTGTCAGCGTCGAACACCCAAACATCGGCACGTCCGACCCCTTCGCTGGTCAGCTGCGACGAATTCGGATTGTTCTGACCACGGTGGGCGGCGGTGATGAAGGCGAGGTTGCCAGCCGTTCCGCCGAAAACAAGATCGCGCGGCTCGTCGCCGACCAGAAGTGTGCGTGTCACGCGCGGTGCGCTCGGGTCGGTCAGGTCAACGATGCTGACGCTGTCAGAAAGGTGATTAACCACCCATACTTCGGTGTTGGAGCGGGCGGCCACGGCGACCGGTTCCAGCCCGACAGCGACGCTGCCTACAGGGGTTAGGGTGCCGCCGACGGCGGAGAACACTTCAAGGCGATTGTCCGGAGTGTTGCACGCGACCAGAGTTGTGCCGTCTGGAGTTAACGCCAATGGCCGCACGGAGCCGCTTTCGAACGCGGTGAAAATGTTTTGGGCGCCAGCCGTTCCAGCAGCAAGCAAGATCAATGATGAGGCGGCCGCGAGGCAAGCCACGAAACCCGTACTTCGACGTAAGCGAAAACCCATGAGTCCTCCGGTAACGATCCGTCGAAAGTGGTGCGGTAAAGCACTCGGGCCGTTTTCAGAACTGAGCAAGGTCGCGGTCGCGCGGTGCTGTTGCAAGGTGAATGCGCTGCGTTGGCGTTCAGGCGACCAGATTTTCGGTCAGAGCCTCCAGCACAACTTCAACCCGTCGCGGAAGATGGCGACGGCTCGGGTAGACAGCGTGAATCGGCAGCTTGCCCAGATCCAGGCGCGGCAGAACCGTTTCGAGTCGCGAGTGCTCAAGGACGTAGTCAGGCAGGGCCGCAATTCCGGCGCCCGTTTCTGCCAGTTCGGCGATCGCGAACAGATCATCCATGACCACGCGTGGTCGCAGCCGTACGCGCTGGCCTTTGGCATCGCGAATGTTGAGTTTGGCGAATGTGGCCTCGGCAGACGGCACAAGCAGTAGATCGTGATGTGCTAGATCGCCGACTTGTCGAGGGCGTTTGCGTTTACTGAAGTACTTTTTTGAAGCCGCCAATCCGACCGTAGCGGTACCAAGATTGCGGGCGATCAAGCCGGAGGATTGAAGGCGGCCTTCGCGGATCGCCAGATCGATGCTGTCTTCGACGAAGTCCAGCCGACGGCTGGTCAGCACCACTTCGAAATTCAACTGGGGGTGTTCGCCAAGCAGCGTTGCGAGCACCGGTGCGAGGCAGGCTCTTCCAAACGCAGGGGAGGCAGAAATACGTACCCGTCCCCGAATAGTGGTGTTGAGCTGGGTGGCGGCGGCTTCGGCTTGTTCCAGTCCTTCAAATAACGGGCGACTTCTCTCGTACAGAGCTTGACCGGCCGGAGTCGGGCTTACACGTCGAGTTGTTCGTTCTAGGAGGCGAACGCCCAAGGCATCTTCTAGGCCGCTCATCTGCTTGCTCACCGACGAGGGCGTGCATCCGATGCGCTTGGCGGCGGCGGTCATGCTGCCGGTTTCGATAACCTGGATTAGGGTTGCTGTGGCGATCACTCTCTTTGAATCTATTTGTGCCATAGATTCATAAGTGTAGTGAAAATGTTCCTATTGTGGAACAGGCGAGCAGTTCGTAATGTCACTGCATGTCGACCCAAGTTGCCGCAACGAACGATTCTTCGCCCAATGTCCCCCTGCCAGTCCGGATTCTGCGCTCATTGAAGCCGGTCGTGCTCAGTCTGCTCGGATCTCGGCTGCACCCGCTCTTGAGCAAGGACATCCTCGTGATGACTTACAAGGGGAGGCGTAGCGGCCGCCGCTATGAGCTCCCGCTGTCGTTTGTCAACGCAGCGGCTGAAACGGGAGTCGCCTATTTGTGCACACGGCCAAAGGAGTCCGGATGGTGGCGCAACCTACAGGGTGGGGCGGATGTTGAGTTGCTGATGGCGGGGCGCACGATCACCGCTCGGGCCGAGGTTCTGGATTCCGAGTCGCAAGAAGCACTTTGCGGACTTCGGTCCTTCCTGACCCGCAATCCGGGCACCGGAAAGCTTCTCTACGAAGTCGAGCGCGACAGCGACGGCCCCGATGAAAAACAACTCGCGGCCTCGGTCTTGGAAAGTGTTGTCGTTCGACTCGACTTTGGATCGTGAGCTACCCCAGCGCCGAAACACCGAACAGGGCGGCGTGAAACTCAATAGTTGTTAGGTACGCGACAATGCCGCTCGGCCCCAACTGGGGCTGTGGATTGTGAAAACCAGGGGGGCTTCGCCGCAAGGATTTGCAGCGACTGCACAATGTTGCAGTCGCCCGGCTATGCCACGCTTCCGAACGCGGAGCCGATCAGTGCGGTTGCAGCCATCGCGGCAGCGCCCCACAAGGTGACTCGGCCCAAACCGATAATGACGCTTGCGCCGCCAGCGCGTGCGGCCATTGCGCCCAGGACAGCAAGACAGGCCAGCGAACTGGCTGTGACCGCCACAGTCATCGAGGTTGTGGGGGTCACGGCTGCGACCCCCAAGGGAAGCGCGGCACCAAGCGCGAACGTTGCCGCCGAAGCCACGGCGGCTTGGATCGGACGGGCGCTGTGCATCTCGAAGAGGCCAAGTTCATCACGCGCATGAGCCGACAAGGCGTCGTGGGCCATAAGTTGCCCGGCAACCTCTAAAGCCAGTTCCGGATCCAGCCCTCGGTCTACGTAGATCGCGGCGAGTTCCTTGCGCTCAAATTCTTCGTTGTGCTCGAGCTCGTGTCGTTCTCGTTCCAGGTCGGCCTTCTCGGTGTCGGCTTGGGAGCTGACCGAGACGTACTCGCCCGCGGCCATCGACATGGATCCGGCAACCAAGCCCGCTAGGCCGGCGATCAGTACGTCTCCCCGCGCGGCGTTCGCGGCCGAAACGCCCAGGACGAGGCTCGCCGTTGACACGATTCCATCGTTTGCACCCAGGACGGCGGCTCTCAGCCAGCCGATCCGCTCAGCGTAGTGTCTTTCTATATGGTGTCTTGGCACCGTCGATCTCCTTGATTTTCGCTTCTGTGGTTACCGACACTCGCGCGCCGCCCTTGCGTGAGGTGCGCAAGCAGGTTTCAACTACCCGCGTAGCCTTTGCCCGCTGCGGCGGCGGTGGCTTGTGTTCCACCAGACCCGCCCGAAGTCGATTTTGAAGTTTTCTTTGCGTGATCACCAACGGAGTTGATGATGAATCTAGCCCGCCCTGCAATTCGTACGTTCCTGTTCATGCTCTTTGCGTCAGTTTTCTTGGCACCCGCTCCCATTTGGGCGGCTGAGGAAAGTGCTGAGCAGCAGCTGTGCACGGCGTCGGTGGACAAACAGTGGGCGAAGTCGATCAAGACCGGGACCAAGTTGGTTGGTGGCTGCCTGAAGGGGATCGCCAAAAGCAAAACATCGGCGGGGGCATGCCTAGGCAGTGACACCAAAGGAAAGGTGGCGAAAGTTCGCGACAAATTGTTGGCCACCGATGTCGACCGTTGTCGCGATACGAACCGGACGAATTTCGGGTACGCGGGTGCTGCGGCAACGTTTGGTGCTAGCGAGCGCGTTGACGAAGCCCTGGTTGTGGCGCTTTTCGGGGATGACCCGGCCAGCGCATTGCCGATTGGGGCACCCGACGCTGTGCTTTCGAAATGCCAGCAGGCCGTTACGAAAACCCTGACCAAGTGTGTTGACGCGCAGGCGAAAATCTACAAGGCATGCAAGAAGAAGGCATTGAAGACGGGAGCCGCTGACGCAGCCGCGATCGCGCCCTGCTTTACCGATGATCCGAAAGGCAAGGTCGCGAAAAGTTGTGATCTCGACGATGCCGGCAAAATTGACAAGCTTCGCAGTACGATTGCGAAGAAATGTGTTGACGTAAGTTTGGCCGTTGCGTTTCCGCAGTGTGCTACTGGTGATGCCACAGCACTACATGCGTGTTTGGTTGCCCCGGCTCGCTGTGCGATCTGCCAAGCGACGATCGAGGCGGCAGGCCTTGGCGCCGAGATCGATTGCGATCTCTACGACAACGCGGGGGCGGACGGATCGTGCTCGGTGGTCTTTCCTGAACACGTCTCTATCTCCAACAGTGTCGAGCCAGCCGAAACACCCGGAAGCCCGGCCGTGGTCGTAACTAACCCTGCGCTGATCACGCAATTTGATGGCTCGTCGTTTAGCCTCAACAACTCTGCGTACACGCGTTGGAGGGCGAGTGGTCCTGAGGTCGCTCCTGATGCGGTCGTCATCGCGGTACCGGGTTTTGGCGGCGGAGCCAATAATTTCAAGGTCATGGCCGAAGATCTCATCGCCAAAAGCGCGGCCATGCACGGCCAGCGTATTGAGTTTTGGGGGTTTCATCGCCGCACCGAGCAACTCGAAGATCGTGAAGGGGCTTTGGTGGCCTCTGATCAAGCCGATGCTGACCTTGCGATGGACTGGTACTACGGCGACGACCTCGGCGTAGACCTGGATTCGAGGTTGGATCGACGCGCAGAGTTCTACAACACCAGCGATGACATTCCTTTTATCGCGAACTTTACCACGCAGGTGTTCAGCCGTGACCTTGACGTTGTGGTTGCGGCCGCGAGTGCCGTCGCGGGCGGTAACGTATTCCTGGGGGGCCATTCGGCCGGGACTGGCTTTGTTGCGCGCTATGCGTCTACCGATTTTAACTTGACCGGTATTGGTTCGCCGGACCCCGGTTACGCAAAGCTACGAGGCCTGTTGCTGTTCGAAGGCGGGGGCGGCACCACGAGCAACGAATCGCTTAGCGCCGATTCGATCGCACGCATCGAAGACAAGTTTGACGGTGGGTTGTTTGCGGCGGTGCGTGACGGAGCTCCGCGTTGCGTAGACGGAACTCCATGTACGATCGAGACCGAGGCTGCCGATTGTGTTGGCAAGGGCAACGCGCGGTGCACCGAGTCGACAACAGCGTATTCGGCTGTGGGTGGGCTTGGCCCCGAAGTGGTGGCAGCCTCCGAGCCAAACGCCATTCAGGCATTGACCGACCCCGACAGCGGCGTTGCGATTGTTCAGCGAGATACAGCCGGCCCTGGCACTGCGGCGATCGATCTGGTTCCGGGCCTTTCCTTACTTGGATTTTTGGCACCCTCTACGGCCGAAGCTTTGTTTGGTCAGTTCCTGGACGATGATGAGGTCGGGGCCGACCTGTCGGCCGCGCTCGGTACTGGCCTAGGCAAGTTGGGAGGTGGAACTCCGTTGCACTGGCTCGACATTACTGAGGCGCTTCCGGCCTCGGCGACTCCCGACAACGGCCCGATGCCGACGACACTTCCTGCTGGTAGGTGGGGGGTTGAGAAAGAGCTTTCGAGCATGGCTCGCTTCCGCACGACATTTCTCGCCGCAGGAACGAACGCCGCCGACTGGTACTACGCCTCCTCAGGGTTGTCGACGACCAGTGCTCCGGGCCGTTGCGAAGCTTTGGTATGCACGGTTGGTGACGTTGGTGCAGCGTGTTCGACAGACGGTGGCTGCGCACAATCGGTAAGTCTGGACTCCAGTGATCTCTCGATTGGGGCGGACCGTCGCGATATCGTCAACTTAACCCAAGCGTCGGCTGTGGACATTCCTGTGATCTGTATTGGCGGAAGCAACGGGCTGACACCGGTGGGAGCGTCGTACCTATCGGTTGCCGGCAGCTTCGGAACCTGCGCTGCCGCGAGCTGCAACGGCACAGTCCGGGTGGTTGACGATTCCTTGCCGAGTCAGGCGTTTCCCACGTTCGGGGGAGTCGATGGAGGGTTCGAGGTCTATATTCGTGAGGGCCTCGCTCACAACGACGTCCTGACGGTCGAAGACGGTCCGGATTCCGAGATTTTGGGCCCGGTGGCGGCCTTTATCGCCCGCAACTCCGAGTAGTGAATACAACGGGCCGCCCGGTTACGTCGGGCGGCCCGTTGACGTCTAGCGCGTGATCCTTCAGGGTGCGCCGTTACCTGATTTGTCGGGGCGGTTTCAGCGTCCGGGGGTCCTATGTTCTGCAAGCCTTATCTATTTGTTTTTACGAGCTTTTTTTTCGCTCTCCTGGTTGTGGTCGCGCCTTCGGCCGAAGCGATCGAGGTCGACAATGTCCTGGACATTTGCGGCCCCAGTGAAGATCCATGCCAGATAACCGGCGAAGCCAATATTGTAGACGGTACGGTCCTCGACTTCGGGCTGCGCACGCTCACGGTCACGGCCGGGGGACGCTTGGACTACGGGGCAGGCTCGGGCCAGATCCTGGTTGGTGAGTTGCGGGCGACCCCTAACGGACCATTTCTCAATGCCAAGGGAGCGTCGGGAGGTTTTTCTTCCGGCGGCGACATCACGTTGGTCTCTCGAAGAGGCTGCTCGGACGCGCCGACGATACCGTGCTTGGCTGACGCTGATTGCGACGGCGGAACTTGCAGCGTGGGAACCGGTGACATCACCATCGACGGCAAGATGGCCGGGAATGCCCAGCTGCCAGCGACGCTCACGATTCGGGCCGCCGGCGATGTCGAGATCACCAGAGACATCAATATCAAGGGAACGGATAACGGCGCGGACGGCGGGCTACTAACGATTGTTTCAACCATGGGCTCGGTCCGCATCGCGGACAAGGTTACTGCCACCAGCGGCACTGACGGTACCGGTGGCATCGTTGTGCTGAGCGCAGCGGTCGATGTGATTCTCGATGCCGAAATTGACACGACCGGCGGCAATGCCGGGGGCGGTCAGGCCACGATCGACACCGGTCGCGACTATATCCAGAACGGAACTCTCATCGTTGATTCCGGCGGCGGACAAGGAGTCGGTGGCCGCGTTCGAATCACCACCGTTCGCGATCTCGTACTGACCGAAGGGGGCTCGAGCAACCGTCGACGGATTTCAGCGGCTGGCAATACAAGCCGCGACTTGATTGGCGGCGACGGTGGATTGATCGAACTGTTGGCCGGTCGCGACGTGGTTCTTGAGGCTGGTTCGCAAGTTGAAGCCGACGGAGCGAATCCCAACGGAACCGGTGGTGATATTTCGATCGTTGCAGCCGGAGACGTTTCGGTCGCAGGCGATCTGCGCGCGATTTCGCTAGGCCTCCGCGGTCGCGGGGGCTTCATTGCGATTACCAGCCCTGCCCGTATCGATATCTTGGAAGGGGGTGTGGTTGACCTGTTTGGCACCCTGGAAGGCGGTGGCACCTTCGAAGCGAACTCCGGTGGCGTGTTTTCGAGTTTCGGCACCATCGATGTCACCGGCGGCAACGACGGCCCGGCCGGTCACGTAGACATCGAGTCGCAAGATCTCGCCGTGATTGCCGGAACCGTAACCGTTGCCGGTCGGTCCAACGCAGAAACCGAAGGGTTACTGCTGGTTACCGCCTGTTTCACCGAAATGCGAGTTGGCGGCCTATTCGACAATCGAGTTGAGGGTGGGGAGTCGCGGCTGGTGGGTCGTGAATCTGTGACGCTTCGACTGAACGCCGAGTTACGTGCCACCAATAGTGGCCTGAATCACTTGGTCTACGGCGAGGCGAGCCAGCGGCCTGTAATTTTTGGAATCGTATCGCCGAAAGCGGTGGAAACCCTTGATGAGACTCTTGAGCCGTGCCCACGCTGTGGCAACAACGAGATCGAACAGGGCGAATCTTGTGACGACGGAAACGTTGACGCCGGTGATGGCTGCGATGCTGATTGCGTAGATGAAGGGTGTATCGCCGATACCCCGGGATATCCGGCTGTGCCGCTGTGCGATGATTCCGACGCCTGTACTCTGGACTCGTGCGATAGCGCGGCGAGCGAATGCGTTTTTGTCCCCAGTTGTAATGACGGCGTCGATTGCTCGACAGACGCATGCGAGGAGGGCGAGTGTGTTTCGACACCGAATGACGCGGCTTGCAACGATGCGGACGTTTGCACCGATGATATCTGCTCGTTGCTGACCGGTTGTGCGTCGATCGAAAACACCAGTGTCTGCGACGATGGGCTGTTTTGTACAGTTCTCGACTCGTGCACCGACGGTGTGTGCTCTGGCCAGCCACGCGATTGCTCGGACGGCATCGATTGTACTCAGGACTCCTGCGACGAGGCTCGAAATACCTGCGAAGCCCTAGCCACCGACTCGCTGTGCGCCGACGATCTGTTCTGCAACGGCGACGAGACTTGCAACGAAAGCAGCGGATGCGAGGCGGGAACGCCCCCTGAATGCTCGGGCTTGGACGATCAGTGTTTGCGCGGCATCTGCGACGAAGGCCCGGACTTTTGTTCCACCGAGGCCAGCAACGAAGGGGCTGGATGCGATGATGGGTTGTTTTGTACCGTCGACGACGCCTGCACCGGTGGGGTCTGCGCAGGCCAAGCGCGGGACTGCTCCGACGGAATCGAGTGTACGGTCGATGCCTGCGATGAACTTCTAGGCGCGTGCGCTGCGCCACTTTCTGATGATACCGCCTGCGCTGACGATCTGTTCTGCAACGGTGTCGAGACTTGCAACGCAAGCAGCGGTTGTGAAGCCGGGGAAGTCTCGGATTGCTCGGCGTTCGACGACCAGTGCCTGGTCGGCACTTGTGATGAAGCACTTGATTCGTGTGCCGGAGAGCCAGTCAACGACGCTACCGTGTGTGACGACGGCAACGTTTGCACAGAGAACGACAGTTGCTTGGACGGCTTATGCGTAGGCTCGGTCATTGACGACTGCGCGACGTGCGGGAACGACGTGGTTGAAGGCGGCGAAACCTGCGACGACGGCGATGTGGTTTTCATCGGTGGCGATGCCTGCGACGAAACCTGTCAATCGGTTTCGTGTGGCTATCCACTTACCCTACGCGGCGATCGCCCGCGCGCATCTGACGCGCTTCACATCCTGCGAACTTCGGTTGAACAACGTACCTGCGCATTGTCGGTTTGTGATGTCAGTGGCAACGGATCGATCCAGGCCAGCGATGCTTTACGCGTGCTGCGTGCCGCGGTTGGGCAGGTTGTTGAGCTGGACTGTACTCAAGCGCTTTAGCCGTGGCTGAATCCGAAGGCGGCGGGAAGTGGTTTTGGAGATGGCTAACGAATGCGGGAATCTACAAGGCCGTAGGGCGTCTCCACACACCGTTGTATCGCGTGACCGGTGGCCTCATCGGTCACCACATGGCGGGCGTCACCAACCTTTTGTTAACTACCAAGGGTCGTAGGTCGGGTGAGCCACGCACGGTTGCGTTGGCGTATTTGGACGACGGCGGACACTGGATTTTGATAGGCTCGCACGGCGGCAATGACAAGCACCCCGCTTGGTTTCTAAATATTCGTGCGAACCCCGATGCACGGATTCAAGTTGGAGCCGATGTGGTCGCCGTTCGTGCTCGTATCACTGTGGATGAAGAGCGGTCGAAACTTTGGGCTGCGGCCTGCGAAATGTGGCCGAACTACGCGCGCTACCAAACGTTAACCACTCGCGAGATTCCGGTCGTCGTGCTCGACCGCATCGAAGAACACCAATCGGCTTAGTATGGCGGCGCACTAAGGCGGCACAGTTAGAGAAGGGGGTCCAGCCTCGTCTCTGCTGCTGCCTGCAGCAAAGCCTCAGCTAGGCCGGGGTCGGCTGCGACCTCGCGCATCGCGCGATCGATTGCCAAAGTCAGTGCCGTATTGAAATACGTGTCCTGCGCTCCGCCGTCGGTGCCACGCGCGTCGGCCCGTCCACGGTAACTTCCCAGATACAGCGATTCATCGGACACCGATCCGTACACGTTTAGATCGAACGCGATCGCAGTTGAGAATGTTGTGCTGTCGAAGCTGCGTCGCCCGGATGCCTGATAGTGGCGCAAGGCGAGGCGAAGCTTGACCGGAGCTGCAGGGTCGATCGCGATTCCCACGGCGGCCAATAATTTGGACAGATCAGCCTGTACTTCCTGTTCCTCTGGTTTTTCGGTTTTGAAGGGGACGAACATCTCTAGGTTGTTGGGGTCGAAGCGGCCGATCTCGGCGAGGCCGATTCGGAGGTCGGTCGGAGAAAGAAATGCGACGCGAAGTGGTGCTACGGTAGCCAGTGGCGAGTTGGGCGCGGCGTGGGGCTGAAAACCACTGCGCAGAACGTACGACCCGGCGCATGCGCTCAATAGCCCGCAAAGTACCAATAGCCCGAGCATGCCTAGGTGGTGGCGGCGTGAAGCGCGTGTGGTCGTCACACAATTTACGGATTCCGGGGCCGAAGGCTTCGTAGTGCGTGTCGTGCTCATGGGGCTGTCTACCGTCGGCTGCTCGCTGTCGCTACCGCTGTAGGTAGTTCCAGGGCCGCAGCGAGCGCGTGGAAGATGAAGGGCTGCTCGATCGTGCCACCAAACAGATAGGCGCGCGGCCCTGCGGCCCACAGAGGAACGTCTTCGCCGGAGTGGGTTTCCATGATCAACTCGACCCCGGGCTTAACTTCAGTGGCTACTCGGAAACGGGCGTCTTGCTGAAACTGGAAGGTTGCGGTGTTGACGTCGGTCAGATCCACTCGCTTACGTCCGTCGTCAACACTGCCCGGCCCGTTGGCGTAACCGAGTGTTGTGTAGGGTTTGCCGTCGGTTGCGTGCGACGCGGTGGAAAGGCCTCGGCCATCGTCGCCGTTGGCAACGACCTTGCCGAGAATCGGGTTGCCGCGGGTGGGATAGCCCGAGATCGTCAACGTGTGCGAGTGGTCTGCTGTGACAATGACGGTCGTGCGCTGCAGGTCGATCAACGAAAGCGCCGCTGCAACCGTTTCTGACAGTGCAATCGTTTCGTCCAAGGCCACCGCCGCACGTCCTTCATGGTGTCCGTGATCAATGCGTCCGGCCTCGACGAGTAAGAGCCAACGTTTGGATTTGGATTGTAGCAACTCGATCGCGCGTGTCGTCATGTCGGTCAACGAGGGCTGGTCGGTGTTAGCACGCTTGTATCGGTACGCGAGGTGAGACGGGGCGAACAGGCCGAGTACTGCCCCGTCTACGCTCGGATCGAGCTTGTCCAGCGCATCTTTGTCTGTGATGAAGCGACGGTCCGGTGATTGCGCGAGCCACGCCTGGACAAGGTTGCGGCCGTCTGTTCGTTCGCCGACGCCGCTGCCGCCACCGCTGGCTAGCTGACGGAAATCGGTTTGAGGCAAGAAGGCGCGCAAACCGCCACCGAAGACCACGTCGATATTGGCGTCGACGAGTTGGGTCGCGATGTCTTTGCAGCCGGCCTCGCGCGCGGCCTCAGGCATCTCCAGATTGCTCTCCCAGTCGCGTTCCGGGGTGTGCGCGTAGGCGGCGGCAGGTGTGGCGTGGGTGATGCGTGTGTCGGTGACCACGCCCGTGGCAAGCCCGGCGCCTGTTGCCAGCTCGAACAGGCTCGCCAGCGGCGCGCGTTTTGAGCCTTCGCAATCGCCGCGCGAAACGCTCGGGCCGATACCGAGCACTCCGGAATTGGTTCGATGTCCCGTAAATATCGCGGTCGCAGTCCCAGCAGAATCAGCCACTTGCTGGTTAGTGTTGAACGTTTTGACGAAGGCTGAGGACGGCAGGTGCTCCCAGGCCAGCATGCCTTCTTCGCCACTGCGCCCCTCGCGCTGTCCGGCCAGAATGCGCGCAGCGGTGACCGTAGACATCCCCATGCCGTCGCCGATGAAAATGATCGCCGAATCCGCCTGATGATCGATCGGGCGCAGAGCCCGCGCGTCCTCAAGCGCTTTCGCGTAGGTGCCAGCGACTTCCCGTGGAGCGGGCAGTGGGACTGCGTTGCTGCGCCCGGATCTGGCAACCGGCTTCTCTTTAATCGCGCTATCGGCACCAACGGTTGCCGGCAGTCCTGTCACGCAGAGAAGCAGCGCCGCAAATCCATAGGTAAAACAGGTCTTTGGGGTGTTGCTCTTCATAAGGTCCGTTAAGGGGTTGAGTCTTCTCGATAAATGCCAGGGGGATGGGCGGAATCACGAGGGGATCATGCAACCACACCAGCCATCAAAAACGGAGAGCCAGGGCATCTGTCTCGTCGCTATCGCCCGATGCTTAACTCCCGCCAACAGTCTGCGCGGACTGTTGGTAACTGCCACGCGCGCGGCCCTTGGCTCGCATGAAAGCGTGGCCGAAGTCCAGATCGGCTTGGTACTGGTTATGCCCGTGGCAGCGCAGTTCGATGTTTTCTAGTTCGTGCTGCCCGCCTCGCCCGTAGGGCATTTTGTGGTGGTATTCGAGTCTGTGGGTCGCACGGCATCGACGGCCCTTGTTGTCTTCGAATCTGCAGCGCCCACCATCGCGTAGCCAAACTGCGCGATGCAAAGCTGCCGGGATGGCTCGGGTTCGATTTCTTTTTGGGCTGCCGCTTCGCGGCGTTTGCGGCCGATCTGTCAGTGCCGCTTTCTTCTTCAAGGTCTCCGCGAGCAACAGTTCAATGGCGCGACTTACAATAGCAGCGGGATCTCCCGCTGCTTGGCTCCGCAACAGATCTTCAAGCGCGCGCAGCTTGTCATGAGTTTCTTGATCGATTGTGATTTCGACTTTGTAACGCCGTGGGGCCAAAGCGGTGATCCGACCGCGCGCTGCGGTCGCTCGCGTGTCAGCAGAAGGCAGCGAAGACGGCACCGATAGGCTTCGCGAATCGGAAGCTTGCGGTATTTGCCTCGCGTCTACGAGTTGAGCTGCCGTTGGCGGCGCGACTTGGGTGTTACTTTCGGTCAACGCCCCCGTGCCGCCCAAATCCTCTTCGCCGTCATCCCTTCGGACATGTGGTAGCGCTCCATACAAAATGCGAACATCGACGAGCAAGCATGCTTCGCCCAAAGCTTTCGCTCATCGATCTCGTTCATCGCGATTAGCAACTGAACGGTGTTGTGCCGTCCGTCTGCGATTACGCGTGCG
>JBLFWR010000067.1:0-17150 GCA_047611725.1 Binatia bacterium | reverse complement strand
GGACAACGCAGTCGTCGAGAGTTTCTTCGGCACGCTGAAGCAGGAATTCGTACATCGCAGCGACTTCGCTACGCGTGCGCAGGCCCGATCGGAGATCTTCGAGTACATCGAGGTGTTCTACAATCGTGGCCCTGTCAGAAATTCTGTGTAAGCGCTGCTGAGCTTCAGCCGGGACAAGCCTCTATGATAGGAGGAAATTCCCATGGCGATACGAAAAGAACTGATCGAGGAACTGTTTAAGGACTGCAAGTCCCCTGATGACCTGCTCGGGCCGGACGGCCTGATCAAGCAGCTCAAGGCTGCACTAGTCGAGCGGGCTTTGGAGGCCGAGATGACTGACCATCTCGGCTACGAGCGCGACGACCCGGCCGGCCAGGGCTCCGGCAATTCCCGCAACGGCTGCTCGTCGAAAACGCTACGCAGCGACGACGGGCCGGTTCCGCTCAAGGTCCCCCGCGACCGCGAGGGGACGTTCGAACCGAAGATCGTGAAAAAACATCAGCGTCACTTCGACGGCTTCGACGACAAGATTATCTCGATGTACGCGCGCGGGATGTCGGTGCGTGAGATCCAAGGACATCTGCAGGAAATCTACGGAACCGAGGTTTCGCCCGACCTGATTTCTCGCGTCACCGACGGCGTTCTTGACGAAGTAAAGCAATGGCAACAGCGTCCGCTGGACGCCATTTATCCGATCATCTATCTCGACGCGTTGGTCTTGAAAGTGCGCGACCAAGGCGTTGTTCAAAACAAGTCGGCCTACCTCGCGATCGGCGTAAACATGGATGGAATCAAGGAAGTTTTGGGCATTTGGCTTGAAACAACCGAGGGCGCAAAGTTCTGGCTGAAGGTAATCACAGAGCTCAAGAACCGCGGCATTCAAGACATGTTGATCGTGTGCTGCGACGGCCTCAAAGGCTTTCCTGCCGCGATCGAAGCCGTGTTCCCGAAGTCCGTCGTGCAACTGTGTATCGTTCACATGATCCGCAATTCGCTGCGCTTCGTGGCCTGGAAAGATCGCAAAGCCGTGGCCGCTGATCTCAAGCTAATCTATCGCGCCGAGACGCCTGAAGCGGCAGCGATCGCTCTGGACGAGTTCGAGGAAAAGTACGGGGCTCGCTATCCGATGATCGTGCAGTCGTGGCGCTCAAACTGGGAGCGCGTCACACCGTTCCTGGCTTTCTCGCGCGAAATTCGAAAAGTGATCTACACGACGAACGCGATTGAATCGCTGAACTCGATGCTGCGCCGAACGATCAAGACGCGCGGCCACTTCCCCAACGACACGGCGGCAACGAAACTGCTGTACTTGGCGTTGATCAAGGCGGAAAAGAAATGGACGCACTCGATCCACGGATGGAACGAGATGCTAAACCAGTTGGCGGTGTATTTTGAAGGAAGGCTGCTCGTCTGAGACTCGGAAGCGGCTTACACAGAAATCCTGACAGGGCCACAATCGTTGGCGTCAGCATTCGTATCTGGGCTACATGAGTCCTGCCGAGTTCGAAGCTGCCGCTGCAACCGCCGCACTAGCGGCCTAAACTGGGTGGCCACTACTTCGGGGGAAGGTCAAACGGGCGTTCCCTACCGAAGGGTAGCGAAGAGGTCGAGAATGCAACAAGCGAATCACACGCGTCAAAACGTCCTAGGGCGAACCACCATCGCTCTACTTAAGGGTTTCATCACAACCCTTCTCCTCCTGCTTCTTACCGGGCCCCTCGTTCAACCCGTCCAAGCCCAGAACGACCAAGGCTTGGGCTGTCGATCCAGAATCATCAGGGCCACTCGGCGTCACCTTTCACTAACCCTGCGTGCGCGTCAGGACTGCATGAAGCGAATCTTCGTCGGAAAAATTCCCCCTGGCGCAGACTGCATCGAAGGGCGCGGCGACAATCGGCTGAACGAAAAACTCATCCGCATCGACACCAAATTGATCGGGACCATAACTCGGCCGTGCTCTAGCGTAGACTTGGAAACTCTGGATTTCCCCGGGACTTGTCTTCACCCACCAGGCGCTCCATTTGGCCCCGAAGAACTGGTCAAGTGCGTGGCCGACGGGGCACGCGACCAAATCCGCGCTCTTCTGCGCGCCGCGAATCCTCCCGAAAATTCCACCGCGACCGGTGGTCGTCCGTACAACTGCATCGCGATCGCATCAAAGGTGCTACGAACAACGACGGTCGGTGAAGTCAAGACCCGGCAGCGCTGCCTCCAACGCCAAGAGCAAAACGATATTCCAGCCACGGTGCTTTGCCGCGCGCAAATTCCGCCGGGGACAGGAGATATCGCGACCGACCGCAACCTAGTCGAGTTCGAGCGAAGACTGTTGGTCAGCGCCACCGAACAATGCACGAACTTCCCGGTCGAGACCTTCGGCCTTGAGGACCACTGCGCAACCAACGAGTTTGGAGTGATCGACCTCACCGCTTACCGCGACTGCCTTTTCGACACGCGCCGTACGGTCGCTCCCCGCTACCTGGAGCTATCCTTTCCGGGAGAACCCATTTGCGGCAACGGGCGCATTGAGGGCTCCGAGCTGTGCGACGATGGCGGGATCTCGTTGGATTGCCACCCCGACTGCACCCCTAACATCTGCGGCGATGGGCGGCCCAACCCACTAGCGGGAGAGACCTGCGATGACTCGAATGACGTCAACGGCGATGGCTGCGACAACAACTGCACGCTTACCGGTTGCGGCAACGGGATCGTCACTGCCGGAGAGACTTGCGACGCCGCCGGCGCATCACGAACCTGCGACCCGGACTGCAGTACTCCATCCTGTGGGGACGCGGTCGCGAACCCTGAAGCCGGAGAAGAGTGCGATACGGCTGGCAACTCCCCCGAATGCGACGAGAACTGCACTCTGCCGGTTTGTGGAGATCGGTTGACCAACAACGCCGCCGGCGAAGAGTGCGATGATGGAAACGCGTTCAATGGCGATGGCTGTGACGCCAACTGTACCGGCTCGCGCTGTGGCAACAATGCGGTCGCCCCCGGCGAACAGTGCGATGACGGAAACCGAACCAGTGGCGACGGCTGCGACGCAGACTGCACGCAGACCGGTTGTGGCAACCGAATCGTCACCGCAGGAGAAGACTGCGACGCCGGAGGAGAAACCCTCGAGTGCGACCTTGATTGCACCGCCGTTGTGTGTGGCGACGCGTTCGTCAACTCGACCGCGAACGAACAATGCGACCGAGGTGGAAACGCCATCGACTGCGACGCCGACTGCACAACTGTGGAGTGCGGGGATGGGTTCACCAACAGCGCCACCGGAGAGACATGCGACGACAGCGGCGAAACCGCCACCTGCGACAGCGATTGCAGCCCGGTGGTTTGCGGCGACGGGCTCGCCAATTCAGCAGCCGGGGAGTTCTGCGATGATTCGGTGGCGACGGCACTCTGCGACGAAGACTGCACTCCCCCTTCTTGTGGCGACGGACTGGCAAACGCGGCGGCTGGTGAGAGCTGCGACACCGCAGGGCAATCAGCGGCCTGTGATCTCGATTGCACTGCAGTCACCTGCGGCGACGGGCAGCTAAACACCGATGCTGGCGAGATCTGCGACGACGCGAACTTAACCAGTGGCGACGGCTGCGACAGCAATTGCACAACCACCGCCTGCGGCAACGGAATCGTGTCAGCACCGGAGTTCTGCGACACGAAGGTCGCCACTGCGACCTGCGACATAGACTGCACCAACGTGGAGTGCGGAGACGGCACGCCGAACGCTGCCGCCAACGAACAATGCGACGACGGGAATCGAGCCAATGGCGATGGCTGCGACTCGGACTGCACCACTACTGGTTGCGGGAACGGGATCGTTACCGCCGGAGAGGAATGTGATGATCGCTCGGCGAGCGCCTCTTGTGACTCCGACTGCACATTCGCAACCTGTGGTGATGGCACTCGCAACGCACTGGCTTCAGAGCAGTGCGACGACGGCAACCTAACCAGCGGCGACGGCTGCGACTCCAACTGCACACCGACCGCCTGCGGGAATCGAATTGTCGCCGGTGATGAGGAATGCGACACGGGCGGAATATCTCCAGGCTGCGATTCAGACTGCACCTTCGCCATTTGTGGAGACGGCAATCGAAACGCCGTGGCTGGTGAGTCCTGTGACGATGGCGGAGAAAGCCTAGGGTGCGACAGCGATTGCACCCGAGTCGAATGCGGAGACGGAGTGCGCAACGCGACCGCTGGCGAGGCCTGCGACACGGGCGGCGACTCGGCAACATGCAACAACGATTGCACCATCCCGGTCTGCGGTGACGGGAGACTCAATCCCGCAGCAGGAGAAGAGTGTGACGAAGGCACCCAAACAACGACCTGCGACGGCGATTGCACATTGCCGCGCTGCGGAGACGGAAACCACAATCCCGAAGCCTCTGAACTTTGCGACGACGGAAATGCCACCAATGGCGACGGCTGTGACACAAACTGCACTCCGAGCGCCTGTGGCAACGGCGTCACCGCCCCCGGTGAAGACTGCGATACCGCTGGTGAGTCCAGCACCTGCAACGACGATTGCACATTCGCTCTGTGTGGCGACGCGCACATCAACATCAGCGCCGGTGAAAACTGCGACGACGGAAACGCTACGGACACAGACTGCTGTTCAAGCCGTTGCCGTTTGGACAGCGCAGGAGCCGCATGCGGCGGTGACGACAACCTATGCACGGACGATCAGTGCGACGGGGCTGGCTCGTGCACTATGACCCCCAACACACTGGTTTGTGACGACGGATCAGCCTGTACTCAGAATGATCGTTGCCAAGACGGCGCCTGTGGCGGAGCATCGGTCGAGTGTCGCGAGTGCGAGACCTGCGCGCCCGCTTCCGGCTGCGCCACCGACGTAGGCCGCTGCGTGCTGGACGATCAATGCCGCCGCTGCGGCGTACCAATCCCAGGCCAAGAAGCTCCAACGGCCAGTGGTGCACTCTTCACCTTGCGTGCGGCAGCGTTGCTCGAACAGTGCTCACCGTGTCTTTGCGATGTCGACGGGAATGGGGTCGTCAGTGCGGGAGATGCACTGCGTATTCTTCGAGCGGCTGGTGCCGGAGTTCCGTTGCTGGAGTGTCCGACAAGCCCCTAACAGCAGGCTTCCGGTTCGTAGAAACGATCTACTTCGATTCGGCAATGAACACGCCGTCCCAATCTTCGGGGGGCGGTTCGGCGATGAAACCCTTGGCTCGATCGACGTAGAGTTCGTAAAAGAAGTTCAGGCCGTGCAGGGAGTCCAACGCAAGCCCTTCGGGGATACAGCCTTGAGCTTTCTCCGCCAGACTAATCGCGTCTTCGAATCGACGATCCCTATAGGCCACGAGCATCGCTTCGTGAAGCGCTGCAAGGTTTTCGAACCCCGGGGTGACGGCGATCTCCGGCTCCCCAACTAGAGTGAAGATACGAACAGGCTTGGTCTTTCCCTTGACCCGAACAAGGTCGGCTTCCAGAAGCGCGAAGTCACGCACCTCCTCCCAAGCCGATTCAGTGACGAGAATCGAAACTCCGTACTGTTTCGTAATGCTCTCGCAACGCGCAGCAAGGTTCACCGAATCGCCGAGCAACGAATAGTCGAAGCGAATTTCCGAACCCATATTGCCCACCACCGCCGGACCAGTATTAATGCCGATCCCAGCGCGCAATTCGATATGCTTGCGCCCTTCCGCTTGCGCCTCCGCCTCCAACTCAAGATTGAGTGGCCCGAGCAGACGAGTCATCGCAAGTGCAGCGCCGCAGGCTTCCCGTGGATGATCCGCGACATCCAAGGGCGCGTTCCAAAAGGCCATGATCGCGTCGCCAATATACTTATCGACTGTGCCACGGCGGCTCAGAATTTCGTGGGTCATCGGTGTCAGGAACCGATTCATAAGTTTGGTGAGCCCTTCGGGATCGAACTGCTCCGATATGGTGGTGAAGCCGCGAATATCGGAAAAAAGAATACTGAGTTCGCGCTTCTCCCCGCCTAGCTTGAGACGTTCGGGGTCAGCAGAGACTAACTCCACCAATTCTGGAGCCATGTAGGAACCAAAGGCACGGCGAATCCGCGCCTTATCGGCTTGTTCGCTCAAAAACCCGCGCACGGTGACTGCAATGTAACAGCCGACAACCGCCAAAATTGGGTACGTCGCGCTGAGCATGTAGCCTTGGTCTTCAAACACCCGTTGGGCAACGAACAGCCAGCCCCCGCCGGCCAACGTAACAACGAAGCCCCCCGCCACCGGTCCGATTCGCGGCAGAACCAGCCCGAGGAAAACAGCCAAGAAAAGGATCGCCCCGATTTCAACCAGGACGAGCCACTTCGCTTCGACCAAAAAGTCTCCGGCCAATATCGTATCCAGAGCCGTCGCGTGAATCTCTGGGCCCGGATAGAAGGGATCAACCGGAGTGACGCGAACGTCGCCAGCCCCGACAGCCGTCGCTCCGACAATCGCCAATTTGCCAGCCAACAAAGCCGGGTCTGCCCTACCAAACAGAACATCAGCCGCTGATACCGTTCCGATCGTGCCGCGCGGGCCGCGATAGTTCAGGCGCATCATCGCGTCTTCAGCGACCGGAATTTCGATATCCCGCCCGACTGCAATCGATGCAGCTCCAAAATCCTCAATAGTCAACTTGAGTGGCAAGCCAAGGGCGGAGCGCAACATCGCCAAAGGAAGCGGAACGGCGTAACTGTTCTCGCCGCGCAGCGCCAGCGGGATGCTCCGCACCGCACCGTCAGCTGGATCCGGAATCATGTTGAAGTACCCTGCGTCAGCGCCGACGGCGTTGAACAAGTCGAGATTCCCGCGCTCGAACCCAACCAACGGAATCGCGTCCTCTCCTCTTCCCGAAGGCGAGGGTCTCACGAGGTTGTAGGGGCGCGCCGGGGCTTGTCCCGAAGCCGGCGCCAGCTCGTAGTCATAGAAGTAGCCAAGCACGATGTTGCCGCTGGCGGCGGCGGCTCGCGCCATCGTAGCATCAACATCGGCGTGTGCTCTAAGCGCCTGGACCGCCTGCGCCCAGTGCACTTCCCCCAACCCTTCGGGACGCGGCGGGTTGTCGAAAGCGGAGAGATCTGAGGGTTCCGCGAAAACGACATCTAAGCCGACGACGATCGGTTCGTATGAGGCGAGGCGCTTGAGTAGCTCAGCCATGACACCTCGTGACCATGGCCAGCGACCAACTTCAGCCAGACTCTTCTCGTCAATGGCGACAAGAACAACCGCTCCGGTTGGTTTAATGGGTCCTCGAATGCCGAAACGAAAATCGGTGGCGCGCACATCAAGCGCGTCCAGATAGGCGCAGCCCGCAAAACGCATTGCCGCAACCAACACGCCAACCAGCACCGCCGTCGCGAAACGTCCGGGGCCAGTGAACCCCGCTTTCACGAGCCGGGCCGCGATGCGCGATGGGCGCTTCGCATAGTTAGAATTCTACGCGCAAACCGCCGCCAGCTACGGCCGGAGAGCCCTCAAGAAGATCACCCAACTGCCGACGCCCGTCACGGATGCGGTCGCCCCGCTCATCGAACGCCCCCGGCCCCGGCGAATCAGAATCGTCGTCGTCTTCGACAGCGTCTGCGTCCAAGCCAATCCCCAGAGGCGCATCTGCATCAACACCGGACAGCAATTGACCAAGCTCAGCAGCCGACAAGCCGCGTGGCGAAGAAGGCTGGCCGCCACGACGAACCTGGGTGATCTGCCCAGCTTCCACTAGGACTTCCGAGCCAGCGTCGGCCCCCTCGCCTACAACTCGGACCTGGCCCGCGACCACCGCGACATCAGTCAAATTCTCACCATCGAAGACGACGATAAAATCGGTTCCTCGCACACCAGCAGTCGCAGTCGCAGTTCGCACGACGAGACCGGCCGTGGGTTTTTCGTAGTGCTCGCTAACGAATGTCCGCACCTTGCCGCGCAAAAGATCGAGCGCTCCGCGCGAGCTACCCGTATCGGGCTGGTAGACCATTTCGTCCACACGCACTTCGCTATTTCCGGCAACGAACAGGACGGTCTGGTCGACGAACACGATGCGTGCGCTGGCATCGGCCGGGGTTCGAACGACGTCGTTCATGCGGATACCAGCATCCGCCGTCAGGGTTGACGTGGCTCCTGCGCGCTCTAGCTCCACACCCCCAACGACTACGCTGACGTTCCCCACGTCTTCTTGCGCCCACGCATCCAGTGGAGAGATCAGGCTAAGGAAAACGACGATCAAAAGTCCTGCGCGCAACATCAGTAGGTAAACTCCAACACGCCGGAAAACACGTGACGATCATAGTCGAAGCGCGCGTCATTCGACTTGTTAAACAAACCAAACCAACCCACTCGGGCACGAAGCCACGACGTCAATTCGCGATCGGCGCCGACGTAAACCGCGATTTCATCATCACCGCGCTCGCTTCCACCAAGCGTGCCGTCAGAACTGACCTGCGTCGTCGCACTGGCCTTGTCGTAACTTTCGTTGCGATACTCAACGGCTGCGAGCAGGTCCAGGTTCCCAACGACCGGTAATCTAAGATCGTAGGAAACACCGGCATCGAGCACGTGAGCATCGTAAGCGAAGGACTCAGAAGCCACGTCGTCTTCGGTCGCATCATGAATGACGTAGGCGTAACCAACCCACCCCCACAAGGCATCGGTGGGCGCGAGATACTGGCGCAGAAGGATGTTGTGAATGTTGGCATCGCGGGTTGCCGAAGGGCCGGCATCAGGGATGATCGAGTTGCCATCAAATGGCTCCAGATAGAATGAGCGGTGCTGCCAGCGATACCCGATCTCAGTATCGCCAAGGTCGCTCAGCCCCAGGGTTACGGTCGGCGCGACGGTTGCCTCACCTAGGAAGTCTTCTTCATCCAAAAAGTAGTAGTCATACGACGCACGCACACCAATCAGGACATTGCCCAAGCCGCGCGGCTCATGTTCGACCTGGGCCCACACGCGTTGGTCGTGGATATCGAAAGAGTGAAGCTCATTGTGAGCACTCTGAAAGACTTCCCACCCTGCCCTGACACGCGTGCGCGCGTTCTCAAGCGGAACCCCGGAAATGCCTGCTAGGAAAACCCCGCGAACGTCGCTCTTCTTGCTGACGAACTCATCAAGGAGCCCGTTGGTCAAACCAACATTGCTATCAAATTCGACGCCAGCCCATGCGTAGAGTTCGAAACGTTCGTCTTCTGCTACTTCAATTCGCTCAAGGTAGGTGCGCGATCGCGAAACCAACTCGTCGCCCGCTGGGGCGTCGTCAATCACCGACGTAAAAATGCTGCGAGCTGTGTCCAACTCGGCGGCGCGAAAGGCCAACACGCCGCGCTCGAACGCCGCGCTTCGCGCACGCTCGGGATGCTCACGTTGCACCCGTGCAAGCGTAGCCGCCGCATCCGCTTCGCGGCCCAGCTTCATCTCGCAATGTGCTCGAAACAGCATCGCGCCTGCTGCCGTCGCCGGGACGGATTCGGCAATGGCCAGCTGTTTTTGGGCCTCCCGATAGCGCCCCTGCCGAACTCGGACAACACCGAGGTTCAGCGCCGCATCCGGGTTACCAGGGTGGGCGGCAAGAATTGTCTCAAACTCGGCTGCCGCGTCGTCGTTGCGGCCCTGCTTGCCAAGTGCCAAGCCGAGCGTGAGTCGAGCAGACGTGTCTTCGGGGTTGCCCTCCAAGAGCCGACGAGCCGTTCGTTCAGCCTCTGAAGCCCTGCCGGCACGCAACCCCGCGGAGGCCGCCGCTAACAAGGCCTCGCGATCTTGCGCATAAGCGGGCGCAACGTTGGTCAACAAAACGACGGCAGCGAGCGTCACCAAGACGCGCGAGAGAGATCCACTACGCCGCACCGAAACGCCTGCGCCGTTCACTGCGGAACCTCAATGGCAGAAATGGAAATCCCGGGGTCGGGAACAACCGCTACCGCGGCTGGGTCGGTCGCGTCCACCACGCGAAGCCTGAAGTCACCCGGCTCGGGAAACGAATCGAAGTTTCGGAAACGGCAACGCGCCAAATCGGTCGGCCCTCGGAATCCGACCGTATCGGCGAAGCGAACAAGCACGGCGCGCGCGTCGTCGATGTCGTTGTAAACAGCCAGCTCAACGGCGGCCAGAGTGTCGCACTGCACTTGATCGGATCTCCCTGCAAACTCGCCGTCCGCACCCGAGTAGTCAATGTCAAAGCCCAAGGATCCCAGGACAACGTCGTCATCTAGGCGGAAGGTGATATCGACGTCGCGCGGAACCGTGGACGCTTCGTAAACGGTATCTAACGTCGATGCTGGCGCTTCGTTGTTCGCCGCGATCACACGCACCCGTAACGGCCCAGTGCCAGCCGCGATCGCCGACGTTTCCACGAGAAAGCCTCGAACCTCGAGTTCACCGTTCTGTGAACAATCCGGATCGCCGGAACCGCGATCGTTGCAAGCCACGAGGTCGTCTAGATCCAAATCTGCGAAACCTTCGCCACGGTCGATTTCAATCGCAACCGAATCGGAAGCTACCGAACCCGCAGCATCAACGATTCCGAACGAAACGGAGGACGGTGTTCGCAGAACTTCACCGGGCCCTGGCGTACGGTCAATAACGAAGGGAAGTGCGGGAATTTCGACAACGCCAAGGTTGTTGCTGCCGCCCGCGATGACGACCGCAAACGGATCGACACCATAGCTCGGTGCTTCGCTCATATCGCCATTGCATGCGCTGGCCGCTGAGCGCGGCGCAATCGAACACAGATCATCCACACCGTCAGATGGCGCCACGTCGACGGCAAAACCATGAATTGACATAACCCCGTTGCCGGGAGGAAGAGCATCCAGTACTAGGCTGCGAGAATCTGGGGCGGGGAACGCATCGGCGCGCGGATCGATCGACACGCAACACTCAGCTCCGTCGTCACGAGTATAAATAATGCGCAGGGCACGTACTGCGGCGGGCAACGTGCGACCAAAAACTCCACGCAACACCGGCTGTTCACGCTCTGGCTGCTCCCAGGTGATGGTTAACGCGGCGCTCGCGGGCGTATCACCACCACCGTCGCCGGGACCAGGGCCGCCGTCACCACCGTCACTCGGCGGCACCGGGCCAGCCACAACCCCACCGCCGTCTCCACAAGCCACGAGCCCCGAAAGAGCCAAGCCGACGAAAAGACCAATTTCCATATATCCGGATTTCATAGGGAGAGGACCCCAGTCGAACGCTGTTCTAGCGCTCTGGTCAGAGCTCAGTCAAAACATCCCAGCGCCACGGCCCAAATAGCGAACGCATCGGTTATTTGGGCGGCTCCAGATGGCCACGCAGCACCTACGACAAGGCCACCCGAATAGGCGCACGTCCATTACCAACAAGCGACCCTTGTGCCCTACTACAGGGCAAAGGCCAATTCTGAACCAAGGAGATTTTTATGAAGCTTGAAGGCGGATGTTATTGCGGTGCGGTGCGCTACGAACTCGATGGGGACCCTTTGTTCAAAGGTCAATGCTGCTGTCGCGAGTGTCAGTACATTTCCGGGGGATCGCCAAACCTAGTTATGGGGATGCCCGAAGCAGGCTTCTCTTACACAAAAGGTTCTCCAAAGCCGTTTAGCCGCAACGATCTCGAAACCCCGGTAACGCGGGAGTTCTGCGCAGACTGTGGCACTCACATACTAGCGAAGTCTGCGGGTATGCCGGGCGCAGTGATGCTGAAAATCGGCACCCTTGATACCCCGAGCGTATTCGAGGGCCCACAGATGGTAATTTACACGATCGACAAACAAGCCTTTCACCACTTGCCCGAGGGCGTCCCCACATTCGAGCGCGTTCCTGGATAGTCAAAGGGATAGTCAACGGCGGCGGTGTGGCCGTTCGCACCGCCGCCGGTCCGGGCCTACGTAGCTTGCTCCCTCGCCGGATCGGTTGGAATGTCGGGAAATGCGACAGCTTACTTGTACTGGCCCCAACACACTTGAATGGCGCGAAGTTGCCGAGCCCACTTTACACGAACACGGCGATGCGCTTGTGCGGCCTATTGCCGTAGCCCGTTGTGAGATCGACCCGATTCTGACTTCGGGGTTGATCCCGTCACAGACACCCTTTGCCGTCGGACACGAATCAGTGTCCGAAATTTTGGAGCTTGGTGACGACACCAGTGGCATGGTCGTTGGGCAACGCGTAGTCGTCGCCTTCCAGGTCAGTTGCGGAAGTTGCCGTTCCTGCGATGCCGGCCATTCGGGGAACTGCGACGCCTATCCGGTATTGTCGGACTATGGGATGCAGCCCCTGTCGCAGGTTGAGTATGGAGGGATGCTCTCCGACGTCGTTCGCGTTCCACATGCCAAGGCCATGCTACAACCGATTCCGGATGGTATTGACCCAGTGTCATTGGCCAGCGTTTCCGACAACGTGCTCGATGGATACAGAACCGTCGCCGCTCACCTGGCAGAACAACCCGGGGCCGACGTTCTCGTGGTTTGTCATGGCTCACGAAGCATTGCGCTCTATGCCGCTCAAGCGGCGCTAGCACTGGGAGCGGGTCGTGTAGATTTTGCGAGTGACGACCAGGACGCGCTTTCGTTGGCGACGGAACTCGGCGCCACACCAATTTCGACAGACTTCCGACGACGCCAAGAGCGCTATTCTATTGTCGCCGACTGCGGCATGCGTGCCGAAGGCCTGCGCTATTCGATCAACTCCACGGCCCCGGAAGGCATCTGTCATAGCGCGAGCTATTTGCCCGGCGGCGAGGTCCCGCTGCCACTCGGCAAGCTCTATACGTTGGGCATTCGCTTCCATATCGGACGCGCACACTCGGCTTCGTTGTTGCCCGAGATCATGCCGTTGATTGCCAGCCGAAAATTGCGCCCCGAAGAGATCACAACCCGCGTCGTTGATTGGGAAGACGCGCCCACGGCGTGGCTAGAAGACACGATCAAGTTGGTTGTACGGCGAGATTAACCGGGGCGTTGGTGCATGAACTCGCGCTATTTCAGTCGAAGCGCGGATAGGCCGTTCAAACACCCCACCTCTCCAGACCTAGCGTCCGCCTAATTTACGTCAACTAAACTCCATGCAGTTCGTCCGTTCATCGACCGAGCGGGACGATGCTGGCCGGATGGCGCAGGCGATCGCATACTGATCGGTAGGCCAGAGCCGGAGGCTTGCGCACTCCGGTTCTGCCCATCGTCAAACTTGCGATCGCCAAGAGCGATTGGGTCGCTACGTACCCGGACACTCGGTTGCGAAAATCAACGTTCAACATGCCGCGCGGAATGTTGTGGACGCCCCCTGGCGTTTGCCCCGCATGAATTCATGCCCGAAGTCGAGATCGGCTTGATACTGGTTGTGAGCTCGGCAACGCAGCGCGATGTTCTTCAATTCATGCGGACCGCCTTTCCCGTAAGGGACTTCGTGGTGATACTCTAGGCAACTCGTTGATCGGCAGCGCCTTCCCTTCGTATCCACGAACGCGCAACGGCCGAGGTCGCGCTTCCAGATTTCACGGCGGATCGCGGCTGGGATGGTGCGGGTTCGCTTGGTGCCTGCCGGGGCCCCGGTTCGACTCTTTCCGGTGATGGCCGCTTTTTTCTTAAGAGTCTCGTTGAGGAGCAGCTCGATGGCGCGGCTCATGATTGCAGCCGGGTCGGCGCTGGGTAGTTGGTGACGAAGCAAATCCTGCAGAGCGCGTAGCTGATCATGCGTGTCTTGGTCGACGGTGATCTCGATTTTGAAACGTCTTGGAGCGAGCACTTGGATTTGGTTTCGGGCAGCGGGTGGGGCCGGAGCAGTAGTCGATGCATTTGCCGACGCACTTGCCGCTGGACTGGCCGGGCCAAGCTGCGTCTTGCTGCCAGCTTCTTCTCGCGTGCTCGTTGTGGCCGCGGCCGTTGACGCGCGACTCGGCACAGCCCTCACCCGCGAAGGCACATCTGGCCGAGGCGCCAGTTCCGCCACGAGAAGATCAATCTCTCGCGAACTTTTGTGCTTTGCCCGCGACAGAACAGCCTTGTGATTCTCTTCCGTCAGATGCTTGCCCAGTTGATTCACGCCGCTCAGGTGTAGTTCCCCTTTGGCGACCATCAACAAGATGACCGGAAAGCGTCGGGCGGTACGAGCGGCCCACAGTCGCTTGGCCGTCACCGACTCCGACATGTGAAAGCGCTCCATGCAGAACGCGAACATTGAAGAGCAAGCGTGCTTGGCCCAGACCTTGCGTTCATCGATCTCCGCGATGTGTGCGAGTAGCTGCGCGGTGTTCGTTCGGTCACGACCGACCAGGTCAGCAAAGCGTTGAAGAAGTTTATGTTCGGCAACCTGCGTGAGAGAAGAGTTCGTATTCATACGAAGAGACTAACACGGGTTTTGAAACACGCGCCGACGGCGAAGCATTGATGCGAAGCAGGCGAGCGCACGCAGCGTGCTTGCGGCGCGCTGCAGCTCTTACGGTGCCGTCGACATCAAAAGCTAAGCGTCGATCAAAGATCTTCGCGTAGGCGTCAACCTAAGCGACCGAAAACCTCGTCAAGGCCAACCGAACCAATTTTTCGTTTCTATTCCGATCAAGCATACGAGCGCTGTCTTCTACATGCCGCGCGGAATGTAGAACCCCGTGCTGGCCGTTTAGTTCATCCGTCCACTACGCCGCCATTTTGTAGTCGTGATGGAAGCCCTCCGAGGATGGGGATCTCCACCACTCGACTCCCGGCGGGTTCCAGGGTTGCTCTCCCAGTTGCGCCCGAATTTCCCGTCTCGATCGCGAACTAAAAACTTGGGCGAAGCATCCGGCGGCGTTGCGCTCGGTAACTGCTGCGCGGTCCACGCGCTGGTCGGCGATCTAGTCACTCCAACATGAACAACACGCCGCGTCCCTATTTCGATGATGAAGAACGCGAAGATCGGTTGGAAAAGGACGTCTGCAAAAAGTCACAAGACCGGACGTGGCGACCATGATTGCGCAGAAACTTTTTCCATAGCTGCCCGCTCGGTGGTCGCCCCCTCGCCGCACGCATGTACTTTTGAATCGTTGATTTTGCGTGCCGGAGACCGAGATTAAGAAGCTCGCCGCGAATCCGTTCGCACCCCACAGCTGGTTGTTCCGCGCGATCTGGCGAATCAGATCGATCGTTGCCTTCGGCACCCGTGGTTCACGAGTCTTGGATCTAGACTTCCGCTTCCAGAAAAGACGAAATCCTTCACGATGCCATCGAACAATTGTATCCGGCTTCACCAGGAGCATTGCGCTCGCCCAAGTCTTGGTGCGGCTCGCCAACTTGACCAAACTGATGCGATCCCGAGGGGTGAGCTTGGGCTTCTGGATCTGCCGACGGAGCAAAATTACCTGCTGACGCAGAAGTTGGTTCTCAACGACGAGCTCTTGGCGGGAACGAAAACGGTCAGCCAGTGCACCAAGGCCAAGGCCGGTGTAAGGCTGAGTTCGGGCTCGTACCCAGTGCTCAAGAAGCCGACCGAAGCGGCCGAGACGACAGCGGAGAGTTTCGTAGAATTCCCGGTTCACTAGTTCCGATGGTCGGCCAACGCTTCGATGTCAAAGACGTTCCACTAGTCCTGCCCAAACCGCTGATTTTCCAGGGTTTCGGACCGGACACGCCAATCGGCCAGCACGGGGGCTTTTTGTGTCCCTAATTCACGCGCCCCTACTCTTAGTGTCCCCAAAATCGACCGGCCTGTCCCCAGTGCAGGCTTGGGAAGTTTCTGCGGGACTGGGACATCTAAGTCGGCAAAGCAAGAACGTGTTGGGCGATTCTGATAGGGAACAGGCAATCATGTCCCGCCCTGTTGTCGTTCGCAGTCTTCGTTTTCGCACTGGGCGTCCCCGTTGTGAGGGCGTCCTAGACCGCTCGATTTCATCTAATCGACGAGGTGCCAGTTGACCGCCACCCTTGCGCCTCTAGCCGCGCTGCTTCTAAGCGTTGCCCTTTTGCTGATGGGCAACGGCCTGCTAGGGACCCTACTGCCCGTCCGTGCCCAGATCGAACTCTTTTCGACCGTTGATATCGGCATCCTGGGGTCTTTTTACTTCATCGGTTTCGCCGGCGGATGCTATTTTGGGCCCTTCGTCGTGCGCCGAGTGGGGCACATCCGTACGTTTACCGCGGCCGTCTCGCTCGTTTCAACGCTGGCCCTTGCTCACGCACTGGTGGTTGATCCGCTGCTGTGGTGGCCTACCCGAGCGCTGACAGGCTTCTGCTTCGCGATCCTTTACATGGTGATCGAAAGTTGGCTTAGCGAGCAATCGACAAACGAGAATCGCGGCTTCGTTTTCTCGGTCTACACGATCATCAATCTGGTGGTCATCACGATCGGTCAGATGATGTTGGCCTTTGGCGATCCAACTGCGTTCCCGCTCTTTGCTGTAGCTTCGATTCTAGTTTCACTCGCTGTTTTGCCTGTGGCGCTAACGAGCGCTCCGGCACCGGCGCCAATCGCCAGCGTAAAGATCCGACTGGGGCAGCTCTATGAAAGCTCGCCCATCGGCGTTGCCGGCGCTCTTGCGGTAGGACTCGCGAATGGTGCGTTTTGGTCTCTGGCCCCACTCTTCGCACAACGTAGCCCCTCTGTCCTGGGGACCACGGGCATCGCCGTGTTCATGAGTAGCACGGTCATTGCCGGGGCAGTCGGTCAGTGGCCGCTCGGACGCCTGTCGGACGCCATTGATCGAAGAATGGTTATCCTGATCACATGTGCCGGCGCGGCCTCGGCGGGGATCGGAATGAGCGTTTTTGCAGCGAGGTGGGAATGGGCTGTTTTAGTCTTCTCCGTTCTCTACGGAGCATTCGCATTCCCGCTTTACGCTCTATGTGCAGCCCATACTAATGATTCGGTGGAAACGGGAGGATTCGTGGAAGCGGCAAGCGGTCTGCTCTTGCTCTACGCCGCGGGAGCAGCCGTTGGCCCTCTTGTCGCCGCTGTCGCGATGCGTTTCTTGGGCGAGGCTGGCTTGTTCCTCTTCACCTCTGCCGTGCACACGACCATGGCTGTATTCGCGGTGCACCGACTGCGACACCACGTACGACCGAGCCAAGAAGATCGGGAGCCATTTGCCGATTCGCTTCGTATCGCCAAGACCATCGGCCCGCTCGATCCTCTCGCCGATAGGGACTAGCGATGCGTGAGAACGGCCGCGCACTCCGTCACATGGCCTTGCGACACCTCGGTGGACACATGACTGCAGGAGATGCACATGATGGTC
>JBLFWR010000066.1:0-17182 GCA_047611725.1 Binatia bacterium | reverse complement strand
AGCCCTGGTCTCGATACCGCGTTGGCCGCAACGCTGGGTGCCGAGATTTTCCCCGATCGCGAAACGGCGGCGATTGCTGTGGCGGCGCTCCAACAGGGCGGGCGTGCTCTACTGGTCGAGGATGCGGGTAATCTAGTGCCTGTGGCGAACGGATCGCGTCGACACCCGTGAGTACTGATTCGCGATCCTCCGTCGTCACCCGTTCTCCGCGGGGCGAAGTTGTTCTCCCGCCTTGCGAAACCGATCCAGAGATTTTGGCCGGTTGGAACGAGGATGCTGCCCACTACCCGGGCGGCTGTTGCGACGAGCTGTTCTTTCCGAGGAGTGAGGGAGAGGTCGCCGCAATCCTTTTGCGCGGCCGTGCGTGCCTGCCGGTCGGTTCTCAATCGTCGCTGACCGGAGGGGCAACTCCACGGGGCGGGTCGTTGATTTCTCTCGCCCGAATGAACGCGGTCGAACTCGGCGCGGGACCGACTGTAGGCTGCGGCGCCGGCACGATTTTGGCCGATCTGGCAGAGCTGCTACGCGATCACGATCGATACTACCCACCGGTTCCAACATTCGACGGCGCGACGATCGGGGGCAACTTGGCCACCAACGCAGCCGGCGCTGCAACATTCCGTCATGGTACGACGCGAGACTGGGTCCAGGGCTTGACCGTTGTGATGCCTTGGGGCGAGGTTCTGGAATTGGAGCGTGACCGTTGTCGTGCCGATGCCGACGGTCAGTTTCAAATATTGAGCGAGTTGCGTGGAGAGGTGATTGTCTCCGTGCCTTCGGTCAGGCAGCCTGACGTCGCGAAGAACTCATGCGGCTACTTTGGTCGGCCAGGGATGGATCTCGTCGATTTGTTTGTTGGCGCTGAAGGGACGCTGGGCGTGATCACGTCGGTTCGCATGCGCACGATAAGTCCGCGCCCCTCGTGGTTCGTTGTTCTTGTTTCTCCGAAGGACGACGCGTCGGCCGTGGCGGTAACCAACGACCTGCGTGAGCTCGCAGCCGACGAGAACGCAGTGGCGGTGTCTGCCATCGAATACATGGATCGCGCCTGCGTGGAGTTGCTGGCCGAAGACGCGATCGCCGAGCGGGAAGCTTTGGCTTTGGATGAACGCGCAGGTGCCTACCTGTTGATTCAGGTGGAACTTCCTTCTGACTATGATGCCACACGCGCTTACGACGAGTTGGCCTCCGGCTTGAACACGGCGGGGCCTCTTGCACGGGTCGCGCGGGTGCTTTCTGATCATGGTTTGCTCGATGGCGCGCTGCCAGCGTTGCCTGGCGAGGATGGGCGTCGTTCGGCCTTGTTTGCGGTTCGTGAGGCCGTCCCTGAGGGAGTCAATCGCCGTGTCGCGCGGGCCAAGCGTGAAAGCGGCAGTACTATTTCGAAATCGGGTGGCGACGTGATCGTGCCGTTCGCACGACTCGCCGAAGCTCTATTCGCGTATCGTCACATTCTGGATGATGCTCGCTTGCAGCACGCAACCTGGGGCCACATTTCCGACGGCAACGTTCATCCGAACATTATTGCGCGCAACGAAGCGGAGATGGCTGACGCGCAAGCTGCGCAGAAAGCGATCGCACTAGAGGCGATCAGGTTGGGTGGAGCACCGATGGCCGAGCACGGAGTCGGCCGCAATCCGTTGAAGCAGGCGCTGCTGGCGTCGTTCCAGGGACCCGAAGGAATGGTTTCGATGCGCGCAGTCCGCGAAGCGCTCGATCCCGATGGTGTTCTTGCACCGGGTGTCCTGTGGCCCGGTCCAGACTTTGAAGAAGGCAGGAAATGAAAATCGATACACTCGTCGTTGGAGCTTCGGGCCTAGTTGGCCGCATACTTCTCAATCGTCTTGGCTCGCGAGCACACGGGACAGGTCTGACGAACGCGGTGCTTCCGCTGTTCCGCTTGGACATTACCGACAGCTCGGCGGTGGCCGCTGAGCTGGAAAGGCTCCGCCCCAAACACGTGATCGTTAGTGCGGCGTTCACGAACGTCAACGCCTGCGAAACCGACGAAGAACTGTCGCGGCGGGTCAACGTGGAGGGCCCGCGCAACGTTGCGCGGGCATGCACCGCCATCGGCGCTTCGTGTGTGTTTCTTTCAACAGATTACGTTTTTGGCGGGGATACTGGCCCCCACCCGACTACCGAAACTCCCGCACCGCTTAACGTCTACGGGCGTCACAAGCTTGAGGCCGAAGCGGCGGTGGCCAACGAATGTGAGCGCTCACTTATTGTGCGTGCCTGCAATATCTATGGGTGGCAGTCCGAAGGTATGAACTTTGTCATGGCGTGCTGGCGCTTGGGTAGTGAGGGGAAGGCGATGCGGGTTCCTTTCGATCAATGGGGCAATCCTACGCATGCCGACGATTTGGCCGAAGCGGTGGTACGTGCACTGGATCGCGAACTAACCGGGATCGTGCACTTCGCCGGGCCTGACTACGTGGACCGCTTGGTTTGGGCGCGCCGCTCGGCAGCCGCTTTCGGCTTGGATGCGAGTTTTGTCGAAGGCGTTGCCACGCAAGAACTCAATCAGGCGGCACCGCGCCCGCTTCGCGGCGGACTAGACGCCTCGGATACTGAGCGATTGGTGGATTTGAAGTTCGCCGGTCTTGAAGAGGGGCTTGCTCGGGTGGTGCGCGACAAGGCTGCTGCCGGCGATTGAAACGGTGGCTTCCTCGGATTGCCGGGTGAGCTTCGTTCTCCGGTAAGAGTTTCTCCTGGGGCGGTATTTGCGGGAGCAGCTCGCTAGACCCAGACTACATTGCACGTGCCGCATGGTCGGCGTGTGAGCTTAGAACGACTAGTGAGGCGTGAGATGAAATCTTTTCGAAACATTCGTGGATTTTTGGGTGGTGTGATGGTCGGTGTGATGGTCGCCAGTGTCGGCGTCGCGTTGGCGGGTATCCCGAAAAATGTCTGGGACCAGAACGGAAAAGATTTTCAGCTCGGCTACATTATCGGCTTCTACGATTCTGCAGCGATGGCTCGCAACAAAGACCCCGGGGGGTTCTTCGATAACGTGTATCCGACATTTGTTGACCTTGGTTGGTATGCCTATGCGGCGAAGATCGACGAGGTTTGGGGGTATCCGGAAAACAAGGGAGCTGACGGGGCGCGAGCAGTCGCGCTTTCCGCGATTCAATTGAAGAAGGACGGTAGTAAAACCCAGGACCACATGCAGCGGTTCAAAGGTTTCTACGACAAGCGCGGTGGGCTTGTCCCAAAGCCGGAAGCGGCTGAACCGGCGGAGGCGGCTCCGGCGGGCGATTTGGCCGCACCGACGGAGCTGGCTGTCACGGAAACGGCCAAGTCAAAATCGCAAGCGGACACGCAACCAAAGACCGTTGACGCGGAAAAGGATTTGAAGGATTCGAAGGCTTCGATGGAAGCGCCGATCTTGCCCTAGAAGCGGGGCTCGGCTCGAGTCTTCAGCCTTGAGCGCGCGTCTCCACACCGGCATCCGTCTGTAGCTTGTGGAGGCGCGCATAAAGTCCTTCGTGAGCGACGAGTTCGGCATGCGTTCCCTGTTCGCGAAGCTCGCCATGGTGTAGGACGATGATGCGGTCGGCGTTCTCGATTGTCGAAAGTCGATGCGCGATGACCAAAGACGTGCGTCCTTTCTGCAACGTCTCCAACGCTTCCTGGATCAACTGCTCTGTTTCCGGATCAACACTCGACGTTGCTTCGTCAAGAACCAAAATGTCAGGCTCAAAGGCCAGAGCTCGGGCAAACGAGAGAAGTTGGCGCTGTCCGGCAGAGAAATTGTTTCCTCGCTCACGTACCGGTTCATCGTATCCGCCTTTCAGGCGGGCCACGAAACGATCGGCACCGACGAGCTTGGCCGCGCGCTTGATATCGGCCCGCGATATCTCCGCGGACCCCAATGAAATGTTACTCGCGACGGTGCTACCGAACAGGAACACGTCTTGAAGTACGGTCACTATTCGGCGGCGTAGGTCTGGAAGAGACCACTCCTTCACGTTGATGCCGTCGACCAATACTTCCCCGGAATCTACATCGTAGAATCGGGCGATAAGTTTTGTGATGGTGGTCTTTCCCGAACCCGTCGCCCCCACGATTGCGATGTGCTCGCACTCCTTGACGCTAAACGAAATGTTCTTCAGGACCGGTTCGCCGGGGATATAGGAAAACGATACGTTGCGAAATTCGATGGTGCCGCGGGCCGAAGGTAGTGGTTTAGGATCGCGAGGGCTGTGAATGGCCGGCTCGAGTTCTAGTACGCCGAACACTTTTTCGCACGCTGCGACGGCCGATTGCATCACTGCATACTTGGTCGAGAAATCCCGAACCGGGATGAAAAACTTGTTGATGTATTCCATGAACGCGACGAGGGTGCCGAACCCAACCGCATCCGCGACGCTGGTGGATGCTAAGGCCACCGGTTCGCCCACGACCAAGTGAGCTCCGTACCATAAAATCCCCGCGATCGAGATATTGCTGACTCCCTCAACAATAGAGAAAAGAGCAGCCTCGTAGATGTTGGAGCTGTGGTTCGCATCGCGATGGGCGGCGTTTAGCGCGTCGAACTCAGCCGCCGTTCGCATTTCTCGCGCAAACAATTGGACGACGGCGATGCCGGTGATCGACTCCTGCAAAAAGGCGTTGATCAGTGCGATGCGTTCTCGAATCAGGCGGTAGTAGCGGCGAGCTTTGCGTCGGAAAAAATCAACCAACACCAGCATCACCGGCAGTGCTGCCAGCGCTACGAGTGCGAGTTTAAAATGTAGCGCCATCATAATGGCTACGATTCCGACCAGCGTGATCACATCCATGATCATCGTGATGGCGCCGGCGGCGAACATCTCGTTGATCACATCAATGTCTGTGGTCATTCGGGTCACGAGACGGCCGACCGGGTTTCGGTCAAAGTAGGACGTCTCCATCGATTGAATGCGGTCGAAGACTGCGACGCGAAGATCGGCCAACGATTTCTGCGCAACCAGCATGGTTACGTAATGCTGCCAGTACAGCAGTGAAAACTCGGCGACCACGGCCAACCCGAAGCCCAAACCCCAGACCCAAAGGCCTTGGGTTGTCCCAGCTGTGATGTAGTCGTCGATGACGTTCTTTACGATCCATGGCTGGGCCAATAGGCAGGCAGAGATCGCCGGTAACATGCCGAGCGACAGAAAGAACTGTGCGCGGTACGGGCGAACAAAACCCCACATGATGCGCAACATGGCGACGTCTTGCGTTTGCGAAACTGCGCTGTCGTCTTGAATGCCGCGGCCGCTCACATGGCCTCCAGCTCTTCGGCCAATCGCTGACGACGCCACGCCTCGGCATACGGACCATCAAGGTCGAGTAGTTCTTCGTGGGTTCCTGCTTCTAAAATGCGGCCTTCATCAACAACCGCGATACGATCGAAGCGGCGCACGGTTGAGACGCGGTGGGAGATCACGATTGTGGTTCGCCCCTGAACGACATCATCGAGTTCATCAAGGATACGGCGCTCTGTGGCCGCATCTACGCTGGATAGGGCGTCGTCGAGAACCAGGATGCGGGGATTGCGTGCTACCGCGCGGGCGATTGTTAGGCGCTGTTTCTGACCACCGGAAAGGGTGACCCCACGTTCTCCGACGGGTGTGGAGAGGCCCTCCGGAAATTCTGCGAGATCGGCATCTAGGCCCGATAGTTCGACTAGGCGAGCCAGTTCATCTTCCGGGACGTGTGTACGTCCGAACCCGATATTGCTCTCTATCGTAGAGGAGAACAGGAACGGGTCTTGCGGCACATAGCCGATCGCGCCGCGCAGTCTTTCAAGATCCCATGCACGGACGTCGACTCCGTCAACTTTGACCGAGCCTGCTGTGACATCGAATAGTCGAGGGACGAGGCCGGCTAGCGTTGATTTCCCTGAACCCGTGCGTCCCAGAATGCCCAAGCTCGAGCCGGCGGGGATCTCCAGATCAATCCCTTTGACCACCGGTGTTTCGTCGTCGTAGCAGAAATCGACACCTTCAAATCGAATGTCACCCCGCATTTCGCTCGGGGAGAACGGCGAATCCGGCGCACGAATCACTGGCACCGTGTCGAAAATTTCGCCTAGGCGAATCAGCGCGGCCTTACCCCGCTGCCAAATTGCGATCATCCAACCAAGTGCCATGACTGGCCAGGCGAGAATGTGAAGATATGCGATAAAGGCGACGAGCTGACCGAGCGTGAGCTCGCCCGCGACAACCTTGCTGCCCCCGTACCAGAGCACGACCAGCGTCCCCAACGATGAGACGGTTCGCATGGCGGGAAAGATTCTTCCGCGCAGTCGCGCGACGACCAAGCTTTGTTCCTTGTAGCGCTCGTTGAGGGTTTCGAACGCTTCACGTCGTTCGGTTTCGCGCACGTAGCTTTTGACAACGTTCACGCCGGCCAGGTTTTCCTGCGCGAAACTGGAAAGGTCGGCGAGCCGTTCCTGCAAGGTGATCGTGGCTTCCATCATCGCGCGGATGTAGTGGCGGATTACCCAGAGCACGATCGGAAAGGGGAGGATTGCCGCGATCGTCAGACGCCAATCCATCGCCATCATCAGTGCCGATGCGTAAACGAGGTAAAGCGGCGTGTTGATGAAGGTCAGAAGGCCGGGGCCCAGCAGTAGGCGGATGGCGCCGATGTCGTTGACCAGCCGGGACATGAGATCGCCGGTTCGTTGGCGCTGATAGTACCCCTGGTGCAAAGTCAGGAGGTGTCCGAAGAGGTCGCCGCGCAGGTCGTATTCTACGTCGCGGCCGGCATTGAAGATCAAAATGCGTGAAAACGTACGAATCGCAGCCTGCAATATGGCCAGTGCCACGATGGCGGCCGTTAGTGTTGCCACGCGATCAAGACGGTCGGGCCCGAGGTCTGTGGCTCCCACCGTGTCGATCGCACGCTGGGTCAACGCGGGGATTGCCATCACCATGGTTGCGGTGCCGATTAGGCATACGCTTCCCACAATGTAACGGCCGCGATAGTTGCGGACGTACTTCCAGAGTCTTCCCATGACGGGCATCCCGCGACCTATATCCCGACGAACACCCCGGCGAAACGCGAAACTCGCGCTGTTGGTAATGGTTGCATCGCTGGTGCTGCCCGGTTGCCGGGCCGCCTACCTTTCACAATTGGCATGGCAGCAAGTTCGCTACCTCAGCGGTGCTCAGTCGATTGAGGAGCTGATCAAACATGAGGGCGATCCGGGGCGCCGTGCTCGGCTCGAGCTGGTGCTTGAAGTACGGCGCTTCGCTGCTTCACAGGGATTAGACCCAGAGGGCAGTTTCGCAAAGGTCGCGGACACCGAGGGAACCAAGCCGTTTCAAGTTGTAACCGCAGCACATGCTGATCGACTCGAAGCCTATACGTGGTGGTATCCAGTGATCGGCGCGGTTCCGTACCGCGGCTACTTTGATCGCGAGAGTGCGGAGGCCTTTGCTCAGACACTGCGCGACGAGCATCTCGACGTTCGTATTGTCGAGGCATCAGCTTATTCGACGCTCGGCTGGTTCAACGATCCCCTGCCAGCAGGACTTCTAGAAAACGACTCGGTCGAGATCGCGGTGGTAGTATTGCACGAGCTTGTCCACCAGCATTACTTCCTCCCGGGCTCGGTCGATTTTAACGAAACCCTCGCCAACGCGCTCGGCTACCATTTGGCGGAACGGTTTTTTGCCGAACGCGCTGACACCGAGAGTGTCGCAACTGTTGTGGCGGCGCGGTCGCGCTGGCTGGAGCGCTCACGTGTGCTTGACGACTTGGCGCTTCGTCTTGAGGAGTATTTTTCGGAGGCTCGCTCTGGCGACATTAGTTTCGACAACATGCTGAGCGGACGTGCGCGGTTGTATGAAAAGGCCCGCGCCGAACTAGAAGCGGCGGGAGTGTTGCGAAGTAGCACGCGAGGGAAGGAGTTCCCGTTGGACAATGCAACGTTCCTCGCGGTGAGACGCTATGCCCGGGCCGCGCCGCTAATCGACTCGTTTGTAGGCCAGCATGGAGGAGACGCTCGTGCTCTCGAAGCCCTACGCGAACTAGATATGGGCGACGGCCCCTTTGCCGCGCTTGAAACTGAAGCTGGCCTGGCGCCGATAGTTTCGCCGCCTTGATCAAACAAAAGGGCCCGCACCGATACGGTGCGGGCCCTTTTGTCTAGTTCTAGATTCGGGACTGCTCAGGCCAAAGTGATGGCGTCGTCCAGGTAGACGTCCTGGATGATGTTGAGCAGACGAACACCGTCTTCCATCGGCCGTTGAAAAGCTTTGCGCCCCGAGATCAAGCCCATGCCGCCGGCACGTTTGTTGACCACAGCGGTCTGGGCCGCATCGGAGAAATCGCTCGCCCCACCTGACTCGCCACCGGAGTTGATCAGGCCCATGCGTCCCATGTAGCAACCTGCCACCTGGTAGCGGGTAAGGTCGATCACGTGATCGGTCGTCAACTTGTCGTAGACGTCTTTGTGGGTCTTGCCGAACTTGATGGCATTGTAGCCACCGTTATTGTTCGGCTGCTTCTGCTTGATGATGTCGGCTTCGATTGTAACGCCGAGATGATTGGCCTGCGAGGTTAGATCAGCTGACGCGTGGTAGTCGACACCATCTTTCTTGAACCCGTTGTTGCGCAGGTAACACCACAGGACGGTGGCCATGCCAAGCTCGTGTGCACGTTGGAAAGCGTCAGCCACCTCTTGGATCTGACGTCCGGACTCCTCTGAACCGAAATAGATCGTTGCGCCGACCGCTGCGGCGCCCATGTCAGCTGCCTGCTCGACCGAAGCGAACATGATCTGGTCGTACGTGTTCGGGTAAGTCAGCATCTCGTTGTGGTTGAGTTTGACGATGAACGGAATCTTGTGCGCGTACTTGCGTGCGACCGAGCCCAATACACCCAGCGTCGAAGCCACTGCGTTGCACCCGCCTTCCATCGCGAGTTTCACGAGATTCTCGGGGTCAAAGTAAATGGGGTTAGGGGCGAACGACGCGCCAGCGCTGTGCTCGATGCCCTGATCCACGGGAAGGATAGAAACGTAGCCAGTGCCGCCGAGGCGCCCATGACCGTAGATTTGCTGAAGGCTTCGCAGCACCGGGATCGGACGGTCCGTATGCGCGTAAATGCGGTCCACGATATCCGGACCGGGTACGTGTAACGCGGACGCGTCGATGGTGGTGCACTTGTGGGTCAGAAGGCTTGCGGCGCTATCACCGAGAAGATTCTCAATTGATTGCGGCCCGTTGCCCTGGTCGTAGGCTTGATTCACTGCGAAGTACCTCTTTCTCTGTTTCGTTTTTGTTAGATTCGGGTGCCGCGCATGAGGCGACGTTCCACCGTTTCCGGGACCGGGCGCTGGTCAATCGGAGCCCAATCTCGCGTGGGTTCACCAATGTAGAGCTGGCGCGGACGGGCGATTCGTTGCTCGGGGTCGATCACATTCTCTGCCCACTGTGCCACCCAGCCCGCGACACGAGGAATGGCGAACAGCACCGGGAACATCGAGGTCGGGAAGCCCATAGCCTGGTAAATGATGCCCGAATAGAAGTCGACGTTCGGGTAAAGCTTACGAGTCACGAAGTAGTCGTCTTCTAAAGCGATACGCTCAAGCTCCACCGCGATATCGATCAGCAAGTTCTTGCCGGTGACCTTGAAGACCTGGTCGGCGGTCTCCTTGATGATCTGCGCGCGCGGGTCGTAGTTTTTGTAAATGCGGTGTCCGAATCCCATCAAGCGGCCTTCGCCTTTCTTGACGGTCTCGATGAAGGCGGGAATGTTTTTCACGTCCCCAATCTTCTCAAGCATGTTGACGACCGCTTCGTTGGCACCACCGTGACGGGGACCGTACAGCGCTGCGCAGGCGGCTGCCGTTGCCGAGTAAGGATCCACGTTCGAGCTACCGACCGCGCGCATCGCGTTCGCCGAGCAGTTCTGCTCGTGGTCGGCGTGCAGGATGAACAGAACGTCGAGCGCACGCTCAAGGATGGGGTCGGGCTCGTAAACAAGCTCGGTCATCTTGTTGAGCATCGACAGGAAGTTTCCTGTGTAGCTAAGGTTGTTGTCCGGCGGCACGTAAGGCAGGCCCATGCTGTAACGATACGCGTTTGCTGCGATGGTCGGCATCTTTCCGATCAGACGTCGCGCCTGCAGCCGGCGGGACTCGATATCTTCGATGTCCTTTGCGTCTGGGTAAAACGTCGAGAGCGCGGCCACGGTGCCAACGAGAATTCCCATGGGGTGGGCGTCGTAGCGGAAACCCTCCATGAACTTCTTCATGTTCTCGTGCAGCATGGTGTGCATGGTGATGTTGTGTTGCCATGCTTCCAGCGCGTCTTCGTTCGGGAGCTCGCCCTTGACGATCAAATAGGCCGTTTCCAGATACGTGCTTTTCTCCGCGAGCTGTTCAATCGGATAGCCGCGGTAGCGAAGGATCCCTCGGTCTCCATCGATAAAGGTGATCGCGCTGCGGCAACTTGCGGTATTGCTGAACGCTGGGTCGTAGCTGAGTAGACCAAAATCTTCTTCGTCGATTTTGATGTCTCGCAGCGCCATCCCACGGATGGAGCCGTCTTGAATCGGGATTTCGTAGGTTTTGCCGGTACGGTTGTCGGTTACCGTAAGAGTGTTGTTCGCCATCTGATTCCCAGCTCCCGCATGTTGTCTGTTGTGGTTGTGCGAGCCGGTAATTTAGCAGGAATTTCGGCTCGTTCAACGTGCGGTCGGGGGCGAGATTGCCGCATTTTGCTGATGTTTTGCGCCGAATCTGAGCCCGCTGGACGTTTCCTGCGCTTGCCAATGATGGCGTCGAACCCGTTGGCTGCGGCCGCAAACGCGGCACAAATGTTGAGCCTAGTCCGACTCGGAGGCGACTAAAAGGCCGGTGCTGAAGATTTCAACCAACGTTTCTGCGTGCCCCTCTACGTGTTCCGGGGACATAGGATCGATTCCCCAAACCAGGTTGATCAACGGAGCGCCGTCAAAGAAGTGCGGCACCGCTCCGAGGAAGGCCAAAACGACGCTGGCAATCGGCAGTTTTTTCACGCGTCCAGTGGCCTGGGCGGCTAAAAACAACGCTTCGACGTCTTGAAACACCGGACGCAAGTGCTGCTCGACCAACCACTCCAGACGGGCGCTGCGCACCGCAGCTTCTGAAATGATCATGCGTCCGATTTCCGGATATTTGGAATTGAAGTAGACGAAACGTCGGGCCATCACGCGGATGGCGTCGACTTCGTTGACCAGCTGCATGTCTTCCTCAACGCCTTGCAGAACGGTTTGCATTCGTGAGAACGCAAGCTCGATCGAAGCCCTCCAAAGGGCCTCCTTGGAGCCGAAGTGATAGTGGATCAGGGGTTGGGTTACGCTGACGCGTCTGGCGACCGATGCAGTGGTCGCGCCCTCGTAGCCGTTCTCTGCGAACTCGGTGAGTGCGGCCTCTAGGATCCGCTCGCGCGAAACCTTGGCAGCGCGCCCTCTCTTGCGTGGTGGTTCTTGCAAGTCCTTTGACTCCTCTCGTTGGCCTGCTTCCCACCATCAGCGTCGGTGGCCGGTTGCCACGGTACTCGCTGCCCCGGGTGGAGAGTCGACCGATCCTGATCCGCATAGCGGAACAAAGCCTGACTGACCATTAAATCAAATCGTGGTCAAGCTTCACGGTACTCGCAAAATACCAGTTGTGGCAATCAGTTAGAGTTAATCGAGTCACAAGTGACCGGTCGCAAACTGGCCATGACCATTGCAAGCCGAGTTCGATCGCGTATCGTCGACATGATGACTGATGTGGTGACTGATATGGTGACTGACGCGGGCATCCCTGGGTTTGGAAGGGCCGCAATTTTTCTGCTCATCGGCCCCATTTTCGCTTGGATCCTGCCGACAACGGCCGACGCCGAGTTTCTCCGCTTCCGGCCTCCCCATCCCATCGCAACCTTCGAAGCCAACGGCTCCGATGAACTTGGTCCCCAAGTGGCCTTTGGCGACAAAGGGACCTGTTTGGCTGTGTGGTCATCTACCGGAGGGCCACAGGATGGGGTCGGGCGCGATTCGAACCTCTTTGTGGGCCGCTCACTCGACAATGGTGCCACCTGGACTTCTCCTCAGCCCCTGGTTTCGGGTGCCAAGGGTTCCCGTGGCGATGATGATCAGGCCGCATTGGCAACCGACTGGCGCGGAGTCTGGGCCGTGGTCTGGAGTTCGACCGGGGCGCATGAAAACCCCCAGTTGAACGATCGCGATATCCGGGCCGTACGTTCAACCGACGGCGGTCGCACGTGGAGCCCCGCGACGTCCATCAAGAGCCATCACGGAAATGGCTGGGGTCGCGACGAACACCCCGACCTTGCCACCGACGGCAACGGCAATTGGATTGTTGTCTGGCAGTCCACCGACTCGCTTGGCAACACGATTGGTAGCGATCCAGATATCCTCTTCTCGGTTTCCAACGATGGCGCGTTGACGTGGAGTTCCCCCAGGCCTTTAGCCGCTGATGCCGTCATCGATTCCCATTTCGATTCCGCTCCTCGAATTGCGGTCGACGACGACGGGCATTGGTTGGCTGTGTGGGCTTCGGCGCAAGATATACTGGCGGATGGTGATCTGCGTGCTCACACAATGGTGTCTCGTTCTTCAGATGCCGGTAAGACCTGGTCGCTTCCCGCACCGCTTGCGCCTGCTTCGCAGATCTCGCGTCCCGACGATGGGGCCGTTGTGGCGGCTGGGCAAGACGGGTCTTGGCTCGTGGTGTGGGAGTCGTCGGATAGTTTGGGCGGTACCGTTGGTCTGGATCGCGATCTGTACGTCGTTCGAAGCACTGACGAAGGTGAAACCTGGTCGGCTCCAGCAGCGATCGCACTCAATGCTGCAACCGATGCCGGCGATGATGCCGGTGCTGCGATTGTTCATGCCGGGGGCGGAAACTGGGCGGTCGCCTGGCATAGCTGGGACGGTATGGCGTACGCGCTGGGCGCAGATGCCGACTTGCTAGTCGTGACTTCCGAAGACGACGGCAAAACATGGATGCCACCGCTCATTCTCAACTCCAGCGCCCGATCCGACTATGGCGAAGACACGGCCGTGTCACTACAAAGCGATCGACAGGGGCACTGGGTCGCGGCGTGGCAGACCAACGAGCCGGTCGATGGCCAGGTCCGTAGCGATCACGACATATACTTCGCTGTTGCCGGCCCCGGATTCCCGCCGCAATAGCGTCCCAGCGACGACCTCGGCTAGCCTTTCGCACTCAAGAAATGAACGGATCGCTCATTGCGGTTGAACGACCGCAGCGCAGCGGTTTAACTACCAGCGCTTTCGCGTGGGCCATTAGAAGCCGCGCCGGTGGTCCGGATATTCCGGCCATTTCAGGAACCAGGCGAGTTAGAGAGAAATACCAACTATGAGCGAAGGGACCACGCTGCGCGCCCACCTTCTTGGCACTGACGCCGAGGCCATCGATCGGTCGGTTGCCGATATTTTCCTTGATCTTGTCCCGGTGGCTGCGACGATTTCACGTGAGGTCAACAAGGCCGGACTCGCCGGTATTATCGGTCATCACGAGTCGCGGAACGTTCATGGTGAGGACGTTCAAAAGCTCGACATGTTCGCGAACGATCTCATGGTCGACGAGCTACAGGCCGGAGGCCGAATCGCGGGCATGGCTTCGGAAGAGGTCGAAGAGATCATTCCGTGTCCGACCGCATGCAACGATGCCGAGCATGTCATTGCCTTCGACCCTCTCGACGGATCTTCCAACATCGATTGCAACATCAGCATCGGGACGATTTTTTCGATCTTCCGCCGTCGCTCACCCCGAGGTACAGCGGCCGTGCTCTCGGATTTTCTGCAACCCGGAACTGAGCAGGTAGCCGCCGGGTACTTTCTTTACGGATCGAGCACGATGTTCGTTTACACGGTCGGCGCGGGGGTGCACGGGTTTACACTAGATCCTTCAACCGGCGACTTCCGACTGTCTCACGAGAACATTCGCACGCCCGTACGAGCCACGACTTACTCCTGTAACGAAGGGAACTCCGCGACCTGGGACGCAGGCACACGAGATTTTATTGCTGGTCGTAAACAGCCCCAGGCTGCCACCGGAAAGCCATACTCGGCCCGTTACGTTGGGTCGCTCGTTGCCGATGTTCACCGCAACCTTCTCAAGGGCGGAATTTTTCTCTACCCGGCCGACCGTAAGGATCCCGACAAGCCGGCAAAAGGGAAGTTACGTCTTATGTACGAGGCCAACCCAATGGCCTTCATCGCCGAGCAGGCTGGTGGTGGGGCGAGCGACGGTGTCGGACGGATTATGGAAATCATGCCCGACGACGTGCATCAGCGAGTTCCGCTCATTGTTGGCAGCGCCGATGATGTTCGCGAGTACAACCAAGCTTACACGGCAGCGACGAAAGCCACGGGATAGGTTCCAAATGGGCAAGGCGCGCAAATTACAGAACCTCGTGGCGTTGCTCGCGGCGACACTTGTTGCCGCGCCTGTGGTCAGCTTTGCCGGAGAAACTCGGATCCCCTGCGAAGTCATCCTGGGACTCGACGATGTCGCGAGTCTGGCAACCGTAGAGTTTGAGATCGACTATCCGCGGCCGCTTGTGTTTTGGCCCGATCAGGAAGGCACGATTAACTGCGAGCCGCTGGTTTCGAGTGCGGCGGTTGACGCTCAGGATGTCCGCAACGCAGGGCGCGGGATACTTACAGTTGGATTCGGTGTCTTCGGTACCGTTGAGACTCCGGCGCGTTTACTTTCCTGCCGCGGGCACATGAACTCCGTGCCGCAGCCTGGTGACTTTGTTATCACTGTGACCAATGCCACCGGGCGCTACCCCGCCACATCGAGCACGACGACCACAACGACTACAACGACTACAACGACGAAGAAAACCACGACAACAACCGTAACCACCACAACGATCGTAAGCCCGACAAAGACGGAAATTTCGTCTACTTCGACCACGATGTTGGCGCCGGCGATCGGGGGGATTGGTGGTGTTTCGCCCATCACATTGAATCCGCTTCCGACGATCTCTGTTGTTGAGATTCAATGTGAAGGCGTAACCACAACTACGACGAGTTCAACAACGACGTCGATGGGGACGATGACCACGACCACCTTGCGGCCGGAAGATTGTCAGTTGCGACTGGATCTCGGTGAGGGGGGAACGATTCAACGCTTGGCTCTGCGGGTCGGTTACGAACGCGCAGGCGGGGCGTTCGCGCCTGAACCGTGCCTGGCTCTGGTCAGCTCTGGTGTCGCGACTGAGGACGACACGCTCGTCCAAGAGTTAGCGGTGAACTTTCTCAGCCTCGCCGGATTCTCAGGGCCACGTCCGATTGCCAGCTGCACATTTGTGCCAACCCGTTTCCTTCCGTCCATCAATCGTTTCGATGTCGTGGTTGACGCTGCGTTCGGTTCTGACAACGAGCCGTTGTCGCCGCTCCCAGTAGTGAATGCGGCGCGGTTCGATTGTCCCTCGCAATCCACCACTACTACATCGACGACTACGATCGTCCCGGTTACGACGACTACGATCGTCCCGGTTACGACGACTACCATTGCCCTGGTCACGACGACCACGATGCCGCCGCAACCTTGCGGCGACTTTGACGGCGACGGTGAAATTCTAGCGGGTGACGCGCTCGGAATCTTGCGCGTGGCGGTAGGTATCGGAGATCCCTGTCCGCTTTCAGTTTGTGACGTTGATGGCGGTGGCCGAGTGTTGGCTACCGACGCGCTTCGTACACTGCAGATTGCTGTAGGGCGTGACATTCCGCTGCTTTGTCCAGGGCTGTGAATTGCAGACCAGAGCCCGACAGAGAAGGCCTCGACTTGTGGTCCAAGAGCGGTGTTCTCGATGAAAGCGCTCGTGCAAAGAGTTCATGACGCGGCCGTGCGAGTTGACGGCACTATGGTTGGTTCCATTGGTCGTGGGATTCTGGCTCTAGTCGGGGTCGGACACGATGACGATGAAGCCGACGCGAGTCGGCTGGCAGAGCGTGTGATTGGCCTTCGAATTTTCGAGGACGACGAGGGTAAGATGAACCATTCACTTGCCGACCTTGGTGCTGAGCTACTGGTGGTCTCTCAGTTTACTTTGATGGGCGATACACGCCGCGGACGACGTCCATCGTTCGGTGCGGCGGCCGAGCCGACGCGCGCGGCCGAGCTTGTCGAGGAAATGGCGAGTTGCGCCGAAAAGCTCGGATGCTCCGTGTCTCGGGGACGCTTCGGCGCCCACATGGACATCCAGATTCATGCCGACGGACCTGTCACGTTGGCTCTTGATACAAAGGAGAAACGTAGTGGCTAGGGCGGGTTTCTGGTCAGTTGGCGGATACGAGATCTCGTTTCGTCGCGACGGCCATTGGTATGCTGATGACGATCTCATCGAGAATGAGCGCATCGCCTGGCTGTTTTCCTCGCATATCCAAAGCGATGGCGATGCCGGTTGGGTGGTAGATCTTGGCATCGACCGCCAACCGGTTGTCGTCGAAGACACTCCGCTCGTTGTTGTGAGCATCACGCGGGCTGCCGATGGATCGTTTGAGCAGCGCACGAACGACGGAATCACAGAAGCATTGGATCCTTCAACCTTGGCCGTCGGTGACGACCATGTCCTGTATTGCACGGTTGACCGTGGTCCTCGCGGAACAATGCGGGCGCGGTTTTTGCGGCCGGCCTACTACGCACTCATGGAGTATGTAGAGTTGGAGGAAGAACGGCCCGTGTTGCGGACGCCGTCGGGAACGCATGTGCTGGGTTAGCACCAGCAGGGATTGGTTGTGCGCATTGTCTTAGTTGAACCTGAGATTCCTCAGAACACTGGCTCCATCGCTCGCGTTGCCGCGGCCACGCGTACCCCTTTGGACCTGATCAAACCGCTCGGATTCTCCTTGGCTGACAAGTACCTCAAGCGTGCAGGCCTGGACTACTGGCCACACGTTGATCTGACAGTTTGGGATAGCTGGGAGGCGTACAGTGCTGTTGAGCACGTTGGAGCGCTGGTCGCTTTCTCTGCGCGCGCCACGCAGAAATACACCGAGCGCACTTATGGTGGCGACGAACGTTTAGTGTTCGGCAAAGAGACTAAAGGGTTGGACGCTCGGGTCCTCGACGTTGCTGCAGGTGATGTTTGGACGATTCCGATCGACAACCCTGCCGTCCGAAGTTTGAACCTGTCGAATTCGGTGTCGATCGTACTCTACGAGGCGC
>JBLFWR010000065.1:0-17215 GCA_047611725.1 Binatia bacterium | reverse complement strand
ATCGCAGGGCTAAATTTGCGCCAGCTGGCCAGAGCGATCGGCGTTACCCACGCCGCGCCCTATCGACATTTTTCAGACAAAGCGGCGCTGCTGGCAGCCCTTGCGACCGATGGCTTTGAAACCCTGGCCACCGGAATGCGCAAAGCGGCCGAAGAGGCAGGCGACGATCCGCTCGCCCGCCTACTGGCAACCGGCCGCCACTATGTGATCTTCGCAACCACCAACCCCTCTTTGTATCGCGTGATGTACGGTAGCGAGTCGCCCGATCGCGCCGCGTACCCGGAGCTGGAGAAATCAGACAACGATGCATTCTCGGTACTCGTAAACGAGGTGGCTGCGGCGCAAGCAGGCGGTCAAATGATCACGCATCAAAGCCCCGAGCGTATGGCACTGCTTCTCTGGTCGGTTGTTGACGGTGCAACTCACATCTCATTGAGCGGCGCGGCAGAGCGGCGCGGAGTAACGCGCGAAGAGTTCCCGGAGTTCATGATGGACGCGACGGCGTTGCTGTTGGGCGGGTTGCTGAAGCGCTGAGATCAAAGGCCGCGCCTTAAAGCGGCAGGGTTTTGACTGGCGGGGGCCTGACATAAATCCCAGACGCGTACTTCAAATCGCTCAGGCTGGCGTTCAACGACGTCGCACAGATACCGAACCCGCAGGAGACAAGCCCATGGCCGCATTCAAAAAATCGAAAGGTGTCGAGTTGTTCTGGCTGATCCACCGCAAGGTTTTGGGCTGGACCGGAGGCCGAGTGGGCGGCTCGTTGCAAGGCATGGCGGTACTGATGTTGACCACGAAAGGCCGACGAAGCGGCGCGCAGCGTAGCGTCCCACTAACCTACATCCCCCACGGCGACGCCTTTGTGGTCATCGCTTCCTATCTGGGCGAGCCCAATCATCCGGCGTGGTGGTTGAACTTGTCGGCGAACTCCGAAGCGAAGGTCGAGATCAAAGGCGAAAGCATCGCCGTTCGCGCTCGCCAAGCTGAGGACGCCGAACGTGAGACGCTATGGGATCAAGTTGTCGCTGTGAACGCCGACTACGCGGAGTACAAAACGCGCACTACGCGCACGATCCCAGTCGTCGTACTCGATCGCGCCTAACCCGGATTATTCATAAAGAACCAGGGCTAGCCTCGGGTTTTCGCCTTGCGCGATTTCGAATAGACACGCGAAGCGCGGGTCTTTTCTAAATCTTCGTGACTCGATTCAACCAACACCCACTTGCCGAGCCCTTCACGTGGAGCTTGTGCGAATGCGCTCGCGCGAACGTTCCCCGGGGAACGTCGTCGACTCACAGGCAATCGGGGCATTGCACGACGAACGCTTGTCCGACGGCGACCTTTAGAATCGACAGCGCATCGCTGGCCGTAATCTCGCTCGACCCGTTCGCATCGCAGATACACACAGCGCACTCGGCCAATCCGACGGCCGTACGCAGCGTCAACAAAGCGTCGGTCGCACTGACGCGACCGCTGGCGTCGGCATCACCACAGACGTCGATCGGCATCGTTGTGGTGGTCGTCGAGCTCGTTGACGACAACGAACCGCCAAAAAACCCGTGGTCTCCGGGATCCGAAATCAGCGTCACGTCACCCGTAAACACCTCTACCCAAAAGTAGCGACGCTCCGGGAAGAACACATCGCCAAAGTTGCCACCGCTTGTGCAATCGGCGGCCACTTGTTTCTCGGCCGCCGGCCAGTCGGGAAATTGTGGAGCCAGAGAGTTGGTTACGTAGTAGCAGCGAGGACCGCGCTCGAACAACCCGTTGACCAAACAGACAGAAGGAATCGTCGGATTGGAATCTTCCACATGAGGCGTCATTGCGGAGCGCAACACGATGCAAGTGAAACCGGGATAGTCCTGCGGCAAGTCGTAGTCGATCTTGATCAGAAACGGGTACGTCCCGTTCGACGCTGACACGTTGATCGGCGGGTTCGCCCCCAACCCCGAATAGTCGGGAGTTGGCTCAACGAAGTTAAACCCCGAGGGGCCCCACACGTCGACGTTCGCCGTCTGGCTCGACTGGATCTGAAACTCCAAATACTCCTGCGCGGTCCAGGTCGGGTTGTCGGGAATTTCCAACGTTACGTCGGTCCAGGTCCACACCATGCGGGTTGCCGTTTTGCTCATCGAGGTCGGCAAGGCATCGGTTTCGTACACGAAGTTCAGGTCCCAGGGAGAGCTTTCGCGAACACCCGCTACTTCGCCGCTCCCCTCCCAGTAGAAATCCCAATACAAGTCGGACGCACCGTTTCGAACCACCTCGCCGGTCATCGAGAATGTAACTGATGATTCTGCCAACGCCCAGGTCGGAGTGATGGCCACCGCGATCGCCAAGAGCCAAGATAGGATTCGGAGTTTGGGATGCTTCATGGATGGGAGCCTTTTGGAGATGCCTTCATTGCAATGCGGGGGAATTGGCTGGCCGGAGCCTCAATCGATCACGCGACCCACGCGATCACGGCGTCGCGACGCCCAGCAGGCAGCTCGATTTCGACGGTATCGTCGGTGCGATGGCCAGCAACCGCTCTTCCCAGCGGCGAATTCGGCGTCAGTGTTTGAATGGTCTCACCATCAACCTGCAACTGCTCTCCACCCCCAACGGGTACGAGAAAGTAAACAGACTCGGAACTTTCGAACTCTAAGGCGACCAGAGCAGTCACGGCGACTCGTGCGTCAGGAGCGAACCTCGCAACTTTCAGTGCCGCGAGTGTGATCGTCGCATCGCGGAGACTTTCCGCTCGTTCGGCCAGCCCGCGTGCTAGATACTGGGCCTCAATGGCGCGCGTGTCTTTGGGATGCTCTTGGCGATTCTCTTCGTGAATCGCCCCCGCCTGAGCCGATTGCTGAGAAGCGAGCAGCGCGTCGAGGCGAGCGTCCATGCGCTGGCGTAGCGCATCGAGAATACGGTGTTTGTCGAAGGTGGGCTGCATTGGAATACCAAGCGGAGAAAATCCTCCGCAGCCCGGCAGTATAGCGGGGCCAAGCCGTGACAACGATCAAAAACCGAAGACTTTCACGACGCCTTTCACGACGCCTTTCACGACCGTGCCTTGACCGTGCCTTAACCGCGACTTGGAGCTGCTCAATCAAATTCAATTTGTGGCGATCAATCGAGCGCCATGTAACCCTTCGCAGACTAGGGGGCCGGTTGCGGTTTCCGACACCGCGATTTCCCTCAACCCCCGTCTCGGATCATGATTCGCCCGATCAACACACGTTAGAGCCACCATGGTCGCCAGTCACCTAGCCGCCAGCCACCATGGTCGCCAGTCACCTGGTCGGCAGCCATCTAGTTGCCCGTCACCTAGTTGCCAACGACCTCGCATCCCGGAAGGAGCCAACCACCAATGGACATGGGAATCTCAACACCAGCTCTTCTATTCCCGGCCATCTCGCTGCTATTGCTGGCGTACACGAACCGCTTCCTCGTCCTGGCAAGCGTAATTCGGCAGCTAAACAGCCTGGAAGCCAATTCGAATCACGACCTCGTGATTCGTCAGATCGGCAACCTAAGAACCCGGCTTTCGTTGATTCGGAGTATGCAGTCGTTCGGCGTTCTGGCGTTCATCTTTTGTGCCATGTCGATGTTCGCGCTGTTCGTTGGTTGGATCTCACTCGGAAAAATACTATTCGGCGCCAGCCTTCTTCTCCTCGTCGTCTCTCTTTTAATTTCGCTTTACGAGGTTCAAATTTCTACCCACGCCATTAGTATAGAGCTCGAACGATTTGAGCACTGAATGGTTTCGCATCTCCGCTAGCCGCTAGCAGGGCGCAGAGCGCAGAGCGCAGAGGCCAGGGCGCACCCGGAGCATGGTTATGACCGACTTTTTTGAACGATCGCTAATTCTGCACGAACAGCTTCACGGCAAGATCAGCGTCAACAGCAAGCTTCCGATCAAGAGCCGCGACGACCTTTCGCTTGCGTACACCCCCGGTGTCGCCCGCCCCTGTGAAGTAATCGCCGCCGACCCGTCCAGAGCCAGGACGCTCACGATCAAGGGCAACTCGGTAGCTATTGTAACCGACGGCTCGGCTGTACTCGGGCTCGGTGACATCGGGCCCCTAGCGGCTCTGCCCGTTATGGAAGGCAAAGCTTTGTTGTTTCGCGAGTTCGCGCAGATCGATGCGTGGCCGATTTGCCTGGACACAAAAGACACCGACAAGATTATCGAGACCTGCCGCCTGATCGCGCCCGGCTTCGGGGGAATCAACCTTGAGGACATCAGCGCGCCGCGATGCTTTGAAATTGAAGCGGCGTTGCAGGATCTCGGCATCCCTGTGTTTCACGACGATCAGCACGGCACCGCGATCGTACTGTTGGCCGCGTTGATCAACGCGGCCAAGGTAACAGGCCGTGATCTCGCCGACATGAAGGTTGTCATCAATGGTGCCGGTGCGGCGGGAACGGCAATCGCAAAACTGATTCTCGGCGTTGACATAGATTCTTCCGAGATCCCACCGGTCAAAGACGTGATCCTGTGTGATTCCAAAGGTGCGATTCACTCGGGCCGCGAAGATCTGAATCCGTCGAAGCGGGCCATGCTCGAGTACGCAAACAAGGAAGACTGCAAAGGGGCGTTGCGCGACATTCTTGGTGGAGCCGACGCGTTCATCGGCGTTTCGCGTGGCGACATTCTGCGCGCCAAAGATGTGGGAACCATGGCTGCCGACCCAATCATTCTCGCCCTGGCCAACCCGACTCCGGAGATCATGCCGGATGAAGCCAGAAAGGGAGGCGCGGCGGTTGTGGGTACCGGGCGTAGCGACTTCCCAAACCAGGTGAACAACGTTCTGGTGTTCCCAGGAATTTTCCGTGGCGCGCTGGATGCTGGCGCGCCGGTGATCAATGGCGCAATGAAACTTGCCGCGGCACTAGAGCTGGCTGCGAACGTCGAAGACGTGTCAGCCGACATGATCCTCCCCCACCCGCTTGACCACACGGTCGCCCCCAAGATCGCAAAAAAGGTCAGGGCCGCTGCCAAAGCGACACTGGGATAGGACAACCTCGCTTTGACAACCTCGCGAAGGCTTCGAACTGGCTAAGATGAACAAACGAAAACCGAAAGAGACCGAAGCCGAGCGAGAAGCGCGCGAGCAACAGGAACTGGCCGATGAAGAAGCCGAAATCATCGCAGAGGCCGAAGCTGAGGCCGCAGCGAAAGCTGGCCCGTTCAAAAACTACATAACCCCTGCCGGTTACCGCCGCTTGAACGACGAGCTCACACGAATTTGGACCGACCAACGACCGAAGCTAGTCGAGACCATTAGCTGGGCCGCCAGCAACGGAGATCGCTCCGAAAACGGCGACTATATCTACGGCAAGCGTAAGCTGCGCCAGATCGATTCGCGCATTCGGTTCCTTTCAAAGCAATTGGACACGGCGGTTATCGTTGACAACACCGGTAAGGATCACGAGCAGGTCTACTTTGGCGCAACGGTCACTGTGGCCGGCGAAGAGGGCGACGAACGCACGGTGAGCATTGTCGGTGTAAACGAAGAAGACGCGGCACGCGGCCGTGTTTCCTGGATCTCACCGATCGCCAAAGCCTTGATGAACGCTCAACTGGACGAAGTGGTCACGCTGAGAACACCAAAGGGGCCTGAACAAATCGAAGTCGTAAAAATTCGCTACGAGGAGCTGCCATAGGGGCGCACCGCCTAAGAATCGACGCCCTTTCTCAACAGCGAAACAAGTTCGTAGCGTTCTTCCGCAGTAAACAACGTAAAGGCGCTCGCCGCAGTTGTCAGAGCGATGAAAACAACTCCGAGTGCGCCGATCCATGCAAGCTGTTCGATGCGAGTGTGTTGTATCGAATCAGCGAAGATCTGCTGCCCGGCGAAAAATAGAACAATCAGCGCCGGTAACGTCGCCACTGTACTGCGCGCTACAACCCCAGCGATATCGCGCAATAGGCCGTTGTCGTACTCCGCGTCGAAGCGAACCAAGAACCAGCTACGAGTGCCGACTCGAATACAAAGGACCGCAACGAGAATTCCGACAAACCCGCCCGCCGCGAAACCCGCGACCGCACCTGCCACCATCAACACGGCCTCGGCGAAAAGCATTCGCGTCTCCAAAGACAGCGTTCCGGCTGCGCGAAGTTGGGCCTCGGGCACCGCTGTCGCGGTAATAGCGAGCGAGGTAACCGACAGCACCCAAACCGCAATCACGGCTTGTGGGTAGTGTTGGCCGGTCCAGGCGAACAACAACGGATCAGCCAACAAGCAAATAAACGCCAACACCGGAAGCACCGAAGCCACACTAAGCTTGCTGCCTAGGCGTCGAAGCCGATGCCGACGCACTTGGTCGGCTGCTTGGGTTAAACTGGCGAAGGCTGGAAGCAGCGGCGTCACGATACTGTTAGCCGGTGTTCGCGCCATGATGATCAAGCGTTCAGCGAGACCAAACAGCCCAACGACATCAGCTCCCGCCACCGCGCCGATCGCCATCGCCCGCCCCGAGGTGGCGGTTTGGCCCAGCACAACCATGACCTGAAAACGGGCACCAAGGCCCAGTATCTCGCGAAACCCGTCGGCCCGCGCGCGTAGCGGAGAAAGAGAGATGGCCGGGTACACGCGCTTGCACGCGACAACTCCGGCCAACAACGAAAGCGCCTGCCCAAGCAGAATCCCGGTCGCCAGTGCAACCAGGCCCCAGCCGGCCAACAACAACACAACCGCAACGATCAGATAGACCACGGCATCAAGGACATCGATGGAGTAGCGTAAATCCGTGCGCTGTAAGCCAGCCAAAACTTGCAAAGCACCGCCGCCAGCTGCTCGCAGCAAAGCAGCTAACGAAAGTAAGGCCAAAGCCGCAGCAGTCGCAGCGTGCAAATTTTCTGGTACGCCAAGCAGCGGCAACAATGAGTCACTAGCAAACCACAAACCCGCGCCGACCAGCGCCGTGGGAACTGAAAGAGTGATCAAGCCAGCAGCAAGAATGCCTGAAAGCCTTTCCAAATCGCCGCTTTGTTCGAGCTCGGCGGTAAACTTCGAGTAGGCCCATTGAAACCCAGTCGTGGGAGCTCCGAGCTGCTGATACAGCGCCATGAGAATCACCCACGTTCCGTAGCCCTGCAGCCCCAGAGTGCCAATGACAAGCGGCACCATGAGCACGCCGGCGACGATACGCACGACCTGCGCCACGATCGTAGCAATCGTGCCGCGCGCCAAAGCCCGACCGCTAACCCTGCTTTCGCGAGCACGCGAAGAGCCTAAGGCAGCACCCTCATTGTCACGTTGTAAAATTTGCAGAAATCAATCGGGGACGGGTACCGATTTTCGCTCTGCGAAAATCGGTACCCGTCCCCGATTTTCCGTTAGATGCGTTCGATGATGATGGCCGGGGCCATTCCACCGCCTGCGCACATGGTTACGAGTCCGGTCGTTAGGTTACGACGCTCAAGTTCATCGAGCAGCGTTCCGATCAAGATCGAGCCGGTGGCAGCAATCGGATGCCCCAGCGCAATGGCACCGCCATTTACGTTACACTTGGCCGGGTCGATCCCAAGGTCACGCATGAACTTGAACGCAACGACGGCGAACGCCTCGTTAATCTCGATCAGATCGATATCGTCTAACGTCATGCCCGCCTTGGCGAGAACTTTCTTAGCCGCAGGAACAGGCTCGTTGAGCATCAGTTCCGGACTACCGGCCATGTTTGCCATAGCGACGATTCGCGCCCGCGGTTTCCAACCCTGACTTTTCGCGTAGTCAGGCGACGAAAGAAGGATCGCGGCCGAACCGTCAACAACGCCCGAAGAGTTCCCCGCATGGTGAACATGATCGATCTTAATGTCCGGGTAGGTACGCCGAACGATCTGATCCAGCGTTTCACCAGTGTCGTCCATCGACATCGGCATGAACTTCGCGAACACGGCCGGCAACTTCGCCAGACCCTCGGCCGTGGTTTGCGGACGTGTGAATTCGTCGTGGTCTAGAGCTGGGGTGCCGTCGTAGTCAAAAACCGGGATCAGACTCTTGTTGAAGTGCCCACCCTGGATCGCAACCTCGGCTCGACGCTGACTCTCAAGTGCAAGTCCGTCAACGTCTTCGCGGGTGATGCCCTCAAGCGTTGCAATCACATCGGCGCAAACGCCTTGATGAGGTTGCGGATGAAGGTCGCGAAGATGCGGGTTTCCGGCATCCATCATCATCGGTGGCAACGTGCCGGAGAACGACATCATCTCCGTGCCGCCCGCTACGACCAAATCTTCCATGCCGCACATGATACTCGCCGCGCCCATGTTGACCGCCGTGATTCCGGATCCGCAAAAGCGATCCAGCGTTACGCCGCTAGCCTTTGTGCTCCAGTCAGCGTCCAACACCGACATGCGACCAATGCAGGCGCCCTGAACCTGTTGCTGCGCGCTACAACCCCAGACAACGTCATCGACTTCCTCTGTGTTGATGTCATTGCGCTCTTGAAGCGCAGTCAACACGGTAGAGCCAAGGCGCTGCGGGTGAAGGTGTGCTAACGAGCCTTTTCCCCGACGGCCGATACCACGCGGTGTACGTACCGCATCTATGATCCATGCTTGATTCGACATATCGATCTCTCCTGATGCTTTCATTGCATCGCTCACGGATCGAAACCCGGGCGCTTGCTTTCGAACCACAACGAACTCGTCGCACTAGGTTGAATAGCAACTCACAAACCGGGGCAACTCGCTGTGTGCCGGTTCCGTCCCGTCCTTGCAGGCGCCACGCCTTCGACATACGGATGTCCATATATGTCCAAACCGGCAATCATCCCTTTAATGAGAACGGGCGCGCCAGACCTGTTCCGTGCTTTGGCAGACCGGACACGACTGAGGTTGCTTAACTTACTTGGCGACCGCGAAATCTGCGTTTGCGATTTGTGTGAGGTTCTCGGGGAAAGCCAGCCAAAGATCTCGCGACACCTAGCCTACCTACGCAGGGTTGGACTGGTCGCGGTGCGACAGCGCGGTAAGTGGAAACACTACCGCATCGCCTCCGAACTGTCCCAACTGCAGACGCGCCTGATTGACTGCGCAGCGTCGCCTTTGGGCGACAGCGTCCCTGTCGCCCAAGATGCCGCACGACTGGAAAAACTCCTGCGAAAGACAAGCGACTGCCGCCTGGAGGAAAAATGAAACCTATGCAGAATTCTTCGAACAACAAGCCCGCCACTGGCCGCAAGAAACTCTCGTTTCTCGATCGCTATCTGACCTTGTGGATTTTCCTCGCCATGGCGATTGGCGTCATCGGCGGGAACGCCTTACCCGGCATCGAATCGTTCATCAACCGCTTCCAGGTCGGCACAACCAACATCCCGATCGCGCTCGGACTCATCATCATGATGTACCCGCCCTTGGCCAAGGTGAAGTACGAAGAACTCGGAGATGTTTTCAAAAACTGGCGGGTGCTTGGCATTTCACTGGTTCAAAACTGGATCGTCGGTCCGATTCTCATGTTCGTTTTGGCCATCGTGTTCCTGCCCGCCTATCCCGAGTACATGGTCGGCCTCATCATGATCGGGTTGGCCCGTTGCATCGCGATGGTTCTGGTCTGGAACGAACTCGCAGAGGGCGACACCGAATACGCAGCCGGACTCGTCGCGTTCAACAGCATCTTTCAGGTGCTGTTCTATAGTGCCTACGCGTACGTGTTCATCACCATACTACCGCCGCTTTTCGGTCTGGAAGGAAGCTTGGTCGAAGTTAGCATGGCGGAAATTTCCAAAAGCGTGATGATCTATCTTGGCATCCCCTTCGCGGCCGGATTCCTGACCCGAACCCTACTCGTGCGTATGCGCGGCAAGCAGTGGTACGAAACCGAGTTCATCCCACGAATCAGCCCGCTTACGCTTGTGGCTCTGCTCTTCACAATCTTCGTGATGTTCAGCCTCAAGGGCGAGATGATTGTTTCGATTCCCGGCGACGTCGTGCGCATCGCCGTGCCCTTGCTCATCTATTTCGTGGCCATGTTCTTCATTTCATTCTGGATGGGAAAACGAGCGGGAGCGGACTACAAAAAAACCGCGACCCTGTCGTTCACCGCAGCCAGCAACAACTTTGAACTCGCCATTGCCGTAGCCATCGCTGTGTTCGGAATCGATTCGGGAGTGGCCTTCGCGGCCGTCATCGGGCCGCTGGTCGAGGTGCCGGTCCTCATTGGCCTGGTCAACGTCTCGCTTTGGATTCGAACGCGATACTTCAACGATGACTCTGCGCTGATCCCAGGCGAAGCGTAGAACCAACTTTAGGAAAACTGTGAGCGACAAAATCTACAACGTACTTTTTCTTTGCACCGGGAATTCGGCTCGAAGCGTGATCGCCGAATGTGTACTCAATCGCGTCGGGAACGGCCGGTTCCAAGCGTTTAGTGCTGGAAGCGCGCCGAAGGGAGAAATTCATCCGGTGGCCAGCCAAACGCTTAGCGACGCCGGCTACCCGATCGAAGAACTGCGCTCAAAAAGTTGGGATGAGTTTGCCAAACCCGATTCGCCCGTGATCGATTTCGTTATCACGCTTTGCGACAACGCCGCCCGTGAGACCTGTCCGGTGTGGCTCGGTCCCGCATTGCGCGCCCACTGGGGCATGCCCGATCCTGCGGCGGAAGAAGACGTAGACGGCAAACAACAAATCGCTTTTGCGAAAACGCTCGCCGTCCTCACTGGACGGCTTAGTGCGTTTGCCAATCTGGAAACGGAAACTCTGGAAAGTCAGGGGATTGGCTATCTTCTCGCACAGATGGGGCACTCGGATTCCAGCGGCTAGCGCAGCGCAAGAACCTCGGCGAACCCCACACGCAAACAGCCCACGAGTGCTTCGGGGTCGGCGATAGCCGCGCGATCCATCTTGACACCCACGGCCGCCGAACCGTTGTAGCTGAACAGCGTAATGTTGACCGCGGCACCGGCGGTCGGCCCAAAGGGGATCATGCGTTCGATCTTAGCCCCGCTCGTATAGACCGGAAAGGTAGGACCGGGGCACGATGCGTTCGGTGCGATGTACCATCTTGGTGAACCGCTCGGCGTCGGGCACGCAGTCCAGGATCCAGACACTGAGAACCGTGGAACGTAGAATCGGGTCGCGTTCGATATGCCACATCAGCGCGTCGTTCACGCTCATGTGGTCGTCATACTGAACGCCAGGCTGGGCGGACTTTTTCCCCGGTGGCTTAGGCTCGCTCATATGTTGGAAATAACGGGCGGGCCCGTTTGTTGCGAACAGGTCGCCGCGTTTGCCGGCCGAGATCGATCAGGCAAGCGAGCTCGGGACGTAGCACTGCAACGCGTCAGTTTTTCCTTTCACTTGGGCCGGCTCTACGGGGCGGAACGCGAAATCGCTTTGCGAAGCGTCTTTCGTCGATTGTGAGACCAGCACGTCACCATCTCGTTCGCGGGTCAGCCTTTCTATACGCGAAGCCACGTTCACCGCATCGCCGACGGCAGTAAAGTCTCGACGCTGTTCGGCACCGATGTCGCCAAGAACGACATCTCCGGTATGGATTCCGACCCCCACCTTAAGCGCGGATTGACCACTGCGCTCGCGTTCACGAGAAAGCTCGGCGATGGCATCGACCATTTCAAGCCCGCAGTCGATGGCGCGTTTTGCGTGATCGCCCTGCGGAATCGGTGCACCGAAGTAAGCCATCAAACCGTCGCCCATGAGCTTATCCAGTGTTCCCTCGTGACGAAAGACAGCGCCGATCAATCGTTCGTGCACCGCGTTGAGCAGCGCGACCGTCTCATGCTCGGTAAGCGTTTCGCTGAGTTTCGTAAAATCGCACAGATCGCTGAACAGCACGGTAACTTCACGACGTTCACCGGCAGCCAGGTCGCCCTGAAAACTATCGATGTGGGCGGCGACCTGCGGTGCGAAGTAGCGCGCCAGCCGGCGCCGACGCGCGTGTTCGTTGTTGGCCGCTCCCACAAGCGCGATGGCGCGCCGGTTGGCGTAGTCGGCAAGCACCGCAGTCAAAACCAATGCGAGTGGAATCACGACTTGCTGGGTAAGATCGATCGTGCCGCCAGCGCGCAGCAAAATGCTTTGCAGCAAAACGGCGACAACCGTGGCGGCAACAAGCCCCCGGCGTTCTAGCGAAAGCGCCGCCAGCAATATCAGGAGGGCGAAGAACGCCGCAGTCGCGAACCGCCAACCGTGCGCGTCGGCGGCAGCCCCGACGGCCTCTAGACGCGAGACGATCTGCGTCGAGATCCAAAACAGCATCGGCATGTCAACAACGGGGATCAGTGCCGCCGACCACCAGGCAAGGCCGTCGGAGCGCCTACTTGCCAGGTACGCCGCCAATGCGGCAACGGCGTAGACCGCTACACTCTCCAGCGGCCCCACCCAATTGGGAAGGGTCAACCAGAACGTCGTGACCAAGGCCAAATTGAGGCAAATAATGATGGCCCGCAGCGAGGCTATCGTACGGGCACGCCGCAGCTTTTCGGCCGCGAGAGCGTCTTTGAAGCTTTCGGTATCAGTGGTGTCGCTGCCAGCCATCGGAGTGGATGGACTTTACGCGGCTGGCCGCGCTGGCGCGAGGCCAAATCGCGGCTTCACTGAATTGCTAGCGACTACTTCTTCTGAAGCTTTGTACCGTCCACTTTGTCACACTCGAACACCGCGGCGGTGATGTTGTCGCTGGCGTTTGCTTCAATGGCTGCATCGATCAGCGAGCTGACTGTGCCTGCGACGTCTAGCGAGCCACCAAGAAGGCGTGCGATTTGATCGAAAGGTAGGGCATCCCAAAGGCCATCTGAGCACAGCAGGAGTCGCTCTCCCTGGCGCATTTCGATGCTGGTCACGCTGGGCCGTAACGTTTCGGCAGCGCCAACCGCCTGAAGAATGACGTTCTTGTTTGGGTTAGTTTCGGCTTCTTCGGAAGTGATCTCGCCGAGCTCGACCAAGCGGGCAACAAAAGAATGATCCTTGGTCAGACATTGTAAGTTCTGGTCCGCCAGGTGGTATGCACGCGCGTCACCAACGTGGGCGATATGAATGTCAGGATTCGCAATCCAGGCCAGTACCATGGTGCAACCCATGCCCTTCAACTCGGGATGTTGGGCAGCGTGCTCGACTATCGCTAGGTGGGCGTCGCTAAGAGCTTGCGAAACTCGGTCGCTGGCTTCTTGCTTGTCATCTTCATTTGCGCCCGATGACAAAGTTCGTTGCATCGATGCCACTGCGGCCTCGCAGCCGATACGGCTCGCGACGCTCCCCCCTGCGTGTCCCCCCAACCCATCGGCGACGATGATCACGCGATTTTCACAGCCAAATGCAAAATCATCTTCGTTCGCGCTTCTGTTGGGACCCGAATGCGTGACTGCGCAAAGGTTGCTCGCGGCGATTTCCTTTCGATAGGATCTCGATTCGTCGCTGGAGGTCGCTGCCGCCGGCACGTCAAGATGAAGTTGCTTCCCCGCGATCTTTCGCAAGAAGCTCAAACGAGTATTTAGCCAACGCAGCAATGCGGAATTCAGAGACAGGCTTTTCATTTTGCGAACCGCGCTCTTTTCAAAAAGGTTCTTCGTTTTTTAACCGCCAGGGGCGCAGTTGTCCACGTCCTAGATTGGCTACACCAGTGAGTGCGGGCGCTCGCCCGGCCGACAAGACGTCATAAGCCGGCAGCCCGCTCAACTATCGCTATTGTTTTCATGTATTGGAAACCGTGAATTTGACTTCGTGTATTGGTTTGTCCACATCCTTATAGGACAAGCTCGACACGCCGGGATGCGAAGCCGAAGATCGCCAGGCCGCTGGAGGTCCCACAACAAGATGAACGCCATGAAACACCAACGATACCTCTTGGAAGATCCCCTACGCCCTCCAGTGCCTCGGCCGGAAGACGCGAAAAACCCCTACGAGCGGGCCATCCTGGAAGGCGCCGAACTACTTGATAAGCCTCGCGCCGGTGGCGGAACCGACAAGGTTCGCGTGCAGCACTCGAAGGGACGGATGACGGTCTGGGAGCGCCTGCGGGTGCTGACCGACGTCGACCCTGAAATCTATTGGCAAAACTGGGGTGCGGCATTGGACGGGGCGTCGATTGTCACGGGCATCATGAACGTGCGGGGACGCGACGTTGCGGTTTACGGCCACGACTTCACGGTTCGCGCTGGTGCCATGGATGCCACCAATGGCGAGAAGCTCGCACGCCTTATTCACATGGCCGGTGAGCACGGCATTCCACTGATCGGCTTGAACGATTCTGCGGGCGCCTTCGTACCCGCCGGCGTCGGTGGTCTCGATGGTTACTCCGAAGCCTTCACTGCGCTGCGAAAAGTCAGCGGTGTAGTGCCGTCGATCATGTGCATGTTCGGCTTCAACGCCGGTGGCGGATCCTACCTTCCACGCCAAGGCTCTTTCGTTGTCCAAAGCCGCGGAACGTTCTTTGGCCTAACCGGCCCGGCGGTAGTCAAACAAGTACTGGGCGAAGACATTACGGCCGAAGAGCTCGGCGGCCCCGACGTTCACGCCGGCTCCGGTGTTGTTGATGTCGTTGCCGAGAACGAAACCGATTCACTACGCCGTACGCTTCGACTGCTAGACTTCCTACCCGACAACAACCGTTCGGGCGTGCCACGAAAGCCCAATTCGGACCCGACCGATCGGTTCGGATATGAGGAAGAAATTCTCTTCCACAAAATCTTCACGGGGCCTGGCGGCTTCAACTCTCCGTTCGACATCACCCTTTACATCCAACAGCTCGTTGATCACGGCGAGTTCTTCGAGATGCAGTATCAACGCGCGCGCAATCTGGTTACGGCCTTCGCGCGGCTTGGCGGACATGTGATCGGCATCATGGCCAACAACTCGGCTGTGGCTTCGGGGCAGCTCGACATCGACGCGGCCGACAAGGGCTCGCGCTTTGTGCGCTTCTGCAACCTTTACAATATTCCGATGCTCTTCATTGAAGACACGACCGGGTTCCGCCCCGGCAGCGACCAAGAAAACGGCGGTATTGTCGGCGCCGGACGAAAACTGCTCGATTCGATTATCGACTTGCGCACGCCGCGCATGACCTTGATCGTTCGCAACGCGATCGGCGGCGCGTACGCCACGTTCAACTCCCACTACACTGGCGCTGACTTGGTCTTCGCCCTACCTAGCGCTCGCATCGCTGTGATGGGTCCGGCCGGAACAGCGTACGTCTACAAAAACGAAATGCGGGCGGCCGAGAAAACGTATCGCGCCCGTATCAAGGAAGCGCCCGACTCCGAAGAAATGGCTGCGAGCGAACGCGACGCCACGATCGCCGAGTTACGCGACCGCTACGAGCGCGAGCTCATGAACCCGCGCGCAGCGCTCGCCCTAGGTTCGGTATCCAGCATCATCATGCCGGGTGACAGCCGTCGCGTTCTTGCCCGCAACCTCGACTATTTCATGCGCCACTACACCCCGGGCCCGATGGGCGGACCCCAGCGGGAGTTCGAGTAATGATCGATTCAAACAACAATAGAATTGCCGCCGAGAAGGCGGCGACTTCTTGGGTACGTGGATTCTCGCTGGCGGACGTAAAGTGCCTGATCGTATGCCGCGGCCCTGTCCGCAGAGAAGCCATCAACACGTTCGAGCAGGCTGGCCTCGGCGCTTGGGGAATCTTGTTGTCCGAAAAGGACTCGATTTCTTACACCCACTGCCTCGCCCCTGAACTACGCGACTTCCGTTTCCCCGAGCGTGTACACCGCGTGCCAGACTATACCGGCGCGACACAAGAAGAACGGCAGCAGCGGATCGAACAGATCACCACAATCGCGCGCGAAGGTGGATACACCCACATTTTCGCGGGCTATGGGTTTATGGCCGAAGACGCGGGGTTCATCGAAGCCATCGAGAAATCCGGGGTCGCCTTCATGGGCCCCTGCTCCAACGTTGCGCGTCGCGCTGGATCCAAAGACGAGTCAAAGAAAACCGCGCGTGGGTTGGGCGTATCGGTGGTTCCGGGGATCGACAACATTTCGCCGCGCGCTTTGGTGCGCAAAGCAGCCACGGTCGAAGCCCTGGAAGCGCTCGCCAAACAAAAGGGCCTGGACTGGGAAAGCGTCAAACACGCCGGAGAACACGCAGGAGAGCAATCCGGAATAGGCGACGAGCCCATCACCGAGCTCGCGGAACGCCTTCTGCAAGACGGCTACCGCAAGCGCATCGAGCTGGTCACGGTGAAGGAGCTGCAAGCGGAAACGAAAACGGTTTGCGCCGAAATGTGGGAACAACAACCCGGGCGGCGCATTCGGCTGAAACACATCGGTGGTGGCGGCGGCAAGGGACAGCGTATCGTTCGCGACACTAGTGAAACCGACGCTGCGGTGAAGGAAGTTCTGGGTGAGTCCAAGGCGATGGCGCCGGGCTCCAATCGCAACTTCTTGCTCGAGCTGAACATCGAAGTGTCGCGCCACAACGAGATTCAACTTCTCGGTAACGGCGACTGGTGCGTTTCTCTGGGTGGCCGCGACTGCTCACTACAAATGCATGAGCAAAAACTCCTGGAGTTCTCGCTTACCGACGAACTGCTCACAACCGAAATCGCAGCCTGCCAAGGCGAAAAGAAACGAATTCTGGAGCGCGAGCAGAAAATGCTCAAGCGTATGGAAGCGGACGCCGCGTCGTTCGGCGGCGAAATCGGCCTGGACAGCCTTTCAACTTACGAGTGTATCGTTGACGAGGGCGATCACTTCTTCATGGAGATGAACACACGTATTCAGGTTGAGCATCGGGTCACCGAGCTCGCCTACTCATTGGAGTTCCGCAACCCCGACAACGCCAACGACTTCTTCATTGTAGACTCGCTCATCGAGGCCATGGCGCTGGTTGCCAGACACGGCGCGCGTTTGCCCAAGCCCAAGCGCATCACGCGCTTCTTGTCGGGCATCGAAGCCCGTATCAATGCAACCAACCGTGCCTTACAGCCTCACGCTGGTGGCTTGCTTCGTTGGTGGTCGCCGCCGGTAGAAGGAGAGATTCGCGACGATCAGGGCATTGGAGTTCCCAACCCTGAAACCGGTCTCTTTCTCGAATACGCACTGGCCGGCGCCTACGATTCAAACATCGCGTTGGTACTAACTGACGGCGAAAATCGCGGGCACAACCTCGAACGCTTGGCCGACATCCTGCGTCACACCGACCTGGGCGGGCGCAACGTCGAAACCAACCTCGACGTACACTACGGCTTGATCGGATGGATGTTGGGCAAAGACCCGATGTTCCAGCCGACCACCGCCTTCATGGGACACT
>JBLFWR010000064.1:0-17223 GCA_047611725.1 Binatia bacterium | reverse complement strand
GGGGCCACGGGTCAACTCCGTGGGATGAAACAGTGTCGGGTCTTTCGTGTCGCGTTCGAAAAGAGCGTCGGCCATGCGCGACGCTACGAAAAACACACAGTGTTAGCGAGTCTTGCAGATCACGGAGTCGCGTTGCCGTCGTCCTGTTCTATCTTGTAGCCGACACCCGAAGCGGTAGACCGTCGGAACCTCCGAAAACCAGATAGCTGCGAGTTTCGGGTACGACCAGGCCGAATGTCGCCCGCGAAAGGTGGGTCCAGAGATTGTTGGTGCCCGCATTGTTGGAAAGATCTTCGTGTAGAGGAGCACAAGGCTGCTCCCCCGCCGGTTCCGCGCTACACTCAACCCCAATGCTCACCCGGACTCTCCTATTCCTCGCAAATGTCTTCTTGGTCGCCTACTGCGCCGACGCTGGCCTGTCAGTAATCGAAACCGTTTTCCGCTACTTCACCAATTCTACCGCCCTTTACGCTTTGCGTGAGCTGGTCGCGCTGACGGTTGTTGCGGGTTCGGTGTTGGTCCTGCCCGCGATGGTTCTGTCGCCCCGACTTTTGCCGACGGTGCTGGCTCCGTTGGCACTAACTGGGTTGTGGTTCGCACTGGGGGCAGCTCCGATTCGTTTTTTCGTAGATGCCCCGACCTCGGAGATCGTGCTCATCGGGTTGCAGGTGTTGTTCGCCGTCTGGGCGCTGACGCGTATTCGAAGCCACTCGGCGGGCGAGAGCTGGCTGCTTGGCTACGAGTCGCCCGAACGTCCGGCGTTCTCGTTCGCGCATTGTCTGTGGACGTTCCCAACCCTTTCCGCCGCCACGTTGCTCCTGGTTATCGGCTCCTTTCCCTTTTTGCTGCTGCACTCTCTGGAATCCATGAGTGAAGGTTTCGTGCGCTTCGACCCCACCGGTATCGCCTTAGCGGATCAACGTTTTCGACGGGCCGACCAAGAGATTCGACTGGTCGGAATGATGCACATCGGTGAAGACCAAGCCTACGCGAATTTGGTTGAAACCTTTTCCGGGTCGTCAACCGTCGTCTTGGCCGAAGGAGTCACCGACGACGGCCTGTTGATGACGACCACATATTCGTACGAGGGAGTTGCCGAGGCTTTGGGTTTGAGTTCGCAGCAATCGATTGAGTCGTACTTCGATCAGATCGTGACAACGCCCGCTTCACCGCCGCCAGATTTTCGCCAAGCCGATGTCGACGTGAGCGCGTTTCACGAAGACACAATTACCTGGCTTGGAAGGATCGGCGAGTTTTGGGGCAGCGATGACCCCCGCGACGCAATGCTGACGCTCTATGATCACTTTTCAAATGAGCCCGACGGATGGGAGCATTTCCAGGAAGACGTACTCGATCTTCGAAACGACCATCTTTTAGAACAGGTACACATGGCGTTGGCGGACTACGAGAAGGTGATCGTCCCCTGGGGCGCGCTGCATCTTCCGTTCATGCAAGCCGCAGTCATCGCGATGGGCTTCGAGTCTGTCTCCCACGTGTATCGCCCCTTGGCATCGTGGGGGACGATGACGGCGGCGCTTATCGCAAGCCTGACGACACCGACACCAGCCGCGATCGAAACGCCACCGGCCGCTCCACAATAAGAAACGGCCGTTCCACTTCACGATGGAACGGCCGTCTTCTTATTCAACGTGTACCCGAGGGCTGTACTAAAGCGCCTTCACTTTCTCCGTCATCTCGGGAACCGCCTCGAACAGGTCGGCAACCAAACCGTAGTCAGAGATTGAGAAGATCGGGGCCTCGGAATCCTTGTTGATGGCGACGATGACCTTCGAGTCTTTCATGCCCGCCAAATGCTGGATGGCACCCGAAATGCCTACGGCAATGTAGAGAGCCGGTGCGACAACCTTGCCGGTCTGTCCGATCTGCAGATCGTTAGGCACGTAGCCAGCATCCACTGCCGCGCGGCTTGCGCCCATGGCGGCGCCGAGGGCGTCGCAAAGCGGCTCAAGCACGGTCACGAAGTTCTCGGCGTTCTTCAGGCCACGTCCACCTGAAACAACACGGCTGGCTTCGGTCAAGACCGGGCGATCGCTCTTGGTCTCGTCCTTGCCAACCCATTCGATGGTTCCGGCTGCGATATCAGCCGCAACGGCTTCGACGCTCGCTTCGGAACCGCCTTCAGCCGGCTCGTAGGCCGTGGTGCGAATCGATAGGACTTTCTTGTCACCGACCAGTTCGACGGTCGCAATCACGTTGCCGGCGTACATCGGGCGCTCGAAGGTGCCGTCGTCGTTGATGCCGGTGACGTCGCTTGCGATCGAAGCATCCATCGCAGCAGCCAGGCGGGGAGCGAAGTCCTTACCCTTGGTCGTGGCCGCGAACACGACGGTGTTCGAACCCGAGGCTTCGGCGGCGGCCTGCATGGCAGTTACGGTCGTGTCGGCGACAGCGTGCTCGAGAGCAGGGCTTTCAACCGTGACGACTTTGTCGGCACCAAGCGATTTTGCGGCATTGGCGAGATCACCAACCGAGTTAGAAAGAATGGCCAGTACGACTTGTCCGCCGCTTTGTCCCGCAAGCACGCGTGCGGCGCTGATCGCCACCCCCGTCGCCTTCGGAATGCTGCCGTGGTCGTGTTCTCCGTATACGAGTACGTTGCTCACTGCTTTGCTCCTTTATTCCCAGACCCTAAAGGGCCTTGGCCTCGGTCTGAAGTGCGGTAAGAAGCTCGTCAACAGATTCGACGAGACGACCAGCCTGACGCTCAGTGGGAGGGGTCATCTTCTTGATGACGATGCGCGGCGCGAGGTCTAGACCAAGGCTACCGGCTTCGATTTCTTCCAACGGCTTCTTGCGAGCCTTCATGATGCCCGGCAGCGACGCGTAGCGTGGCTCGTTCAAGCGAAGGTCGGCGGTGATCATCGCGGGAAGCGGAAACTTCACGGTCTCAAGGCCACCATCGACTTCGCGCACACAAGTAGCGGAGCCCTTGTCGTCGGAAATCTTGAGGTCCGAGATGAACGTTGCCTGCGGCCAGCCAAGAAGCTGCGCAGCCATCTGGCCGACTTCGTTGGAGTCGTCGTCGATGGCCTGCTTGCCCAGAATCACCAGACCCGGCTCTTCCTTCTCGATGATCTTCACGAGAATCTTCGCGATGGCGGTGGTGTCGGGCTTGTCAGCCGTGACCAGAATCGCACGATCGGCACCCATGGCCAGACCGGTACGAAGCTGCTCTTGGCAGTCGCTGCTGCCGATCGAGAGCACGATGACTTCGCAGTCGCCCGTGGCTTCCTTGACCCTGAGAGCTTCCTCAATGGCGATTTCACAGAAGGGGTTCACAACCCATTTGATGCCAGCCTCGACGATGCCCGAGCCGTCAGGATTGACCTTGATAGTGGACTCAGAGTCCGGAACCCGCTTGGCGGTAACCAGGATTTTCACAGTTTTCCTCCTCAGAAGGGGTGGATTGCCCAAAGCGCCGGATTTTGGCCTCCCTGAGGCCTTGACGCTGTACTAATCGCGTTGGCTACCATGCAGTGCGTCAGGTTTCAAACCTGCGCTGGCGCAGGGGTTTTCGTGAATGCCCCCCCAATCCCGAAACCGGCGGCAATCGGCTTGGCGCGGGGGCGGGGGCGGCGTAAACCTCGGCGTTATGGGAAAAATTGTGTTGTTTGGGCAGGCCCCGTTTGGGCGAGCGGTACTGGACGGATTGTTGGAGCGCGGTCACGAGATTACCGGCGTGTGTACTCCCGCAGCGCGTGAAGGGGCTCCCCTGGACCCGGTTGCCGAGGGGGCGACACAGGCCGGGCTGCGCCTGATCCAGCGCAAATCCTACAAGGGGGAAGAGGCCCATGCCCAAGTGGCAGCCGAGTCGGCGGACCTTGGGGTGCTGGCGTTCGTGACCCAGATCATTCCGTTGCAGATGGTCGATGCGCCGCGCTTAGGTTCGGTGTGTTTTCATCCCTCGTTGCTACCGGCCTTTCGAGGTGGCTCGGCCATTCCTTGGCAGTTGATCAAGGGCGAGTCCGTGGGTGGGGTGACATTGTTCCGCCCCGACGCGGGCATGGACACCGGGCCGATCTATCTTAAACGCGAAGCCGAAATTGGCCCCGACGCTTCCGCTGGCTCGTTCTACTACACAAAGATTTTCGATCTCGGTGTGCAGGCCACTCTCGACAGCGTCGATGGTGTCTTGGACGGGTCGTTAACAGGTGACGTTCAAGATGAAGCGCAGGCGACTTACGATCCGCTTTGTCGCGACGAGCAGGCGATAGTTTCATGGAATCGACCGACGGCCGATCTTCACAACTTGATACGCGGTTGTGATCCGGCGCCTGGTGCGCACGCCATGTTTGGCGGCAAGCGAATTAGGCTGTTCGGTTCGCGCAGGAAGGGAAGTGGCTCCGCTACCGCCACTGCAGCAACACCTGGAACCGTATTGGCGGTAGACGAAGTCGGCATTGAAGTCGCGACCGCCGATGGCTCGTTGGTGTTTTCCAAGCTGCGCACCAACGGCGCCAAAGCGGCCGCTTCACAAGTCGCGGAAGCCGAGGGAATTTCGCCCGGCGCGCGTTTGGACGACGGCAAAGTCTGAGGCGTTTAACAGCAGTTGTTCGGATCCCCATCAGGCTCGTCGTACGCGCCGGACGCGATCGTCGCCGCGCATTCGAAGACGCCATAGTGAACATCCCGAGTGCCTGTGACCTCAAAATGGGCGCCTAGTCGCGTATTGCGCAACATTTCGGCCGTGTTGCCGCACACACGTTCGGCCCGGCCCGCCTCGAAGACATGATGATCGTCGAGTCGAAACAGTGCTCCCGCTTCGTCGATTGATCCCTGGTATGTGGCGATCTGACCGTAGTCCTCGCAACGCTCGTCGAGCCCGTCCAACTTGAACAGCCGAAGAGTGCTCGACACAAAGCGTGCCGCTCCCACTTTCCTTCGAATATCCGGGCTTAGGATCTCAATCGGCGCGCGCGACAGTAGGCGCGGATCACGGAAGCCCGTTGTCTTGGCCAAGGTACAAAAATCGAATTCGTACATGGCGCCACCCAAGCACTCCGCGAATAAAATCGGGTTTGCCACGACGTCGGCCGGCAGGCGGCGGTCGGCGAAGACGTCACTGAAGTAGAACTCCCCACCTGGCTTCAAGATGCGGTACACCTCGGCGAGCACTAGGTCTTTTCGAGGGCTCAGGTTTACGACGCAGTTGGACACGACCACGACATCCCGAGTTGCTCGGGATGTCGAACGTGGACAGGTCTTCGATCAGGCCTTGGTGAAACTACACGTTCGGGCGAGCGAACCCGAAGCGCTCCGTGTGCCAGGCAAGTGTGCGTTCGCCCACCTGAAGCTGCTCGGGCGTCATGTCGATGCCATGCACGTGCCCGGTCTCGCCCACCAACTGCGCGATCACGTATACGTCGCGACCCGTCCCACACCCTAGGTCCACTACGGTTGCGCCGGATAGGGCGTCGGGGATCGGAAACCCGCATCCGTAGAAGCGAGCGCTTACCTCTTCGTGAACGTTGTCGAGCAAAGGGAGTAAGTGTTGGGGAGGAGCGCCTGAAGCGCAGCAGGCGTTGGTCTGCAGGTCTTCGGAGCTGGCGAGCACCTGCCCGTAGTATTGCGAAACGGACTCACGGACGTTTGTGCCGTTGATAGGGGTCTGATTGTCGGTGGGCATCCGTATAGGACGCCCGCCAGAGCAGATGGTTACGACGAAGGTTCGGCGAGCTGTCCTTCCGGGGCTTCAGGCTCGTCGCTGTCGATCGCTTCCAAGACCAGCAGCAGATCGCCAGGGCCGATCATCATCCCGGCTGTTACGGCAACCGACACAACGCGTGCGCGCGCTGGTGCGCGCACCGTCTGCTCCATCTTCATGGCTTCCAGGACGAGTAGGGCACCATCGGCCTCGACCTCGTCACCAGCTTGGACGACGACATCGAGAACCTTGCCGGGCATGGGTGCTGTAATTTCGGGGGTGAACGCTCCCGAATTGCCAGACTCTTCGGCGGCGGCTTCTTCGGCCGCGACGACTTCGTAGGACACTCCGTCTAAGGCGAGCAAGGTGTGACCACGGTCACCGCCGATAGCCACGCGTAGGCGTTGTCCATCGATCTCTACGACGATAAACCCCGGTTCGCTTTCGACCGACTCCAGTTCGAACACGAACTCATCGGCACGCACGATCGTGCGGCCGTCTTGTTGCTCAATTTCGACTTCGATGTCGCGGTTGCCGATACGCCAGAAGCTTTGCATCACAGGTTCTCGCCAAGGCGCCAGCTGCCGATTCGATCCCACGGACTGTCGGGCTCGGTCTGCGAGGCATCGCCCTGACTGTGACCACCGTGCCCAGTGGCCGTCATGCCTGAACGGGCGGCCAGAGCGGCAAGCGCTGCCGCCAAAGCAGTGGCGCGTTGGTTGTCAGCAGCTTTCCAATGCGACCAATCGTCATCCAGCGTTGTGGTCTTGAACCCGCCGCTTCGAAACAGCGGGTCGTCGAGCACCTCGATCAGAAATGATTGATTGGTCGTGATTCCAAGCAGCGCGCTGCTGCGCAGCGCAGCCAACGCACGTTCGATCGCGTGCGCGCGGTCGGGCGCTGCAACCGTGAGCTTGGCGAGCATCGGGTCGAACTCAACCGGCACCGGCAGGCCTTCGCGAATTCCCGCATCCCAACGAACACCGGGCCCGGCGGCCGCCACGAAGCGGCGCACCGTACCAGCCGTAGGAAGGAATCCGTTGGAGGGGTCTTCGGCGTACAAACGACATTCGATCGCATGGCCGCGTGGTGCGGGCGCGTGTTCCGGTAGATGTTCGCCCATGGCGATTTCAAGCTGCCATCGCACAAGGTCGACGCCGGTAATGGCCTCGGTCACGGGATGCTCAACCTGTAGGCGAGTGTTCATTTCGAGGAAGAAAAACTTCCCCGCATCGTCGAGTACGTATTCGACGGTTCCGGCGCCTTCATAACCGATCGCTGAAACCAGCCCGACGGCGGTCTCGCCCATGCGTTCGCGCAACGCGGCGTCGACCACGGGAGACGGTGCTTCTTCGATCACCTTCTGGTGTCGTCGCTGCACCGAGCATTCGCGTTCGCCGAGGTGAAGGCAGTGCCCGTGGCGATCACCGAAGACTTGCACTTCAACGTGGCGCGGCCCGACGATGCACTTTTCAAGGTAGACGCGGTCATCGCCGAATGCCGATCCTGCCTCGCGGACGGCGCTCTGGATGGCGGCGCCAAGTTCGTCGGCGCTGTCCACGCGTCGCATGCCACGACCGCCGCCACCGGCAGCGGCTTTGACCAACACCGGAAAGCCCAACTCGGTGGCCGCGCCGCGGTCGGTCTCGGCGTCGCCCGTGAGCAGTGCACTCGGGATCACCGGGACACCGGCGGCTTCGGCTGCTACCCGTGCGCGAATTTTGTCGCCCATGGTCCCAATGGAATCGGGGCTGGGCCCAACAAACGTCAGCCCGGCGTCTTCGACTGCCTGCGCGAACGCAGCGTTCTCGGAAAGGAACCCGTAACCAGGATGGATGGCGTCGGCACCGCTGTCGGCGGCGGCGGCCAGAATCTTGTCTGTGTCTAAGTACGTTTCAGCAGCCGCGCTGCCACCCAACGCGATAGCTTGGTCAGCACCGGCCACGTGTGGCCCCGTGCGATCGGGGTCCGCGTAGACCGCGACGGTGGCGATTCCCATTTCACGGGCCGTTCGTTCGACGCGTACGGCGATCTCGGCGCGATTGGCAATAAGGAGCTTGGTGATGGGGCGGGTCATCGTGGTTGCGCCCTACATCCGGAAGACACCGTAGGTGGTGTCTTTGATTTCACGATTCCACGACGCAGCCAGGGCTAGTGCCAGAGCCGAGCGGGTGTCGAGTGGGTCGATCACGCCGTCGTCCCACAGCCGAGCTGTCGAATAGTAGGGGCTGCCTTCGGTTTCATATTTCTCGAGGATCGGTGCCTGGAACGCGGCTATTGCTGCGGCATCCATCGGGGTGCCCTTCTTCGTGAGTTGGGCCTGCTTGACGTTGGAGAGAACCGAGGCGGCTTGTTCTCCACCCATCACCGAGATGCGCGAGTTCGGCCACATGAGCATCAGGCGTGGGCTAAAAGCGCGGCCGCACATTCCGTAATTACCGGCGCCATTGGACGCACCGATGACGACCGTGAATTTAGGGACCTGCGTGTTGGCGACGGCCGTTACGAGTTTGGCCCCGTCTTTGGCGATGCCGCCCGACTCGTACTTTCTCCCGACCATGAAGCCGGTGATGTTTTGCAGGAACACCAGCGGCGTGTGGCGCTGAGAACACAGCTCGATGAAGTGCGTCGCTTTTAACGCAGACTCAGAGAACAGCACGCCGTTGTTGGCAACGATGCCGATCGGCATTCCATGCAGACGCGCGAACCCACACACGATGGTTGTGCCGTAGCGGGCTTTGAACTCGTGGAAGCGACTGCCGTCAACGAGCCGGGCGATGACCTCGCGAACGTCGTAAGGGCGGCGGTTGTCGGGGGGAACGATGCCGTAGATTTCGCTCGGGTCGTAGAACGGGTCTTCGGGCTGGGTCAGGTCGAACGGACTGGGTCGCGAAGCCGGTAGATTCTCGAAAATCTGTCTTGCGATGCGAAGCGCGTCGCGGTCGTCTTCGGCAAGGTGGTCTGAGACGCCGGAGATGGCGGTATGCACGTCGCCCCCGCCAAGCTCTTCTGCCGTGACTTCTTCTCCGGTGGCCGCTTTGACCAGCGGTGGTCCGGCTAGGAAGATCGTCCCCTGTTCGCGAACGATAATCGTCTCGTCGCACATCGCGGGAACGTACGCGCCGCCAGCCGTACACGAGCCCATGACGACGGCGACCTGGGGAATGCCGACCGCTGACATATTTGCCTGGTTGTAAAAGATGCGACCGAAGTGTTCGCGGTCGGGAAACACTTCATCCTGCTTGGGAAGAAACGCCCCGCCCGAGTCAACCAGATAGACGCAGGGCAGGCGGTTTTCTAGGGCGATCTCTTGGGCGCGAAGATGCTTCTTCACCGTGATCGGGTAGTAGGTGCCGCCCTTAACCGTCGCGTCATTGGCGATCACGACACAACGGCGGCGGTGAATCTGACCGATCCCGGTGATGATCCCGGCACCGGGCGCGTCGTCGCCATACAGGCCTGAGGCAGCCAATGATGACAGTTCAAGGAACGGAGTTCCCGGATCCAACAGTTGCTCGACCCGCTGGCGAGGCAAAAGCTTCCCGCGGCTTTTGTGCAACTCGCGCGCGTGCTCGGGGCCGCCCAAATGCGCGCCTTCCACCTTGCCGCGCAGTTCGGCAACCATGGCTTCCATGCGCGTGCGATTCTCTTGGAACTCTGCACCGCTCGGCTTTACGTGACTTTCAAGGCGCTTCACGATTTTTGCTCGCGCCAGGCGTGAGCGGCGATCAAGGTTTCCAGAGTGCTCATGGCCTCGGCTGGGTCGGCGTACAAAACGGTCTGCCAACCCAGTGCACGGGCGGCTTTGAGATTCTGGCCGATGTCGTCGAGAAAGAAGATCGACTCATGCGGTACGTCGAGACGCTCGCGCGTGATCTCGTAGATTTCGGGTTCGGGCTTGCGGGTGCCGACTTCGCTTGAGTCGATGACGACATCGAACATTCGTTCCAACGGCATTGCGTTGTGCCATCCGCCACGCCACTCCACGATGTTGTTGGTCAGCAGTGCTGTCGGCATGCGGTCGTGAAGGCGGGCGACTGCGTCGATCACATCGTGGCGCAGGTGGTCGTACTGGCCCATCGGATCGGGGGCGCCCATGAATGTTGACGCCGTGGCGCGATCCACCTTCCCACCCGCATCGGTCACGCGTTTCATGAGATGAGTGACGAAATCGTCGTAGGTTGTTTTGCCGCACTCCAGCTCCGACCAGGGGCCGACGTTGGCGAAAATCTCACGCCGCAGTGGATCCCAGACCTCAGGGGCCAATCCGACGCGGCCGCCAAAGGCACGCACCTCGCCCGGGCCGCCTTCGATTAGCACACCGCCAAAATCAAAAACCGCAGCTTGAATAGAATCGGGTTGGATCGCTGTTTGTGTGGCCATCGGGCGCGGAGTTTCCCAGAAACCGCCCCGCCATACCAGTGCGCTGGCGGGGCCTACCAAATCAGCTGGCCCACCGTCCAGTGCGCTGGCGGGGCCTACCAAATCGAGGGAAGTCGCTCCAGGGCCCAGAACGCGCCCGCCGCGAAGATCAACGCGGAAAGGACCAATCGTCCGGTTCGCTCGCGCGAGCCGCCGAGAACCGCCGCCAGCACCGGCACGACCACAAGAACGACGGCGAACTGACCCACCTCGACGCCAAGGTTGAAGGCCAGTAGTGGGGCGAACAGACTGCCGGCCTCCAGGCCAGCCTCGCCCAGCACACCGGCGAACCCGAATCCATGAATCAGGCCGAAGGCGAAGGTCACAGCGGTTCTGGAACGCGGTTTGGCTGCACGGAAATTCTCAGCGGCCACGAACATGATGCTGACCGCGATGGTAAGCTCGACCGGCCCGCTGGGTAACGACACCAGCCCCAGGGTGGCGGCAATGAGGGTGATGCTGTGTGCGATCGTAAACGCGGTCACGATTCCGGCGAGCTCTGCGATGGTGCCACCGCCAACCAACAAAGCGCCGAGGAAGAGCAGGTGGTCGTAGCCCTCCCAGATGTGGGTCATTCCCAGTCGGAAGAACGCTGCGAATGATGAGGTGAACGAAACCTGTTCTGTGGCTGGGTCGTCAGCGTTGTCGATCGCCGCCTTCTGCGGTTCGAATTCTAAGACGAGCAGCTCAGCAGCGGTTTCAAAGATGTGAGACCAGCTGCGTTGGCCGTGGCGAACCGAAACGATGTTGCGCCAGCCCTCGACCCGCCCCGAGAATAACTGAAAACGTACGCGTAAATCCTGAACCGGGTCCTCGCAGGTGAAGATGACCAAGAGTTTGAGGTCGTCGTCGCGATCGGGGCCAACGGTACTATCGACAACTGGCGTGCACGCTGTGCCGCCGGAATACACCTCGAGGTTATCCGCGATCCACTCGTTGGTGGATTCGCGCAGCCCATCGATCTTTTCGGCAGACGGCGCCTCGCCAGCTCCAGGAATTAGGTGAGCCGCCAATTTTAGGCGGTACAAGACCAGCTCGTCACGTACGCGAAGCTCAGAGTAGCTAAGCTCCCCGAGGTGAGCCGACGCCGACGCTGCCAAAACAAGACTGGCCACGACGATACCGAGCTGCAACAGGCCTAGCTGCACCAGACCGAGCCGCACGACACCGAGCCGTAACAGCCGTGGCCGGCGGGCGCGGCTACAGAAAAATGCTTTCGCGGCGTTCACGGCCCTCGTCAAGTTGTTTGCTGATGGCGGCGCGCACCACGTCCACCTTGGCCTGAATGACGTCATCGTCGTCATGCGGGTCGCCCTCAAAGTACAGGGGCTCGCCGAACTCGATGTGGTAGCGAACCGGTAGCGGTAGCATTCCAAACGGGCCGAGCCATGGAAACGTTAAGGTGATGGGGAAGGCTGGCATGCCGAGCATACGGCCGAGACTTTCGAAATTGGCGATACCCGGGTTCTGCTCTTCCGAACCGACGACCGAAACCGGGATGATCGGCGTGTTGGTTTCCAGCGCCAGGCGCATGAAGCCGAGCCCGAAGGGCATGAGTTTGTACGCGTCTGCGTAAACCTTGTTCATGCCGCGCACGCCTTCGGGAAAGGCCAGGGTGCATTCGTCCTTATTGAGCATGTCGACACAGGTCTTGCGGGTTCCCACCGCCGAGCCCGAGCGCTCCATCATAATGCTCAGCCAGGGCAGGGCGCCCAACCAGTACTCGCCCATGGCGCGGCCCAACCGCGGCGGTTCGGCCTCTAACAAAAGCGCGGTCGTGATCATCATCCCATCAAAGGCGACTTGGCCGGCATGGTTTCCGATCAATAGCAGACGCCCCTGCGGCAGACGTTCCAAGCCGATGGTGCGGCAGCGAAACCAGTATCGGTACAAAATGGCGCTGGGCAGGATCAGGTTCTTGAAGGCCTCGGGGTTAAAGCCCCAGGGGTCGAAGCCGTACTCGTTGAGTTCAACGGGGATTCGCGCAACGCGGTCGTCGAGTTCCGCACGCAGGGCGGCAATTCCTCCGGCGCTTTCGGGCAATAGGCCCGCCAATCTTGTGATCCAGTCGGCCACGGCTACTTCCTTCGAATGCTCGCGAATATTTCTGCCAGCATTTTGCGTGGGACAAAACCTGTCGCTTCGCGAAACGGGTCGTCACAAACCGTACAAGAGTACTTGATGAAATCCAGAGCCCCGGCCGGGAAGCCGTAAATGTTCAGACGAAACAGCCCGGCGATGATCGCGTGCGCGACGGGGTCGAGAAGGGGAAGGTGTCGGCGGCCAATTTCAGCGATGGCCGTGTGCAAAGGGACGGCGCTCGGGCCGGCCACATTGAAAATCCCGCGCAGGCCCTTTTCCACAGCCAAACAGACTGCGTCGGCTAAGTCCTGCTCATGGATGAACTGCATCATCGGGTTGAAGCCCATCACAGTGGGCACTATGTCGAGGTCCAAGTAGCGTCCGACCGCGCTGTTCGTGTCTCGGCCCAGGGTATTGACCGGTCGCAAAATTGAAGTGGCAATATCGGGGTATCGCCATAAAAACGCGCCAACCACTCCTTCCACTTCGGCCAAGTCACGCAGCTCGGGGAAGTTCCGGGACACGTTTAGAGGATGATCTTCAGCAACATAGCGCGGGTTGTCGGCCAGCGCCCCGTACACATAGGCGCTGGAAACTACGACCACCTTGCCGACGTCATAGGCCGCGGCGTGTTCGAGCAGTCGACGTGTCCCCTGAACATTAACTTCGTGGCGCACGGCAGGGTCACCGCGGAAATGGCGCACAAAGGCCATGTGAATGATCGTGTCGGGTTGCTCGGTTCGAACGATGTCTTCGAATTGACGTTTGCGAAGGTCCAACCGGTGCACGCGTATCGACGGCGGTGCATCCCTCCAGGGGCTGCGGTCGATGCCGATGACTTCGTGCTCGCCGTGAAGGCGCTCGGCAACCAGGCGTCCGATACCTCCAGCGATTCCGGTGATGAGAATCTTTGCCACGCGCCGCACTTATTTGTTTCTGAGAATGGGTGCAACGGCCGTTGCGCTTCGACGCGGGGCAGGGACGTGGCATAGTCCGGCCCCGCCGTGGCCGATCGAAAAATTCATGCAAGAGGTGCGCTCGTTGGCGTGCTCGTTGGAGACAGTATTGGTGCCACCGTCGAAGGTGATTCGCCCGCTGCTGTCCGTGATCGCTGGCGCACACCGGCCGCTGCGGCTGGTGTAACTCCTGGTCCCTATTCAGCGGTCAGTGAAATGACGGCTAGTTTGGCGGAATCCCTTGCCGGTGATCCCCAGTTCGACGGTGAAGATTTTGCGCGCCGTCTCGTTGCCCGCGCCTCGCCCCGGCGCGGCTACGGCGAAGGCACCCAGCGGGCGATTGACCTTCTCAAGGCTGGCGGAGCCTGGGACGAAGCATCAGCGATGTTCCCGGGGCGCGGTTGTTACGGAAACGGCGCCGCCGCACGCGCGGTTCCGGTTGGCCTGTTCGGCTCCGATATCGACTGGCTACGGTGGTTGGCGGAAGAGCAGGCCGTTGTCACCCACGCCCATGCATTGGCTGCCGAGGGTGCGGTTGTGATCGCAATCGCAACCGCGTTGCTCATAGAAACGGCAGGGCAGCCGATCGATCCCCAGCGCTTTCTGGAAAGTCTGGCCAAAGAGTGCCACTTGCGCGAATTGCGCGACCGGATCGCGGGCGCCGCGGACCTGGCCCGCAAACCCTTCGACTCGGTCAAAGTGCTTGCGCGTCTGGGCAACAACGCTACCGCTTTGGGATCCGTGGCAACGGCTGTCTACTGTTTTGTGGCTTCTCCCGAAGACTTTGTGGGGGTGGTCGGAACGGCCTTTCAAATGGGCGGCAACGCCACCAGCATCGCAGCCATGGCGGGGGGCCTGGCTGGTGCGTACCTGGGCATTGAAGAGATTCCCGAAAATTGGGTGCGGGGCCTAGAGCGCGGTGACGTGACGGTGGCTTCGCTGTCGGCGGCAGCCGACAAAATCATCGACGCCGGCCCCCGCTAAGCATTTCATTTTCCAATAAAAAGGCCCTCGCTCCGTGATCGGAGCGAGGGCCTTTTTGTTTGCCTAGGCGTGGAACTGTCCCGCCTCGGCGCGCTGGTTCCGGCCGACGCCGGATCTCTCAGTTAGCGCCTGGCCAGTGCCTTATTCGGGACCGGCGTGCGATCTGAGTAGTCATAGAATCCGAGCTTGGTCTTGCGCCCGAGTTCGCCAGCATCAACGAGCTGCCGCAGCAGCGGGGTTGGCTTCATGTAGTCGTGCCCAAAGCTGTTAAACAGGTTCTCGGACATGGCCAGCACGACATCCAGGCCGATGTAGTCGGCCAAGCCCAACGGGCCCATCGGATGATTGGCGCCAAGTTGCATGGCGGTGTCGATGCCTGCGATGTCGGCCAAGCCGATTTCGAAGCAGCGAATCGCGTCGAGCATGTAAGGCGTCAGCAGCCGGTTTACGATGAAGCCGGTTTCATCTTTGACCAGAACCGGCGTCTTCCCGATCGTTTCGACGAAAGCGACGATCTCGGCGGTAACCGCCGCATCGGTGGTCAGCGTGGGGATCACTTCGACCAATTTCATCATCGTGGCCGGGTTGAAGAAGTGCAGACCGACGAATCGTGTCTTACGTTCAGTCGCGCTCTGCATGGCGCCAATCGACAACGTGGAGGTGTTGCTCGCCAGAATGCAGCTCGGCTTTACGATCTTGTCGATCGCGGCGAACTTCTCACGCTTGGTGGCGAGATCTTCAACGATCGACTCGATGAACAGATCGACGTCGGCCGCGGCTTCTAGGTCATTGGAGAACGAGATCCGTCCGAGAATCGCATCGGCGTCGGCCTGTTCCATTTTGCCCTTCGAAACCAGGCGATCCATTCCCTTGACGATACCGGCGCGAGCCGCGTCAGCCGGGCCCGGAGTAGCCTTGATCATCACGACATCGATGCCTTTTTGGGCCGCGACCTGCGCAATGCCAGAACCCATCTGGCCTCCGCCGAGGATAGCGATTTTCGAAATTCCCATTCTATTTAGCTCCATTCAGTTCAATCGTTGATGTGTCGTTGGCGACGGTTCGTTGTCGTCTCAACCGTTAATGCGGAAGATCGGAAACCAGCCGACCTTGTCGGCGCGGTAGTCGTCGAACATCTGCGGCACTTCGTCCCAGCTGTAGACCTTGGAATCCAACGGAGGCAGCCAACCGTTTTCCTCAGCGAACGCGACTGCATCGACACCCTGACGGTAGCGAGCATAGTGCGTGTTGATGTGCTGATGACGAGCGATGCATTCCGAGGCGCGCACCAGCTCGATCATCATGCCTTCTTTCCATCCCGCCGTTGCCAGTACGCCCTGGCGTGCCAACGCCTTCAATGTCGCCCGGAGCACCGGCACGCCGACGTAGTCGAGGAAGATGTTGACGTTCTTTCCGTCGGTGAGCTGATTGACCTTGGCCATAAACACTTTCTCTGCGGCGATGTACTTGGCGGTGTACTCTTCGTCTTTGCGGAAGCGTTTCTTGTCGAAGTACAGGTCGCGGAACTCGCGGCGATCAACCGGTGTGATCCCCAGGCTTTCGATCGTGGTCAGTCGTTCGTCAGTTGACGCGATCTGTACGGCGTCGCAGCCGTAGTGGCGCGCCAATGCGCACTCGCCCAGCGAGACGCCGCCGCCCCAAGCCCAGACCTGCGGGCGCGGGAGCTCTTGGTCGTCCAGCAACAGTCGCAGAGTTCCGTACGCCAGCTCCCAGTTGGACCACGCCGTGATGTAGCGCAGCGAGAACGCGGCCCACTGCTCGAGTGGATACTTGGAGTTTTCGGGAACGCGGATCAGTTGGTGCCCGGCGACGCGGCCCTGCTTGCTCAACACGCCCATGGTGCCGGGGGCATCGTAGGCAAAAATCTTTTCGGGGTAGCCGTAGGGATCTTCGACCCCGTTGCAAAAAATAATGGCGGTATCGCCTTCGCGTACCGTCGTGACGTCGGCTCCGACGCGCTCTACCCGCACCACACCGGCGTTACCAAAAACAACTTTCGGCTCGCCTCGTAGCTGGCAGATGTCTACCGGCTTGCGTTCCACGGCATGAGCCATGTTGCCTTCCATGCAGCCGAACAGGGGGCTGATGAGGCACTCTGTGGGGCCGGGCTCGCGGAATTCGAAGTCCTCGCGCACTAGCTCCGTCAATTCCGGGGCGGCGCCCTTTTCGCCCGAGTGCAGCACCCAGGCTTCGCTTTTCATGGTCATGTTTGGAGATCTCCTGACTGGATAATGATGGGCGTCTCGTAGCCGAGGGCGAGGGCGGGGGCAACCGGCCCCGGGGCCTACTCAAATGCTCGGGACCCCTCAACGACAAAGCCCCCGTGCCGGGTGGCACGGGGGCTTCGCAGTACCCGCGATGCGGTTGGAAGCCAGGGGCCGCCAACCGCATCGCATTGTGTTTGAGATCAGTCCGGAATCTGGCAGTTCACAAATCCAGGAGCCTGGGCAAGATCGCCGTCTGAGCAGCGGGCTTCGAAGTCGAAGTCCAAGACCAAACGGGCCGGACCCGGAAGGCCGCCAGCCGCGTTCACGCCACCGTTGCTGGTGTGTGCGGTGCAGAACGTCGACACCAGCTCGGCGCCGAGGCTGCCCGGCGTGCCGGTTGCGTCGATCGTACCGTCGAAACATCCGACAGTCTCGCTGAGCGTACAGTCGCCGCAGTCACCGCCGATGCAGGAAGCGTCAAGCGCCGTGCAGTCGCCGTTGGAGCTGCAAGGCACGATGCCCTTTCCGCTATTCTGTACCTGACCGTCACAGAATTGGTTCGGCGAGTTCGCGGCACAGAAGCCGAAGCCGTTCGCGAAACCGGCGGTATCACAGATTGTATCGACACAATTGTTCGGCTGGGTCTGCGGCTCGGTTACGTCACCACAAGTTCCACCGACGCCTGCGTCGACGCAGTCTTGGTCGCTGCCGCAGCCAACAGTGAGGTCGTTGCCACACGTGCGACACCAGCAGTTTTCAGCGGGCAACGCTCCGCCGCAGGTGATCGTCTGAGGCAGCGAAGTTGTGCCGGTCGTCAGTTCCAATGCCAGCTTGATGCCGGTTCCGGTCGCGTTGGTGCCGGGGTCGGGCTGGCAGTCGTAAGACA
>JBLFWR010000063.1:0-17343 GCA_047611725.1 Binatia bacterium | reverse complement strand
GTGATCGTATCGGAGTTGCTGCGCTCCAAGGCGCGCAGTAGCCCCGCTAGTTCAATCGTGGGAAGCGGTTCGGTGGGTACGCGCTGGCTCGGATGCTGACGCGTTCACGTGAGTTTACGCTACCTTACGCGACCTTGAAAAGTAGCAATGATTTTCCCTGAGCCCGGCGCCCACGAAGATCATCGATCGCAGTAACCAAGTCCTCGAATGGGTACCTGGTACCAATAACTGGCGCGATTTTTCCGTCGGCGTGCAGGGCGCAGAGTTCAGAATGCGCGCGATCAATCAGCGGTGATTGGTTGTCTCTGTATGTGCCCCAGTTGAGCCCCGTAACCGCAATGTTCTTGAGCATGATTCGATTGGCCTGGATGGACGGGATCGTTCCCGAAGCGAAACCCACGACAACGAGTCTACCCTCAAGAGCGATGCACCGCGTGCTCGCCTCGAACACTGCGCCCCCGACGCTCTCGTAGATGACGTCTGCGCCCTTGCCGTCGGTCAGCTCGCGAACCGTTTGATCTAAGGGCTGAGATTCGTAGTCGATTGCCGCGTCGGCACCGAGCTCCAGGCACAACCGCTGTTTTTCGCTGCCTCCGGCGCTGGCGATCACGCGCGCGCCCAGCGCTAGCCCGAGTTGGAGTGCGGCTGTTCCAACGCCGCCCGCAGCGTTGTTGACGAGCAGAGTTTCACCTGGTTTCAGGTTTCCACGGTGGACCAGCGCGAACCACGCTGTTTGGTAAGTGACAACGAACGCTGCCGCGTCCGCGTCGCTCATTGTGTAGGGGACTTCGAGGCAGGCGGTCTTGGGCACACACACGTGGGTCGAAAACGCCCCCCAGGGGACTGAAGCCGCGACGCGAGTACCAATGCTCAAATTGCCGCTTGATGCCCCTACGGCCTGGACGCGTCCGGCGAGCTCGATCCCGGGTGTGAAGGGCAGGGGGGGCCGGATCTGATAGCGGCCTTCGATCGCGAGCGTATCCGCGAAGTTCAGGCCCGCGGCTGCCGTTGCGACTAGGACTTCGCCTGGGCCCGGTTGCGGAATGGGTATCTCTTCGAGCTGTAAAACCTCGTTCCAGTGCCCGTGTTCGTGCACACGCCAAGCCGTACCGTACATTTCCCGTTTCCCCGCCGGTTCCTGTGAGCGTTCAAAGTTGCACCCGCGTGCACCGGGTCGTCTCGCCCGCGAAGGCGCCATCGTCCTTAGTGCGCCCTACGCCTAGGCCCGGCCTAGGCTTAGGGCGCACTAAGGAAGATGGCGCGGGCATTGCTAGTCTAGGTCCCGGGCCAGTGGAAACTGTCCGGGGGAGGAACACCGATGCAAACGAGTACGCTAAAGCGACCAACGCGGCCTGATCGCCGACAAGCGATCCTCAAAGCCGCCGCCACCACTTTCTGTGAACTGGGGTTCGAACGCGCGACGGTGAGCGACATCCTGCGTGGGACAGGTATCCGTTCGACTGGTTTCTACAACTACTTTGCAGATAAAGATCAAGTATTGATTGAACTAATCGAGGACGTCACCGAGCCGCTGGTTCGTAGGCTCACGAACGTCCGGAGCGAGGTGCCCTTAATTGAGGCGCGCGTCCTGCGTTTGTGTGAAGTGTACTTCGCGTTTGTCGCTGATTCTCGAGTTCTGCGGGCTCTGCTCCGTCACGATGGTGGAAAGGTGCGCACATTGGCCTGTGAAGCGATGGTTCGCGCCGCGGTGGAGGGGCTGGACGAAGATCTACGGGTCGCCGCAGAAGCCGGTATGGTTGCGTCGGTGGACCCGGAGTATCTGAACGCGGTGGTTTTTGGCGTGATGTTCCAACTGGGCGTTCGCATGCTGGAACGAACCCCGTGCGAGTCCGAGGACGTGGCTCGGTTTGCCTCGGTCGTAATTCTGGGAGGGCTGGATCGTTTGACCGAGAAGGCTGAGCCCGGCGGCCTCGCTTACTTAGGGGCTGGCGCCTGAATTGAGCGGTTCCGGTGCCCCCGGTGGGTCCCGGTGTTGGATCGACCCCAGGCTCATGCTTCCCGCAGAAAGCATGGCTGTGTTTACTTCCGCACGCGTGGCGGGTATCAATCCGGGCTACTGCATGCGGAACGTAGACCTAATCTCTAGAGCTGATGCTCTCGGTTTGGGCGCGTTATTTCCCCCCTGCGGACATTCTTATAGATGACAGCGATTCTCGGTATCTCGGCCTACTATCACGATTCGGCCGCCGCATTGGTCGTCGACGGCAAGATTGTTGCCGCGGCGCAAGAAGAGCGGTTTACGCGTAAGAAGCACGATGCTGGCTTCCCAGCGAACGCCATCAAGTATTGCCTGGAGCAGGCGGGTCTGGAGATCGAAGATCTCGACCACGTCACCTTCTACGACAAGCCCCTTCTCAAGTTCGAGCGCTTGTTAGAGACCTATCTCTCTTTCGCTCCGGCAGGTTTTCCGTCATTCATTCGCGCGATGCCAATTTGGTTCAAGCAAAAGCTCCACATCCCTCGTGAGCTGAGCAAGGGCCTAGAAGGGCGCTACAATAAGCGCTTTGTTTTTACCCAGCATCACGAGTCGCATGCTGCCAGCGCGTTTTTCCCGTCGCCCTTCGAAGAGGCCGCGGTGATGACGCTAGATGGCGTGGGCGAGTGGGCGACCGCGAGTTGGGGTACGGGCCGCGGCAGCAAACTTGAGCTCACCCACGAGCTGCGATTCCCGCACTCATTGGGACTGCTTTACTCCGCGATGACCTATTTCTGCGGCTTTCGGGTCAACTCCGGCGAGTACAAGCTCATGGGCTTGGCTCCCTACGGCGAGCCGAAGTACGTCGATCTAATTTTTGATAACCTTGTGGACGTTAAGGAAGACGGATCGTTCCGCATGGATCTGTCCTACTTCAACTACTGTCAGGGGTTGACCATGACGTCGGCCAAAATGGAGACGCTGTTTGGTCGTCCGGCGCGAAAGGCAGAGACGCCGATCACGCAAGACGACATGGACATCGCGGCCTCCATTCAAAAGGTCACCGAAGACATCATGCTGCGCATGGCGCATCACGTGCATCGTACGACGGGCATGAAAAACCTTTGCTTGGCCGGTGGCGTGGCCTTGAACTGTGTTGGTAATGGTCGAATTTTGCGCGAAGGCCCGTTCGAGAACGTTTGGATTCAGCCCGCGGCTGGTGATGCCGGCGGAGCTTTGGGCGCCGCCTTGTTTGTGTGGCACGAGCTTCTTGAAAACCCGCGCACGGTCGGCGCAGGCGACAGCCAGTATGGTTCGTTGCTGGGGCCCAGTTACGCGACCGAAGAGATTACCAACTTCCTCGACGAGAAAGGCGCTGTTTACCACGTCTTCGATGACGACGAAGGGCTTTGCGATCGCGTTGCGGAACTACTGGCGGACGAAAAGGTCGCCGGTTGGTTCCAAGGGCGAATGGAGTTTGGCCCACGAGCCCTAGGGGCCCGAAGTATTGTTGGCGACCCTCGCAGCCGTGACATGCAGACCGTGATGAACCTCAAGATAAAGTTCCGCGAGTCGTTCCGGCCATTTGCGCCCTCGGTGCTGTCGAACAGAGTTGCCGATTGGTTTGAGCTTCGGCCTGAACAGGAAAGTCCGTACATGCTGCTCGTGGCTCCGGTTCGCGAGGATAAGCGAATTGAGTTGAACGGGGAGGACGCCGGACTGTTTGGGCTCGACAAGCTCAAGGTTCCGCGCTCCGAAGTTCCCGCGGTTACTCACGTTGACTACTCAGCGCGTGTTCAAACCGTAGATGGTGTCGACAACCCCCGCTATCGCGGGTTACTTGAGCGTTTCGAAGCGCGCACCGGCTGTCCGGTATTGATCAACACAAGCTTTAATGTTCGTGGCGAGCCGATCGTCTGCACGCCCTCCGACGCGTACCGTTGTTTCTTGGGCACCAACATGGATGTGCTGGTGCTTGAAAACGTGGTGGTACTGAAATCGGAACAGCCTGGCCTTGAAGAGATCGATGTCGAATTGTACCTCTCGCAGTTCGCGTTGGACTAGGGAGATCTGCAGCGATGGCAATGATCGATATCAATTGGAATCCGAGTGCGCGTGAATTGCGCCAGTTCGGTGGCCTTTGCATTCTTTTCTTCGGTGGATTGTCGGCCTGGGCTTGGTTCGGCCACGAATCGCAAACCTGGGCTACGATCGCAGGTACCGCAGCTGTTGTTCTTGGTGGCCTCGGTCTAGTCGCGCCCAACCTTCTTCGCTGGGTGTTTGTCGGGTGGATCGTTGCAGCCTTTCCAATTGGATGGACAATTTCGCACTTTCTCATGGGGTTCATTTACTTCGTGTTGATGACGCCGATGGCATTTTTGATGAGCATGGTGGGGCGCGACCCGATGGAACGTGGGTTCGATCCCAAGGCTAAGACCTACTGGTCTACACACGAAAAGGCCGACGACGTGAGCCACTATTTCCGACAGTTCTGAATTTTATTTTGAAGACGAGGGTTAGGCCGATGGCTGATGAGAAAGGACAGAGCAACGCGTCCGGCAAGTCCGGATTCAGCGCAGAAGCCAACGAGCAGCAAGTTGGCATTGTCGGTGAGTTCACCGATTACCTTCGGCACAACAAGAAGTGGTGGCTGACGCCGATTATCATTGTGTTGATGATGGTTGGAGCGTTGGTCGTGTTCGGCGGCACCGCCGCCGCACCGTTCATCTACACTCTGTTTTAGGCCCGGTGTTGCGCGTATCGCTCGCTTCTTCATCGCCCCGACGGCGACGAGGAAGCTGGTGAGCTCTCCGGCTCGCAAACCACCTTTGTGGCTGCGCATTGGCTTCGCCATTTTCGCGGCCGGTGTAGCCCTCGGACTCGCCGAAATAGCCCTTCAGATTCTGGATATTCCTTCTGGTGGTTTCTCGCCGTGGGTAAGAAATGAACTCACGGCGTACCGCTACGCGCCGCACTTGGATACTCGGCTGCGACGTTTGCCCGAGTACGACGTGTCATTTCAGACCAATGCCGACGGATTGCGAGACGATCCGTTGGGGCCCGCTGGTCGCCCGCGCGTTCTCCTGCTCGGTGATTCGTTTACCAGTGGCTACGGCGTGGAGAGAGGTGAATCGTTTGCTGACCTCGCCGAGCGCGAGCTTGGTGTTGATGTCGTCAATGCTGGCGTAGGCGGGTGGGAGTTGGTTCATCAGGCGCACTACGCACGCGAGGCCATCGACCGTTACGACCCGACCCTGGTGGTTTATGCGTTGTATCTAGGCAACGACCTGGCACTAAATGGTGAGTGGGAGGTGGTTGGCGGTAGCCTGCGAAGTCTCACTAAAACTTTCCCGCTGCGCCCGCCAGTGGATCTCAAGCTGCGGGCTCTGATTCGACAGGCTCGGTATGGACTTCGTGAGCGGAACGCCCGTGAAGCGGGCGAATGGACCCCTTTTCCCGAGTACTTGGGCCTTACTTTTAAACAGTTGGATGAAGTCGGGAAAGCGCGTTGGGAACTTGCCCGAAAGTGGATGGGGGCGTTGGATGACGCAGTGGCTGCCGCCGGGCGGGACCTGTTCGTTGTCACGTTTCCATACCGCACTGCGGTGGAACCGGCAGCCGGTCGGGACTTCTTTGGGCAGTCCCCTGATCTGGTCGATACTGTCGACTTTAAGCTTGCCGAGAGCCGCGCCCATTCGATGCTTGTAGAGCTCGGTGTCGACTTTGCCCCGCTTGGCCCGGCGCTGCGGTCAGTCGCTGAACGCGTCGACAACCCACTGATGTACTTCCCTATAGACGGTCACTGGAACCGACGGGGACATGAAGTGGTTGCCGAAACGTTGGTTCCGTTGGTTCGTGCGCGGCTGTCTGCGATCGCTGCGGATCGGTTGCGAACCCCGGAAACCGCGGCGGTTACGCATTGAACGCGTGGAGCCAGCTTGTAAATCGTGCTTGCCGGTGGAACCGTTGCGGTTAGGGAAGGGATCCACGCCATCGGTCCCAGCGTTCCGATTCCAATAATGCGAGAGTGGCGAAATTGGCAGACGCACTAGACTTAGGATCTAGCCCGCTTCGGCGGATGGGGGTTCAAGTCCCCCCTCTCGCACCATAATCTGCGCACACTAGTGCGCCCCTGAAGGCGAATCGACAGATGTCCGACTTTCAAATCAGCATCGAAGAAACCGGTGCCATTGTTCGAGACCTTAAGGTTCTCGTAGCGCCCGAGCGCGTGCGCACCGAGCTCGAACGCGCCTATGCCAAGCTACGCGGCGAGGTTCAGGTCCGTGGCTTTCGCAAAGGGAAGGTTCCTCGCAATATTTTGGAGCAACGTTTTGGGGACGACGTTCGCCAGGACGTATTCGGCAACCTCATCGAGGAAGCGTGCGGCGAAGCGGTGCGCGCTCACGATCTCCACTTAGCGGTGGCGCCACGTCTGGAAACGCACAACTATGACGCTGATGCCGGCCTCGATTTTGTGGCCAAGTTAGAACTTCGCCCAGCGTTTGAACTAGGTCGCTACAAGGGAATCGAGGGCGTTCGGCGGATCGCTCGCGTGCCGGACGAAGAAGTCGATGCAGCCATCGAGTCGCTACGCGAGCGTTTGGCTGTCCTTCAAATTGAAGAGGAGCGAAAGAACGTTGAGTTCGGCGACATCGTCACGCTCGACATGTTTGGCTTTGATGGTGACGATCCGGTTGCGGGAACGGATAGGGAAGGCGTGCAAATCGAGGTTGGTGCCGCTCGCTTCCCCGAAGACTTCGAAAAGCAACTGGCTGGTATAGAAATCGGCCAGAAGGCTGAGATCTTCGTTGACTTCGAAGAAGGTCACACGAATGAAGCGCTGGCTGGCAAGAAGATTCGCTTCGACGTCACCGCGCACGAGATCCGGACGAAGACCCTTCCCGATGTTGACGAAGACTTCGTTCGTGAACTTGGCATGGAAGAAGGCCAGACAGTCGAAGACCTAAAGCTGCGCATTCGCGAGGACCTTGAAGGGCGAGCGGTTTCTGAAGCCGACCGTCGGCTGCGGGATGACCTGCTTGGAGCATTCGTAAAAGATTACGAGTTTGAACTCCCGCAATCCCTTGTCGGTGAGGCGGTGCACGATCGGTTGCACGAGTTGGGAGTTGCGCACGACGCGGCTGATAAGCTCCCGAAAGAGCGTCTGGAAGAGATCCGAACCGCGGTTGACTCTCAGGCCCGCACGCAGATTCGTGCTGGCTACCTGCTCGATGCAGTAGCCGAAGCCGAAGGCTTGGAGACCGACAAGGCGGAAGTCGAGGAACGAATTCGCCAGCAGATCACATCGGCAGGTGAACGATCAGGCGAGGTGCGAGAGCACTATTCACGCGCCTCGGCTATCGCTAATTTGCAGACGCAGATTTTGCGAGAAAAAGCGGTTGAAAAGGTTGTTGAACTTTCGTCTGTGCGTGATGAGCACGTAGACGCAAACGATGTTGCCGACCGGCAGTAGACGGGATAACTTGCATTGCAAGGTAGACACCCACTCAGTGAGTAGACAATGAGTCTTGTACCTATAGTCGTCGAGAGCACCGGCCGGGGCGAACGAGCCTATGACATCTTCTCTCGGTTACTCCGAGAGAGAATCGTCTTCCTTACGTCAGAAGTGAACGACTCTGTCGCGACGCTAATCACCGCGCAGTTGCTCTTCCTTGAGGCAGAGGACCCCGACAAAGACATTTTTCTTTACGTCAATTCGCCCGGCGGTGCGGTCACGTCCGGTTTGGCGATCTATGACACGATGCAGTACATCCGGCCGGATGTCTCGACGCTGTGCATTGGCCAAGCGGCCAGCATGGGGGCGATTCTCCTGGCTGCGGGAGCTGCCGGCAAGCGCTTCGCGTTGCCGCACGCCCGAATCATGATCCACCAACCCTTGGGCGGTGCCCAGGGACAGGCTTCCGATATTGAGATTCAGGCTCGCGAAATCCTGAGGATCAAAGCGGCAATGAACGTTATACTGGCCAAACACACCGGCCAGACAGTGGAGCGGGTTACCGAAGCAACAGACCGTGATCGATTTATGACCGGTGTTGAGGCGGTCGAGTTTGGGCTCATCGATCAGGTGATCGAGCAACGACCCGCCACGCCGCCGGTAATCGGGAGCTGACGATGCGTAAGCAAGGTGATGATAAAACCAAGGAACTTGTCTGTTCCTTTTGCGGGAAGGGCCAAGAAGAAGTTCGCAAGCTGATTGCGGGGCCTACGGTCTATATCTGCGATGAGTGCATAGATCTCTGCAATGACATCATTGCGGAGGAGTGCGACCAGGAAGAATCCATCAGTGCGGTGTCGTCGGTACCGAAACCGATGGACATCAAAAAGGTCCTCGATCAGTACGTTGTCGGTCAGGACCACGCCAAGAAAGTCTTGTCGGTCGCCGTCCACAACCACTACAAGCGAATCGATTCGTCTCTCGTCACTGGCGAGGTTGAGCTGCAGAAATCGAACATCATGCTTATCGGCCCAACCGGGTCGGGCAAAACCCTGCTTGCCCAGACCTTGGCCCGTTTGCTTCAGGTGCCGTTCGCCATCGCTGACGCGACGAGTCTGACCGAGGCTGGCTATGTTGGCGAGGATGTCGAAAACATTATTCTGAACCTGCTGCAGAACGCCGACTACGATGTCGAGAAGTGTCAGCGCGGGATCGTCTACATCGACGAAATCGATAAGGTCGCGCGCAAAGGCGACAACCCGTCGATTACCCGTGATGTTTCCGGAGAAGGCGTCCAACAGGCGCTTCTGAAGATCATCGAGGGAACCACGGCCAGCGTTCCACCTAAGGGCGGGCGTAAGCACCCCCAGCAGGAGTTCCTGCAGGTAGACACCACGAACATTCTCTTTATTTGCGGCGGAGCCTTTGTTGGGCTGGATGATCTCATCCGACGTCGTGTTGGGATGAAGGGCATGGGCTTTGGTGCCGACATTCGCAAGAAGAAAGAGACGAACTCCGCAGCGATATTCGGCGCGGTGCAGACCGAAGATCTCCTGAAGTTTGGTCTGATCCCGGAGTTCGTTGGGCGTTTACCTGTCATCGCGACCCTGTTGGACCTTGACGAAGCCGCATTGGTGCGCATCTTACAGGAACCGAAGAACGCGCTTACCAAGCAGTACCAAAAGTTGTTCGAGATGGAGAATGTTCGCCTGAACTTCACCGAGGGAGCTCTCCACGCGATTGCGCGTGAAGCGTTTCGCCGCAAGTCAGGTGCGCGTGGTCTGCGCGCGATTATGGAGTCCATCATGTTGGACGTGATGTACGACGTGCCTTCGCAGACCGAAATTGAAGAAATCGTCATTTCGGAAGAAGTCGTCGAGAAAAAGGAAAAGCCCATCATGGTGTACGCTTCCGCGACGCGCACCGGGTAGGGCCTTTTCCAGAGGAAAGTCAAGATGTCTGAGGAAAGAGAATCCATGATTTTCCGAACACCACCGACCGCGGGAGCTGGTGAAGATTCATCTGCGGAGCGCACCGTCGTTCCTCTGCTTCCACTCCGAGACATTATTGTCTTCCCGCACATGGTCGTGCCGCTTTTCGTCGGTCGCCAAAAATCAATTGCCGCGCTTGAGGCGGCGATGGAGGGTGACCAGGCGATTCTCCTGGCAGCCCAGAAAGAGGCGAAGACCAACGACCCTGCTGAGTCCGACATTCACACTGTCGGCACGCTGGGGACGGTTGTACAGCTGCTGCGTCTTCCCGACGGCACCGTGAAGGTATTGGTCGAAGGTAAGCATCGGGCCAATGTGACCCGCTTTACCGATGAGACCGCGTTCTTCGCCGTTGAGCACGAGCCGGTCGAGGAAACGCAACGGGACGTGTCGGAGCTCGAAGCGCTGGTCCGAAGCGTTAATTCCACTTTCGAATCGTACGTTCGGGCCAACAAAAAAATTCCTCCGGAAATGGTGACTACGGTCGCTGCGATCGACGAGCCATCGCGTCTCGCCGACACCATCGTTTCGCACCTAGGCGTGAAGCTCGAAGACAAGCAAAACCTACTAGAAACGTTCGACGTCGGCGCGCGCCTTGAGAAAGTTCTCGGTTACATGCGCTCCGAAATGGAGATCCTAGAGGTAGAGAAGCGCATTCGCTCGCGTGTTAAGAAGCAGATGGAGAAGACTCAGAAGGAGTACTATCTGAACGAGCAGATGCGGGCGATTCAAAAGGAACTCGGCGAAAAGGACGAGTTTAAGAACGAACTTCAGGAACTCGAAGAACAGCTCGCTAAGCTCGAGATGAGCGAAGAGGCGCGAGAGAAAACCGAGAAAGAGCTGAAGAAGCTCAAGATGATGTCACCCATGTCGGCTGAGGCCACGGTGGTGCGCAATTACATCGATTGGATGCTGGCTCTTCCCTGGCAGGATTGTACCGAAGACCGCATCGATATCGCGGAAGCCAAGAAAGTTCTCGACGAAGATCACTACGGTTTGGACAAGGTTAAAGAGCGAATCCTTGAATACCTGGCCGTTACGAAGTTGGTGGGGTCGATCAAGGGCCCGATCCTTTGTCTGGTTGGACCACCTGGAGTCGGAAAGACTTCGCTTGGCCGCTCAATTGCGCGAGCTATGTCCCGCGAGTTTGTTCGGGTTTCCCTCGGTGGTGTTCGCGATGAGGCCGAAATTCGGGGGCATCGCCGGACTTACATCGGCGCCTTGCCGGGCAAAATCATTCAGAGCCTAAAGAAGGCTGGTAAGGGCAACCCTGTTTTTCTGCTAGACGAGATCGACAAGATGTCTACCGATTTCCGTGGCGATCCGGCCTCGGCGATGCTTGAAGTGTTGGATCCTGAGCAGAACACGACGTTCAACGATCATTACCTAGACGTTGATTACGATCTTTCCAAGATCATGTTCGTGACGACCGCGAATTCGCTTGAACACATTCCGCGGCCCCTGCAGGACCGCATGGAGATCATTCGTCTGGCAGGTTACACGGAGCTGGAGAAGCTCAACATCGCCAAGAATTTCCTCATCGCGAAACAGCTTGAGGTCAACGGGTTAGACGCGACTCAGATCAGTTTTGGCGACAGCGCGCTTCTGACGATCATCCGCCGCTACACGAAAGAGGCTGGGGTCCGCAGTCTGGAACGCGAGCTCGCAGCGGTTTGTCGAAAGATTGCTGTGAAAGTCGCCGGTGATGAGAAAGTGAAACTCCCGGTCCAGATCACAGGGCGGATGCTAGAGAAGCTCCTCGGAGCTCCACGCTTCCGCTACGGCCTTGCTGAAGAAGACGGAATGATCGGCGTCACTACCGGTTTGGCGTGGACCGAAATGGGCGGAGAGTTGCTTAACACCGAAGTGACCGTGCTTCCCGGCAAAGGGAAGCTCACGATCACGGGAAGTTTGGGTGACGTGATGCAGGAGTCTGCACAGGCAGCACTGAGCTACGTACGCTCAAGAGCGCGCGATCTCGGTCTCCCGTCGGACTTTTACCAGCACATCGATATCCATATCCACGTTCCCGAGGGCGCAATTCCCAAGGACGGCCCTTCGGCAGGCGTAACAATGGCGACATCAATGGTCTCGTCGCTGACTCGCTTGCCGGTGCGGCCTGATTTGGCCATGACGGGCGAAATTACCTTGCGCGGTCGTGTCCTGCCAATCGGCGGACTCAAGGAAAAGATGATGGCGGCTCACCGTGCGGGCATCAAAAAGGTGCTCATCCCGGCCGAAAACGAGAAGGATATCAAAGATATTCCGGCCACAGTGCTCAAGGCCATCGAGATTAAGATGGTGGAACACGCCGACGAAGTTCTCGACCAGGCTTTGGAGTTCCCTAAGGGGCAAACGTCGGTCTTCATCGCCGAGCATACGGGAGATTTGGGCCCGATGCCCTGGGAGCTGACCAAGTCGAATGCCGAAGGGGGAGTGGTCACCCACTAGGATTGAAGGGCCGCCAGGTGCGGCCGGCGGGGAACGGTCCCCGTAGCGTGTTTGCGGCGCCCGTTCCCAGGGCGCCGCAAATCTTTTGGGCGGTTAGCTCAGTTGGGAGAGCATCGCCCTTACAAGGCGAGGGTCACTGGTTCGAGCCCAGTACCGCCCACCATTTTCTCTGTCTCGGTTTTCTTGCGACTTCTTGCGACTTCTTGCGACGCAGTGCACCCTGACGCTTGATGTCAACGGGGGTCGTTGCTAGACAAACGGGCTCTGCAGCGTCCCAGAGCGGCCCACGGGCTTGCGGGGTCGTAGTTCAGTTGGTTAGAACGCCGGCCTGTCACGCCGGAGGTCGCGAGTTCGAGTCTCGTCGGCCCCGCCACTTGCGGACTCTGCAGAATTCTCGGAGCATTTAAGAAGTTATGGCCATCCAGAAAGTCACAAAGAGTTTGTCGGTCGAGGAAGCCCTCGCCGCGCGGCAATGGCACATCGTCGATGCCGATGATGAGGTTTTGGGCCGTCTAGCGACGAAAGTTGCGACGGTTCTGCGCGGTAAGCATCGAGCGACATTTACCCCTCACGTTGACTGCGGCGATTTCGTCGTCGTCATCAATGCAGAGAAGGTGAAGCTGACGGGCAACAAGGCGGCTGACAAGCTGTACTGGCGTCACTCCGGCTTCCCTGGTGGAATCTACTCTCGCACCGCGGCCGAAGTTCTTGAGCGCAAGCCTGAGGACCTCATCCGCAAGGCTGTCGAAGGTATGCTTCCGACGAATCGCCTTGGTCGGCAGTTGGCCAAGAAACTCAAAATTTACGCGGGCACCGAACACCCGCATACCGCGCAGCGGCCCGAGCCGCTAGCCGTGTCTTAAGGACCGCTTCGCGGTATCGGAACTGATGGTGCAAATCCAAGAAATCCCCACAACTGGAAAGCGTAAGACCGCTATTGCCCGCGTCCGTATGGCGCCAGGCACTGGCACAATCACGGTCAACGGCCGGACGATCGAAGATTACTTCCCCCGTCCGACTTCGCGCATGATTATCAAGCAGGCGTTCGATGTCACTGGCAAAGGTGGCGTGTTCGATGTCCGCGTTCGTGTCTGTGGCGGTGGAATTTCGGCCCAGGCAAGCGCGATACGCCACGGCATTTCGCGTGCGCTGCTCGAGTCAGACCCTGACTTGCGTCCCAGCCTGAAGAAGGCCGGGCTGCTCACGCGTGATCCGCGTAAGGTCGAGCGAAAGAAGTACGGACGCCACAAGGCTCGTAAGCGGCCGCAGTACAGCAAGCGTTAGTTTCCCAATCGGGAATGCAGCGAAGGGCCGGTGAGACAATCTCACCGGCCCTTTTCCGTTCGAGGCTTGGCGTGGTTCTAGGCTTGGGCCAATGCGGCGCTGCGAACTAGCTAAACGCCATCAGTGCCGAGGTAGAGAATCGCTGCGATTGCTGTGAACACGAGATTCGCCGTCCATGCCGCCAGCGCGGGGTGGATCGCACCGCTGGTTCCAGCCGAAAGTGCGACCGCAGTTACGACCCAGTAGCCGAGTCCAACCAAGAGCCCGAGTCCGATATTCTGCGCGACGCCGGCGCGACGACCACCACGTACCGCCAGCGGAAAGCCGACCAAGACCGTGACAAATCCCGAGAACGGCCAAGCCAATTTCCGGTGAAGGTCGACCCAAAACTCATCCGCGTCCAACCCTTTACTTTCCAGCACCGCAATCTGACGTCGCAGTTGCCGAAAACTGAACTCGGTTGCCGCGCGCTTGCGAGCGGCAAGTTCGTCGGGTGGTTCGGCGAACGGGAAGTCTTCGGTTTCCAAAGGGGTCGCTACGAGTCCTCCACCGGCAGACGGCCGTTTTACGATTCCGTCCTTCGGTACCCATCGATCGCCTTGCCAGCTAGCGCTGGGCACTTCGATGACCTCTGCGATGCGATAGTCGGCGGAGGTCTTGTAAAGCGTCAGCCCCTGGATTCGGCGATGTTCAGCGTCGTAAAAATCTAGATTGTAGAAGCCCTCTGACGCCTGAAACCACAGGGTTGAGGCGTTGAAGTCTCCCCGTTGGTCCTTTTTCTTAATGACAACGTCATTGACGAAGCGTGATTGAGTATAGGTCGACGGGACGATGATTTCGTTCCAGGCCAAATCTCCGATGCTGGTCAAGAATGCGATTCCCACCAAAGGGGCCGCCAGTTGCCAAGTACTAATTCCGCATGCTCGGGCTGCGAGGATCTCGCGATTGCGGGTCATCATGCCAAGCGCGATCAGGACGGCCAACAGAGAGGCTGCCGGGTATACGTCGGCGATGATCCACGGCAGCTTTAGTGCGAAGTACGCGATGATCGCCGATATGGGAGGGTCGTAATCGAGAAAGCTCGGCATTCGTTCGAACACGTCGACCACCAGGTAGATTCCACACGAAGCGGCCATCGCGAGTGCAAAGACTCGCAGAAACTCCATGGCCACGTAGCGGCCGAGCAGACTCACGCTAGGTCCTCAGGTTGGTTGCGACTGGCGATCATTGAGCGGATCCATGCCAGCGGAGACGGGTTGAGGAAACGCTCTGTGGCTGCCCGGTGGAACATCCAGGCCGCGCCGATCAGCAGGACGAGGTTCGGAGTCCACATTCCGACCGCTGGCGATACGGCGAGGCGACGCGCCATCGCGTCACCCGTGCTCAGCATGATGTAGTAAAATAGGATGATACCGATGCTTATGCTGACACCTCGCGCGCGCACAGCACGCGACGGTTGCATTCCTAGGGGCACTCCAAGGATGGCGAGTACGAAGGCTGCGGTGGACAGTGCGAGCTTACGGTGAATTTCCAGACGTTCCGCCGTGGCTAAGCCGCCGGCCGCCACGGCCGTGTCGCGAGTGGCGATGAGGTCGGGCCAATCTAGTTCGCGGGGCTCGCGCTGTGCGGGCGTGGTCCCGGCCGCGGCTTGATTGATGTCGAGGTTGACCTCCAGAGAGCGAAAGTCTGTCCAATCGTAGCTTTCTTCGTCTCGGAACACCGACAGGCTCGTGCCGTCAATCAGGTGGAGGTATATGGTGCCGGACTCGTCGTCACCGACAATCCGGCCACCATTGGCGAAAATCGTGGTGCGGCGACTGTGTCCTCGGTCGTCCGAGAGCATGATGCCTTCCAGAAGGCCGCCCTCCGGGTCAATTTGGTCAACGTAGATGACCAAATCGTCAAAGTCGGTGTTGAACACGCGGGGCCGCAGGGCCGCCGTAGCGCGGGTTTTGGCTATCTCGTAGACCGCCGCCTCGGTGTGACGGTAGCCCCATGGCCGCGCCCACACCGCAAGGGCCAGTGTGGCTGCAGCAACTAGGCCAGCGAACATCAGGCCTGGCAGCAACATTTGATAAATATTGACGCCCGCGGCCCGAAGCGCCGTGAGTTCTCCGTCGCTTGCCAAGCGCCCGAACGCGACCACCACCGCCAGCAGAAGGGCCATTGGCATGGTCAGTTCGAGAAAGGTTGGAATGATGTAGAGGAACAGTTTCGCGACTTGGCCGGCGGGGACGCCGCGCGCGAAGATCATGTCCATTAGGCTCAGGATGCGGACCAAGAACAGAATAAACGTGAAAAGCACCAACCCCGAGAGGAAGGCGCCACCAATTTCGACGATGAAGTACTTCCGGAGGGTTTTACCCATTGCGCTGGCAAGTGTAGACAAGCGCCGGTGCGCAGTAAATGCGGGCATGACTCGTTTGGCGAAGAGAGCAGAAGTAAGCAAGGGTGAAACGAAGCGCGGTTTTTGAGTCTCGGCCAGTTGGGGCGGATTCTAGGCAGCAGTCGGAACAAGATCGTTGTGCGACACGCTCGCGGCTGCTGGCCGCGATTCGTCGTTGAGGGGGTTGATTAGTGGCGCGCGGAAAACGGCAACATTCTAGAGGGGGCGCGCGTATTGATCGCGATTCTGACGCTCTCATGATTGGCGGCCCAAACGCGGTTGAAGCTGCGCTGTCGGGCCAATCCCAGGGCGGACAAACAGGAGTGTTTCGGGTTTTTCTTGAGAGTGGGGCGCCAACCCGTGCTCAGGCCTTGGCCACCGCTGCCCGCGAAGCCGGGATTCCGGTGTCGTCGGCCGGAAAGGGCGAATGCGACGTTATGACTGGGGTTCGGTGTCAGGGTATAGCGGCAGAAATTCGCTTTGGATACGCTGACTTAGACGATATTTTAGCAGCCAGCCCGCGCCTGATTCTGTTCCTCGACGAGATCGCCGATCCGCACAACTTGGGAGCGATCATTCGTAGCGCCGAAGCTGCCGGAGCCTCGGCGGTTGTGATCCCGGCCCGGCGAGCAGCGCAGGTCAATGCCACGGTGATGCGAGTTTCTGCAGGGGCCGCAGTGTTTCTTCCGGTCTGCCGGGTTACAAACCTAGTGCGTGCTTTGTCGATGGCACGTTCGTCCGGTTTTCGAGCGCTGGGCTTGGATCAGGAAGGTAGTCGTTCGTTGGCCGACGCTCTGGACGTGCGGGAACCGATCGCGTTGGTGATAGGGAGTGAAGGTGAGGGGATCCGGCGTCTAGTGCGGGAGACCTGTGACGAACTCGTCGGCATTCCGATGCGTGGGCGGGTCGAATCTCTGAACGCTTCGGTAGCTGCCGGAGTGGCCGTGTTCACGGCGCTCGCAGCCATGGACCGATTTGACACCACGCGGCAGGATTGATACGCAACGTCGTTTCCAGTGACGGAAAAGCAGGCCTCCGGGGCTGTTGATCAGCTCGAGTTGAGCGGGCCAGCTGACTCAAACGGACAGTCGGTGTCTTTCGGACTTGTCCTGCCAAGTAGCTATGGCAGCTGGACATTTGCGGCGCCGATGTAGCTCAATTGGTAGAGCAACTGATTTGTAATCAGTAGGTTGCCAGTTCAAGTCTGGCCATCGGCTCCAACTGGAAAAGAGAGATTTGCGAGGGACGTAGGCGGAGATTTTAGGAGAGGTACCCGAGTGGCCAAAGGGAGCAGACTGTAAATCTGCCGGCGTTAGCCTACGGAGGTTCGAATCCTCCCCTCTCCACCACTGGAGTTACCACGATTCGGTTTCGCCCACTGACGGCGCAAAACCAGATCGGTATAGACCAGCTTCGATTTTGGCCGTGACCGATGCCGTGCCCTCGCGCGAGCAAAAAATTTGGGGTTTCGCGGGAGTAGCTCAGTTGGTTAGAGCATCAGCCTTCCAAGCTGAGGGTCGCGAGTTCGAATCTCGTCTCCCGCTCTCTTATCTCCGCCGAGCTGGCGGTTATTGAAGAGTACCCATGAGGCCGACTTAGGCCCACGTAGCTCAGTCGGTAGAGCACTTCCTTGGTAAGGAAGAGGTCACCGGTTCGAATCCGGTCGTGGGCTCCACTAGGTACGAGTCTTTTGTCTGTTAGTTGAATACGGAGCGAGGAAAAAGATGGCCAAGGAGAAGTTCGAGCGCACTAAGCCCCACGTAAACGTGGGGACTATCGGTCACGTCGATCACGGAAAGACGACATTGACTGCTGCGATTACGCTTGTGCAGAGCAAGAA
>JBLFWR010000062.1:0-17479 GCA_047611725.1 Binatia bacterium | reverse complement strand
TCAAGACCGTGGGATCCAACGTCGACTGCGCACCGATCGCAGCGGCGAGTTCGGAAACGGTGACGCAGGCTGGTGCGACCAAGGGTTGCGATGCGGCCAAATTTCTCCCTCCACAGTTGTCGTGCACAGTTGTCGTGCACAGTTGTCGTGCACAGTTGTCGTGCACAGTTGCCGTGCACAGTTGTCGTGCACCGTTGCCGTGCACCGTTGCCGGCCTAGCGTTGCCGTACTTGCAAGGCGTCGAGCGCGATCTCGCGATCGTCGAAGTCACTGCGCCGCCCTCCGGTTTCCTGGTACGTCTCGTGCCCCTTTCCGGCAATCACCACTACATCATCGTCAGCCGCCGCAGCGATCGCCTGTCGAATCGCGCACTCGCGGTCGACCTCGATCACGAAGCCCCGGGCATCAGGGGCTGCGACGTCGGAAATGTTCGTCGAAATATTGACCATTCCCGCAACGATCTCGGCGATGATCGTACCCGGAGCTTCGCTTCTAGGATTGTCGGACGTCACGACGCAAAGATCAGCCGCATCGGCAGCCGCGGCTCCCATCATCGACCGTTTGCCGCGATCACGGTCCCCACCACAACCGAAGACACAGATAAGGCGGCCAGGAACCTGCCCACGAATCGCCGCCAGAACTCGGGCGAGCGCGTCCGGAGTGTGAGCGTAATCGACGAGGACAATAGGGGGCCCATCACCGACTCGCTCGACGCGACCGGGGACAGGTAGACAACGCCGCACACCTTCTTCAATCGCACCAGGCTCAATGCCCAGTGCCCGAGCGGCAGCCGCAGCCGCCAAGATGTTGGACAGGTTCGGCATGCCAATCAGAGCTGAGTCGATCGAGATTGGAGTTCCGTCCAGCTCCACCCGCGCACGAATTCCTGCGAGGTCGGTTCTAGCTTCCAGAACACGCACTCGTGCCGCAACGGCAGGGTCGGTCGAAAACGTCCAAACGTCCACTCCACTAAGTGTTGTCGCCAGCTCCGCCACGCGTTCGTCTTCTGCGTTGAGAACCGCCGCCGCATGGTTGGAATCTAGGTGGCGATGAAACAGCCGCGCCTTGGCGGCAAAGTAGCTTTGCTCGTCACCGTGATAGTCGAGATGATCGCGCGTCAGGTTGGTAAAAACCCCAACGTTGAACCGGCAACCCGCCACTCTTTGTTGAGCCAACGCATGCGAACTCACTTCAACCGCAGCCGCTCGTGCACCGGCCCGGACCATGCGCGCGAGCAATTTTTGCAACGCTACAGCCGGCAGTGTCGTCAGGTGTGCGTTCTCTGAAAAGCCGGGGCCGCTTTGCCGAATCGTCCCCGCAACTCCACACGGAGTTGCGGCGGCGTTCCAAATACTTTCGAGAATATAGGTCGTGCTGGTCTTGCCGTTGGTTCCGGTAATGCCGACCAAGTCGAGGCTATTGGTGGGGACGCCACAGAAAGCTGCGGCCAACAGACCGGCGGCCTGCCCAGAATCTTCGACAACAATCGACGCGAGACCACTGGGAGCGTCGGGGTTCGATGAACCTGCCCAACAGCTCGCTCCGGCTCCGGCCGCCTGGTCTAGAAAACTCGCGCCGTCGCTACGGGTACCCGCCAGCGCCACAAAGAGAGAGCCTCGGCCAACGTTGCGCGAATCGTCGACGACGTCAGTAACCTTCGTGTCGGGATTGCCATGTAACTCGCCTCTAAGTCCGAGCCCACGGGCAACCTCCAATAGTTCGGATAGTGCCATCGGCACGGACCGCGAAGCCGCAGAGTCGTACGTCTTCACAGACTGCGGGCAAGGACGAGAGAGACTCGCCGATCACCACCCACGCTCTCGCCGGCCGGAGGGGTCTGCGCGACGACGTACCCCTCGCCCTGCACGTCCAATTCGCAGGCACAAAACGCAATCGCCCGCGACGCTTCCCGTAAGCTCAAACCGCGCAGATCCGGCATGACACCGGGTTCGGGTTCGTCTTCGAATTCTCCTTGCAGCCCGTCAGCCTCTGAATCCTCGACAACGGGGTCGCTGGTCGCTTCGGTGCCATCGCCTTCAATATTCGCAACGTCAAACAACATGTCGATGTCGTCGCCGGGCGGCGGAAGTGCTCGCTCAATGCCCAGATAGTCGAGGCTCGCTTCGGCGATTTTTTTGAAAACCGGTCCGGCGATCACACCACCGTAGTGACCCCCTTTCGGCTCGTCGATCAGCACGGCAATTACGATGCGCGGATCGTCGGCTGGCAGGAATCCCGCAAACGACGCTAGCCACCGGTCTTTACTGTAGCCGCCATTTTCGGCCTTTTGCGCGGTCCCTGTTTTTCCTGCGACCCGAACTCCGGCAATCGCGGCATGGCGGGCGGTACCTTCGGGCGTGACGACGGTTTCAAGCATGCGGGTTACTGCCAACGCGACTTCTGGGCGTACCACCTCGCGATCGACCTCAGCCGGATTGAAATCAATTACGCCGTTCCACTGATCAGTGATCTTGCTAACCAGCCGCGGCTTCATGCGCCGCCCTTCGTTGGCCAAGGTTCCAAATGCCGACGCGAGCTGAAATGCGTTGACGGAAATACCCTGCCCGAAACTGATGGTCGCCAAGCGGTTGGGCCGCCAATCTTCGGGCGGCCTCGGGACAAGCCCGCGCGCTTCGTAGAGTTTTCCAACGTTACTTCTGCGGTCGAACCCGAATCCGACCAAATAGTCGTAGGCGCGGCGTCCGCCGAGTTTGAAGCCGATTTTGGCAGTGCAGATATTGCTTGAGACCCGTAAGACCCCAGTCGTATCGAGCCAACCGTATCCGTGGTGGTCGCGAACCGGGATGCGTCGCCCTTCGATCATCCACGAACCGTTTTCGCAGAAAAACTCTTCGTCTTCCTCTATCAGCCCAGCATCCAAAGCGCCGGCAATGATGAACGGCTTCATCGTTGAGCCCGGTTCAAACAGATCTGTCATCGCCCGGTTGCGGCGGGCGGCACTGTTCGAGCTCGCAACAGCGTTGGGGTCGTAACCAGGGGCGTTGGCCAGCGCGAGGATCTCGCCAGTGCGCGGGTCTAACATCACCACGGCGCCACCGACTGCGCCGGTGGCCTCGACCTGCGCGAAGAGCTCCGCCTCGGCAATGCTTTGAAGGGTCGCGTCGAGCGTGAGGTGGATGTTGGCGCCGCGGTTTATTCCCGCCAAATCGGCGTCGCGTAAAAACACACGGCCATAGATGTCTTTGCACGCGTGGACGGTAACCGGCTTGCCGCTGATCACCTCGTCGAAGCTACGTTCGATTCCCTCGATGCCCTTGGCGTCGATGTTCACAAAACCGATTACGTGCGACGCCACGTTGCCTTGCGGGTAGGACCTGCGCTGACTGCGATGCAACCCGATTCCCTTGATTTCAAGCTGATCAATTGCAGTCGCCGAATCGACATCAACGCCGCGCGCCAACCAGCGAAAGCCATCGCCACCGGTTTTTAGAGTCGTTTCGAGTTGTTTCGATTCCAGGTTGAGCAGTGGTGCCAGCGAAGCGGCATGCGAAACGGCGAACACATAGCCCTTCTCTCGCGAGACCCAGCTGGCCGGAGTCGAGGTCGCCAAAGCCACTCCGTTTCGGTCGACGATCCCACCCCGATAGGCCATCTCGGTGCGGTCGTGACACTTAACCTGTTGGCTGGCCGCGCGATGCTCTTCGCCTTCAACCACCGTAAGTTCGTAAATTCTAAAAACGACAACGCTGGCCACGACGAGACAGCCAAGAACGACGACAACCAGGTTGCGTCCGAAGCGTGAGCGGACACCCGGCGCAGAAGAAAGTTTCGGGCGCTTTGCCGCTCGCGCAGGGCGACCATCACGACCCAGAAGACGATCAATGAGCTTCATCGTTGTCCTGAATCCTCTGGCCAGTTTCGAACGGAGCCATTCCGAGATTCCCCGCTCGTACGCCGATCCAAGCGCGGTTGGTGTTCTGGGCCAACGTGCGTTCCAGCTCCATACGCTCGGTGTCTAATCGCTTCATCACACTTTCTATTGATGCAGCTTGTGAACCCATCGCGAACGCTGCGATGTTGACGCACATCAACATGAAGATCAGGACCACACAGCCAGCCGCGGCCAATGCCACCCGCCGTCGCGAACCGGAGATTTCCGGATCGATCGCACTGGCGAACCCAAACATCTCCATCCAGGTCGGACTTGTCTTATCAGCTGCTCTCATTCGCTAGCGCTCGTACTTGGTCGCCGTCGGCCCACATTCAACATGACAAACATCTAGTTCATCAACCTCTGAGCCACTCGGACCCCTGCGCTTCTCGCGCGCGGGTTGGCTTGAACCTCTTCGGGGGTCGGTGCCCGCTTGCGCCGCCAGGGCAGCGTTACTTTGGCAGACCAACCGCAATTACACAGCGGTTGCCTGGGCGGACAAAGGCAGTCGCTGGCCCAAAGGCGCATGGCCGACTTCACCAACCGATCTTCAAGAGAGTGGTAACTAACGATCACCAACCGCCCGCCTGGGACGAGCAGTTTCCATCCCTCGTTGAGTAGCGATTCAAGAGCCTCGAGTTCGCCATTGACCGCGATGCGAAGCGCTTGAAACGTTCGTGTGGCCGGATCGTGCCCGGGGCGCCCACGCACCCCCGCCGAACGCACCGCTTCGCGTAGGTCCGAAGTGGTGAGAAGTGGATGTTCCTTTCGACGCACGATGATCGCACGGGCGATACGCCGCGAGTGGCGTTCTTCGCCATAGCGCCAGATTAGATCGGCAAGCTCGTCTTGTTCAAGATTTGCGACCAGATCGGCGGCCGTCGTGTCGCCGCGTCGATCCATACGCATGTCCAACGGCCCGTCGGTCCGGAAACTGAACCCACGTTCGGCCGCGACAAGGTGGCGTGTCGAAACACCCAAGTCCACGACGATGCCGTCGGCGCCGTCGCTCCAACCGGCATCCGAGAGAATCTGCGCAGTGTCGGCAAACGAGCCGCGCACGATCTCCACGCGGTCGCCAAATCGCTGGAGACGAGGGCGAGAAAGTGTAATCGCCTCGTCGTCCCAATCGATCGCCAATAACTTGCCGTCAGGCGCCGTCGCGTCGAGAATTGCCTCGCTGTAGCCGGCTTCGCCCAACGTTCCATCCACAACGCGTGCACCAGGCACGAGCGCGAGAGCCTCTAAGGCTTCGGCGAGCATCACCGGACGGTGTCTGGGGGTTTCGTTCATCGCACCCTGTGACGGGAGCACGGGTTGGGACAGCGGAAGGTCGGGCGGGTCAGACACTCAGATCTGAAGGTCTTCGAACGAAAGTTCGTCGTCTCCAGCCCCATCGTCGTCGGCGACGCGCTCGTACTCGTTCTTCGACCAAAGGAGAAACTTTTCGAGATCTCCGGTGAAAACGGCCTCTTTGCCGAGGTCGATCCACTCGCGAAGGTTGGCAGGCACAACAATGCGTCCCTGCGCGTCCAGAGCCAGATCCTGGGCAGGCGCGATATATTTTCGCTTAAACTGCTGAATGTTGGACTGGAACTGAGGACGCTCGCGGATGCGCGCTTCGAGGTTCTGCCACTCGGCAATCGGGTAGATGTCCAGGGCGCGGGCCCCTCGAGTGGCCGATTTGGTGATGACGACCCGGGTGTCCCCCTGGCTGCCAATCAACGCCTCACGAAACTTTCGCGGTATTGCGACTCGGGCCTTTTCGTCTAAGGCGTGAAAGAATGTACCGCGAAACATGAGATGCCATAAAAAAATGGGTGGGTAGCAAAACCATCACCGGACTTCCCTAGAACTCCGGTCCCCGACCAAACTCGCACAGTACAGGCAAAGGCAACCACCACTTACCACCACTGCTACCCACCGAGGCCCACTAAACACCACCGCTCCCCATGGGTCAAGGATTTCGTGCGCCCCCCCCTTGAAGGCTCGCGAGCAAGCGGCGGGGAGCACCTACCGCGAGGCTTTAAGTAACTGATAATGAAAGGTTTTTTGCTTTTTGCACAGAAGCAAAAAGCTACTTGTTCGACGCGTTGCATTGGTTGGAATCGCTGCGGATTGGCGGGGGGGGGGGATTGACGAATCCCCACTAGGCCTCCACTTGCGTGTCTGGCACGGGTCTAGGCACGCCGTCCCGAAAGGGACGGCGTCAGTATTCTAGGGAAGAGAAGTGCGCGCCTGAGTTGGCGTGTAAGCCGGATCTTGTTCCCGCACACGAGGTGCGGACAGCAGCCATTCATCTAGGCCGTCGGTTGCCCGACGGCTCGAGCGACCAAACCCGGGAGCCTAGAGCGGACCACTCGCTCCCCTACTCGGTCTTGCTTCGGGTGGGGTTTACCGAGCATCCGCAGTCACCTGCGGATCTGGTGAGCTCTTACCTCACCGTTTCACCCTTACCGAGCTTGCGCCCGGCGGTCTATTCTCTGTGGCACTTTCCCCGCCTCACGACGGGCCGCCGTTAACGGCCACCCTGCCCTATGAAGTCCGGACTTTCCTCCCGCATCGTACGAAGACGACGCCGGCGACTGCCCAACCAACTCAGACGCGCGCGCCAAGACTAGCGCGGAACACGCGCCAACGCCCACTGGGCGCCGCGCGGAGACTTAGGAATCGGCAGGTTCCGTGCCTTCTGGCGGCGGGACTTGGACGTAGATGATACGCTGGCAAGACTGACAAGCCTTCACGGCACCCGACTTCATGATCTCGATCAGAAGCTGCGGGGGAATGGCTAGGTTGCAGCCACCACAGTTGCCGTCGATGACCTGGACCACGGCCACTCCCTGGCGCTGCTCCAAAATCATGTCATAGCGACGTCTTAGGCTAGCATCGACGGCCGAGGCGGCGGAATTACGATCGGCCCGCTCGGCTGCGATCTCGACACGAAGACCCTCTACGCGCTCGGTCTCATCGGTGATGTGACGATGATCCGCTTCTTCAAGCTGCTTGTGGATTTCGCGCTCTTTGGCCAGCCGGCCGTCGAACTCTTCGATCGACTGCATCAGCTCAAGCATCCGCGTTTCGACCTCGGATAGCTCGCCACTCAAGTTGGAGACCTCATCCTGGCTGGCGCGAAGTTCTTTCTCGGTGCGAACGCGACCGCCGCGCTGGCGGCGGTCTTTGAGCAGCTCACCCTGCTCTTCCATCCGGCGTTCGGTCAACGCCCGTTCGGTAATGGCAACCTTACGGCGGGCCGCTACCTCGTTGATTCGTGTTTGCAAGACCTGCATCTCACGGCGGCGCTCGGCCAACGCCGATTCGAATCGGTCGACCTCGAGAACCTTATCGCGAAGGTCGAGGTCCAATTGCTGCAATTTGAAAAGGATTTCGAGTTTGGAGGACAAAGGCGTGCTCATGCTCCTGGCGGTTCAAGTGGTAGGCCCACCAGGACTCGAACCTGGGACAAAGGGATTATGAGTCCCCTGCTCTAACCAACTGAGCTATGGGCCCGAGTGCGATTCAGCTGATGAAGCCTTTCAACTTCTTGCTACGACTTGGCAGCCGAAGCTTGCGGAGAGCCTTCGCTTCGATCTGTCGGATACGCTCTCGGGTTACCGAGAACCGGCCGCCAACTTCCTCCAAGGTATGATCCGTTTTTTCCCCGATGCCAAATCGAAGACGCAAGACCTGCTCTTCACGTGGGGTCAGCGAGGCCAGAACCTTTCGAGTTTGGTCCTGGAGGTCGCTGTTCACCACCGCATCAGGAGGCGCCACAGCTTTCTGGTCTTCGATAAAGTCGCCGAGCGCGCTGTCTTCCTCATCGCCAATCGGGGTCTCGAGGGAAATCGGCTCCCTGGCGATCTTGAGGATCTTTCGGACCCGATCCGGAGGCAGGTCCGCCAGGACCGACAGTTCCTGGGTCGTGGGCTCCCGCCCGTTCTCGCGAGCGAATTGCCGCGTAGCGCGAATTAACTTGTTGATCGACTCGATCATGTGAACCGGCACACGGATGGTACGGGCCTGATCAGCGATCGCGCGGGTGATGGATTGCCGAATCCACCAGGTTGCGTAGGTCGAGAATTTGTAGCCGCGGCGCCACTCGAACTTGTCGACTGCCTTCATCAAGCCGATGTTGCCCTCTTGGATCAGATCCAAGAATTGCAGGCCTCGGTTATTGTAGCGCTTGGCAATGGAGACGACTAAACGAAGGTTGGCTTCAATCAGGGCCTTCTTGGCCTCGTCCGCCTCCCATTGAGATTGCCGCACGGCCTTCAAAAGTTCTTTGAGTTGGCCCGCATCAATCTCGTACGTCGCCAGCAGACTCTGAATTTCCCGCCCAGCCTTAGCAACATTTTCGGCGGTGGATGCGACACTTTCGGCGTTCATGCGCAGCGTTCCGCAAATACGTTGATCTTGGGTCTTGTCGACCCCTATTTGCGAAGCGAGTTCTATGATTTGTTCGGCGGTGCGTCCGGTGCGTCGCTCCGCGCGTTCAATAATCCGGGAGCGCTCGCGAGCATACGCACCCGCTTGCTGAATGCCGCGGGAGACAATTTGAGTCTGCCCGGGGTTAAGCGGCAGGTCGCGCAAAACCTTGTAGAGCTTCTTGTTGCGTTTGGCTGTCCCCTCTTCGTCACCGGCCGCAACAGCTTCGCCTACCTCGCTACACAACTTGGCTGCACGGCGGAACTGCCGCTGCGCGCGCTTGTGAAGCGATTCTTCGTCTTCAGTCAGAGTCGCAGCATCGGCACCGTCGCCTTCCGGGCTTATTGCGATGACCTCATCGGCGGGCCGGATCGCGGCAGCAACGGCGTCGGGCTCTGGTCCAGTCTCGTTTTCCGCCTCGGGTTGATCTTCTTCGCCAGATTCGCTGGATGCGCCCTCCTCGGAGTTTGTGCCAGCGGCAAGCACAGGATCAGGCTCGGTGACTTTGACCAACGAACGAACGCGAACGTCGCCCTCTTCGAGTCTGTTCGGCAACAACGCGATATGGCGGCGCCCAAAGCTACTGCCAAAAACAAGATCGAACACCGCGTTTTCGCCGGCCTCGATGCGCTGGGCGATTTCAACCTCGCCGGCGCGATTCAGCAGTGGTACGGCGCCCATGTCGCGCATGTACATGCGTACGTAGTCGACAACGGCATCGCCATCACTGGCAGCTTTGGTAGCGGTTTCAGTTGCGGGTTTGGCGACGGGCTGGGCCGCGGGAGATTTAACCGTTGACGCGGGGTCGAGTTCTTCGCCGCGCACAACGACAGAACTGTCGCGCAGCACCTGCAGGACATTCTCAATATCATCTTGTTCGGTTACGTCTTCGTCGAGCGCATCATTGACGTCGTCGAGCGTAACGTAACCTTTGGATTTGCCGAGTTCGACGAGCTCTCTGACACCGCCAATTTCGTCGGCAGCTTCGAGCTCGGTTTCAATCTCAGCTGGCCCTTCGGCCACTTCTTCATCCTTCGGCATCAGAGTCTCGCGATCTCCACTTCCAGAGCCCTTCGTCGCCAGAAATCTCCTCGCCCAGCTCTTCTCGGCGACGAAGGCTTGCCAGCTGTTCGCGGGTCTGCCTTCGTTGGAGACTCTGTTCGAGGCCAGCGAGTGTATCTTCGAAAATTCGTTCTCGCACCCCTTGATCTGACATCGACGAATCTTCTACCAGACGCTCGGAAATTCGCACCCTCGCAGCGTCGGGCAGCCCATCGATAATGGAGGAAATATCGACGACTTCCCCTGCGCGTGCCTGTTCTATCAGCGTTCTCAGTGCCTCAGCCCAAGGTTCGGCCGTCAATGCGGCCTCAATATCCCCCCGCGCAATGATTCTAGCAACGCATTCCGGCTCTGCGGCAATCAATGTCAGAAGCCACTCCTCACGTGTGGGCGCGCCACCAACGCCAGCAGACGTATTTCTGGCTGACCCACGCGCTGGTTCGGGCCTTGCGTCCCGCGCGCGACCACGCAGCAAATCCTCCGAAATTCCGGTCCACATCGAAGCTTTCTTCACGATGAAATCGCGCTCGAAGGGGTCACTAACCTTGGCTAACACCGCGGCAAGATCAGCGCCGATCCGCGCTCGTGCCTGCCCGTCCTCCCCGCCTTCACTGAGTTTGCGAACCCAGGCCTCAGCCAGAGGCTCCGCGCGGCCGACGCAGGCCAAAATCGCTTCTGGTCCCGACGCGCGCACAGTTGAATCGGGATCTTCGCCGTCTGCAAGAAATGCTCCGCGCGGCCACAGACCAGCTTCAACCAGAATCGTAAAACTACGCGCTGCGGCAGCCCGACCGGCCTTGTCGCCGTCGAACAACGCAACAACGTCTGAAGCGTGGCGCTTCATCAGACGTGCTTGGTCGATGGTCAACGCCGTGCCACAGGTGGCTACTGCATTGGGTAAGCCGGCTTGGGCTAGTGCGATGACGTCGAGATAGCCCTCAACCAGCATCAGCGGCTCGTTGTCCGGCCGTTCAGAAGGAGGCAACGCGCGGCGTGCTTCTCTCCATTCATAAACGCCATAGAGAACACGTGACTTGTGATAAATCGGAGAATCCGAGGTGTTCAAGTACTTCGGTCCGTCCGCGTCACCGACCAGACGACCGCCGAACCCAACCACCCTGCCCTGCGGATCACGAATCGGAAAAATGACGCGATCGCGAAACTTGTCGTAGAAGCGATCGCCGCGACGGCCGAGAAGCCCGAGCTTCTCGGCGTCGGCCAGATCCACATTCTCGCGCTGTAACCACCTAAGGAGTCCGTCACCCGACCCCGGAGCAGCGCCGATCAAGAACTGCTCGCAAGCTTGCTCGCTAACTCCGCGATCAGCTAGATATTCCGCAATGAGTTTGCCGGGCGGGGTCTCTTGCAGACACCGACGCCAGTACCGCGTCGCGGTCGTGGCAATGGCCAAAAGACGCTGGCGCTCGGAATCCGCCTCAGCCGAACCGCTTTCAGGCACGGTAATGCCGTAGTGGTCGGCGACCTTTCTCACGGCCTCCGGAAAACTGAGGCTTTCCATCTGCATAAGAAACTTAAAGACGTTGCCGCCAACGCCGCAGCCAAAGCAGTGAAAAAACCCGTTCTCGTCATTGACGGAGAACGAGGGGGATTTCTCAGAGTGGAAGGGACACAGCCCTATCTGGCCTCGCCCAGCGCGCTTCAGTGTGACGTAGGGAGAGATGAACTCGGAGATCCGTGCGATCGAGCGAATCTCGGAGATTTTCTCTTCAGCGATCATTCCGAGGCGGCGTCCGGTTGAGCATCTTCGTCCTGGTTGGGTAGGAAACGCGCGGCGCCTAACGCCTGGGGCGCCGCTGCTGCTGATTCGCCGTCACCGTCGGACTTCGGGGTCAGAGCTTTTGGCAAACCGCCCCCGTCGGACTCATCGAACACCTGGGCGATGGCTTGCTCCGTGATTGATGCCAGCCGCGGTGCGAGCCAGGTACGATCGATGCGATCGCTAATCCGGACCAGGGTCCCATGAGCGCGTTTGGTCAATAGGCCTCCATCATCGGGCTCCGTACCGGGCTCGGGGACAAAACTGCCCAGAATCAAGACGGCCGCGCCGATCAAAAGACCGGCCGAGGCCGAGCCCGCCAGCGCACCGGCGATCTTAGATAGAGGCGAATCTCCAAGCCCAAGCGCCATGCCCAGGCCCGCAGCCCCGAGTCGGACCACGGCTGCGGCCGCCAGAAAAGTCAGCGGATAGGCGAGGATCCCCAAGAAACTCGGGGGAGCGGTAATGTAGTCGGCAAGAAGCAGTCCGACTTCGGGAGCGTAGCGAGCGGCGCCTACGAATCCCGCCACCGGTGCCACCAACGACGCCAGAGTCGAGAGCAGTCCGCGGCGCCAGCCGCGCCAGGCGAAGTAAGCGAGAAGTACGGCAAGAGTGAGGTCGATTGCGTCCAAAACGGTATCGCGGGCCAAAGGCCACAGCGGCGCGCATGATCGGCCCATTCGACGAATCAGTCAACGTCACGGTCGCGCCCGGACCGCTCCCGGACTTCAGCTCGCGTTTTCTCACACACCGGGACCATGCGAGACTCGCGGCTGGGCGCGCAGCCAGCGCACCTTAAAAATCACAACTTTGGATGGAGCCTGATGTCTCGACGAACGTTCTTCGCGCCCACCAAGGTCGCACTACTCGCGATCGCAATATCAACCACGCTGGGATGTAGCCTGATGCCTCTGACTCCCGATCAATCGCCCACACGTAACGCGAAGTGGAACAGCCACTCTGCCCCCGACACTGCTGGCTCGCCTGCAACCCAGGCCACACCCGACGCCGAGATCGGCGAAGCGGGCCCGATGTCGTACTCGGCCGATGGCGCAACCAGCCTTTACACTCTAGCCAACGGCATGCGTGTCGTACTGCGCGAACAGCGTGCAGCACCGGTGGTCGCACTTCAGGTTTGGGTACGGGTCGGCGGTGCGGATGAAATCGGCCCCGAAGCCGGCATCGCTCATGTCCACGAGCACATGCTCTTCAAGGGGACCGAACGCCGCGGGGTCGGTGAGATTGCCACAGCCGTCGAATCGGCAGGTGGACGCATCAACGCTTGGACGTCCTGGGATCAAACAGTTTACCACATCGTAATGGCCTCGCGCTTCGCCGACGAAGGGTTGGACATTTTGGCCGACGCGATGAGGCACTCCTCGTTCGACCCGGACGAGTTGGACAAGGAACTCGGGGTTGTCCTCGAAGAGTATAAACGTGGCCGCGACTCGGCTGGCCAGCGCCTGTACCACAACCTTTTTGGTACCGCGTTCACGGAACATCCGTACAAGCGCGATGTCATCGGCACCGAAGAATCCATCAAAGGCCTGACTCGAGAAATGATTCTCGATTTCTATGGTCGCTACTACGCCCCCAACAACATGACCGTGGTCATTGTCGGGGATTTTGAAACCGAGCACATGCGCGCCCAGATCCAACACCAGTTCGGAGACTTCCAGGCTCGAGAGCTCAACACACCGATTCGCGCGGTTGAACCCACGCAGCAAGAAACCCGCTTGGCCGTCGAAACGATGGACATCAACGAGGGAAACCTCGCCTTGGGATTTCATATCCCCGACGCCAATCACCCCGACGCGGTCAAGCTCGACGTGCTCGCCCACATTCTCGGGGAAGGCGAAAGCTCACGCCTGAGTCGACGCTTGGTCGTCGACAATCAGATCGCGACCTCCGCTGGATCGTTCGCCTACACACCACCCGACCCCGGCATGTTTATCGTCAGTGCAAGCTTCGACCCGCCCCAAGAGGAGGAGGTCGTCCAGGCTTCGATCGAGGAGATCGCGCGGGTACGTGACTATCCGGTTACCGCCGCCGAGTTGCATCGTGCGCGCGCCAACCTTGAAAGCGACTTCGTGTACCGACGCCAAACCGTACAGGGCCAGGCTCGTGAACTCGGCTCTTTTATCGTGGTTCACGAAGATCCGGACTACGACCGCACCTACGTCGATGCGTTGCACGCCGTTAGCGCTGCCGACGTTCAAGACGTCGCACGTCGCTACCTCGTTCCCAACAACCTGACCGGAGTCTCGATACTTCCCGACGGAGCAACCAGCGAGCTCAACCTCGCGTCCCTACGCGAGCACGCCCAGGCCTTGAATAGCCAGGCGCCTGCAGCAGTGGCGAACAACACCAACGCCTCGACACGACGAACTCCGCCCGCCGCCTCCAACAATTCACCAGCAGGCGCTCCGCGCGTGTTCAAACTCGCCAACGGTGTGCGCGTGATCGTGCAGGAGAACCACAACGTTCCAATCTTGTCGGTGCGCGCCGCAATGCTCGGTGGGGTGATCACTGAGACACCTGGCAACAACGGCATCGCAAACTTCGCATCGGAAATGCTGACGCGGGGCACCTTGCGTCGATCGCGTGAAGAGCTGACTGAAACTGTGGAATCGCTGGCCGGCAGCTTGCAAGGATTTTCGGGTCGCAACTCGATGGGCGTGGCGGCGACGTTCTTGTCGGAGCACAAAGCTCAAGGCATCGACCTGTTCCTTGAAGTTCTCTTGGAGCCCTCGTTCCCGGCCGATGAAGTTGAAAAGGCGCGACATGAGTTCCTGCTTGCAATCGACCATCGTGAAGACAACAGCGCTTCGCGCGCCTTCGATCTCGCGTTCACCACCCTGTATCCGCGCCATCCCTACGGCATGACGCCGTTGGGCGAGCGCGACAGTGTGTCCGCACTGACTGCCGACGAACTGCGCGCCTTTTACCGGAACGCGCTGGACCCACGTAGCCTCGTCGTCACCGTGGTTGGCGACGTGGACGCGCAAGTCGTCGCCACTCAGCTAAGACAGGCGCTGGGGTCACTGACGGCCGACAGGACACCGTTCCAAATGCCACCGGCCGCGGGGCTACCAACAACACCCCTGACCGCGCGTAAGAGCAGCGATCGACGCCAAACTCACATCGTTCTCGCCTATCCCGGCACCACTGTGGATTCGCCTGATCGTCACGCACTTTCCGCGATGGAAACGATTCTGTCAGCGCAGGGCGGCCGCTTGTTCTATGAACTGCGAGACAAACGCGCGCTTGCGTACTCAGTTTCCGCGTTTGCTTCTGAAGGCCTGGCACGCGGCTTGATCGGAACCTACATCGCCACCGACCCGGTAAACGAAGACACTGCCGTCCAGGGACTGATCGACGAACTCCAACGCATTCGCACGGAACTTGTCACCCCGGAAGAACTTGAACGTGCCCAGCGTTACCTAATCGGCAACTACGAAATCGCGCTGCAAACCAACTCTGCGTTGGCCGAAAACATGATGTTCAATGAACTCTACGGCTTGGGCTATCTGGAGGGCCGGCGCTTTCCGGATCAGATTAACGGGGTGACGGCGGAAGACATCCAGCGAGTCGCCGAGCGTTACCTTGAGCCGTCGATGCAAATCGAGGCGATCGTTGGCCCCGCCCCTGAAGGGACAACACAATCGGAAAGCGTTGCCGACACGGCGGCCGCTGCGGGCTCAGAAGAAGTGCTGCCCACGCCACCCACGGCCAAGTAGCACGACGCCCTACAAACAGACCTCAGCAATGCTGACCGGCGTGCACTGCAATCCGCGCACGCCGGTCAGCGCTCTTGGATCACCCGTTCGGGATAGTCCGAAATTATTCCATCAACACCTGCGGCAATCAGGCGTCGAATCTCCTTTCGCTCGTTAGCAGTCCACACCCAAACGTCGCAACCTGCCCGGTGGGCCAACTCCACAAATTCGCGCGAGACAGAAATTGTCGGCGGATGAATATTGACCGCCCCCAGACGCTCGGCGACCGCCAGCGACTTTTCCTCGCGGCCGTAGGTCAACAGAACGCCAATGCGAGCCGACGGCGCGCATTGGCGTAGATAGTTCAACGCGCGATGGTCGAACGACGAGAAGACAACCGATTCCATTGCATCGCATGCCGACACGACGGCCAGTGTAGCTTCGACCAGAGCCGGCATTTCCGGACCGTACTTCAGCTCAACGTTGACCACGCCCGAACCTGCGAGAACCGACAACACTTCGCCGAGAGTTGGAACGTGCTGGTCGCGGAAGCGCGGGTGAAACCAGGAGCCCGCGTCTACCCGAGACAACACATCCAGGCTTTGTTCCGCCAGTAGACCTTTCGCGTTGGTGACACGATCAAGATGATCGTCGTGGAATACCATCACCGCGCCATCGGCGCTTAGTTGGACGTCAAGTTCGACACCGTCAGCGCCCAGCGCCACAGCTTCAAGAAAGCTAGAGAGCGTGTTTTCCGGCGCGTGGCCGGCGGCGCCGCGGTGTCCGATAGCAAGCACGGGCATGCGCGGCACTGTAGTCTCGACCCGCGCCCAACACACGAGCCGCGCGTTGTCGCAGCTCTGACTGGGAGGCGAATCATGTTAGTCGTTGACTCAGGCCAGCGCTGCTGGCCTCCCAAAACATGAGCAAGAACTGGTACGAAATCTGCGTAACGGTCGGCAATCAAGACGCCGAACAAGCCTCTGCGAGTTTGTTCGAGGCCGGGTTTGCCGGCATCGAGGAACGTCCGCTCGGCGATGACCGCATGACACTAGTCGTATTCGCCGAGTGCAGCGACGCGGACGAAATCGCAGCCGCTCGTGCCCGTGCGGCTGCCGTAGTCGGGGCTGTCGCTCCTGACGGTGAAGTCGCCGAGACCTCGGACGCCCTGGACCCAGCCGTTTGGACCGAGAATTGGCGTCGCCACTTCCCACGCCTCGAAGTTGGGCAACGACTCATCGTGTTGCCTCCTTGGGAACCGTTGCCCACCGACCATCGCCTCACCATCGTGATTAACCCGGGGTTGGCTTTTGGTACCGGACACCACGAAACCACTGAGGGCTGCCTTCTTTTAATCGATGAGATGGTTGGACCCGGCGTGACCGTCGCCGATGTTGGCTGCGGGTCCGGAATTCTCGCGATCGCCGCCGCCAAACTCGGTGCCGCTGCCTGCCTCGCGACCGACATCGACCCCGACGCACTGGCTGCCACGCGCGAGAATGCGGTGGCCAACGGCGTCGAAAAAACCGTGACCGTTCATGCCACCCTGCCGCCCGCGCAAGCCGATGGCACCGGTACCTACAACTTCGTCATCGCCAATATTTTGGCAGAAACATTGGTGGAAATTCGCGCAAGCCTTGAAGCTGCGGTCGCCCTGGGCGGCACCCTGATTTTATCTGGAATCGCGCAAAGCCACCGATCGCTTGTCGAAAACGCTTTCTTTCCCGAGGGTTGGGAAACCAGCCGCGCCGTCGAGGCCGGAGACTGGGTTACCCTCGCATTGCACCGCCGTGCCGTATCCTAAAGTCTCGCCTCTAGATTCCCATGATTAGTGCCATCGTTTCTTCAACACGCCCCAAGACGCGCATTCTCGTGGAACCCGAGCGTTTCAAAGAAGATCGCGCGATTATCGCGGGCCCCGCTTTTCATCATCTGCAAACCGTACTGCGCCTGAACCCGGGCGACGAACTCATCGTTTTCAACGGTCAGGGGCGCGAAGCGGTCGGGATCATCGAACTCTTCCAGGGCAAAACAGCAGTCGTTCGCGTCATGGCCGAAACCAACACGATGACCGAATCGGCGTTGGACCTTACGCTGGCTCCTTGCCTGGCGAAGGGAAAGAAGACCGACATGATCGTCGAGAAGGCGGTCGAACTCGGCGTCGACCGTGTTTGCGTTGTGACCTCCAAACGCAGCGTCGGCAAGCTCATCGGCGACGCTGCGCTGACCCGCGTTGATCGCTGGCGCCGTATTTCCGTCGCGGCTGCCGAGCAATCCGGGCGCACCCAAATGCCGATCGTTGAACGCATTCGTTCGCTGGAAGAACTGTGCCGGTCGCGCAAGCCCGATGCCCTCGGGTTGATGTTCACCGCCAATGCAGGCCCCGATCCGGCGGCGACTCTGCGCCAACGATACCCGGATACCTACAAAGTGATTGCCGTAGTCGGTCCGGAGGGCGGCTTTGCCCCCGAAGAGATAGCAATGGCTGAGTCTTTCGGTTTCCAAGCGGTCGGCCTCGGGCCACGAGTCTTGCGCACGGAAACCGCCGCTATTGTCGCGGCCGCCATCTGCCAGCACCTGTGGGGCGATTTGGGCCGGACACCGGCC
>JBLFWR010000061.1:0-17725 GCA_047611725.1 Binatia bacterium | reverse complement strand
TGTGGCGCGACGCATGCTTTGCAAAATAGTTTTCGCCGATTCGGTCTTGGTAGTGGAGTTCGAAGACCACGAGATCTTCTGGCTTCACGGTCTGTGCATCGCAAAGTGCGATCGGGTGAGTCGCGACTGGTTCCTTGGCGATACTGCGCCACAAGTTGATAATTGCGAAACGCCCGTTTTCGTCAGTGGCGCGAGCGACCCGCTGCGCCTCAAGAAGTGTTTCACCGGGGCCGAGTACACTGCTCAGCGTATCGTTTATGCTTGGGTCTGCTGCCAGTTGGCGCAGGCGATCGGGGCCACTGGTGAGCGTGTAGTCGCCGTGTGCCATGTGGGCTGGCCCTTGCACCTGTTGTCCGCCCTGGATGCGTCGCTTGCCGCGTTTGCCAACGGCAGACCGGACATTGTGGTCGAAGGCCGCGACAAACGCGGCTCCGGTGGCCTCCTGGATGATGTCGGCGCATTCGCTGTAGTAAGTTTGCGTGACGTCCCGGTGATTGAAGAAATCCAGCTCTCCCGACTCAGGACGCCCAAGCGGACGGGCCAGCAGCTCGAACCCGTTGGCGAGCAGGGTTGGGCGTTCCTTCGCATCCCCGGCTCGAGCATCGTGCACCGTCATCGACTGCTCTTGAAGAACGAGGCCCTGGAAGCCATTGTCGCTGCCATCGGCGTCGCGCCGGACGAGCACGGCTCCGTTGCGGTAAAGCGATCCGGCCACCGATGAATCCAAATAGTTGAACCGGCCCGAAGTGCTCGGGTTATCGTCGTCCTTGCCGTTGGGCGGTGTTTGAATGTCGGTCATCGTTTCCCTCTCAGCGCGGCGCTTACGCGAGACCGCGGACCATAGCCGCCAGGCATGGCGAATGGCAATCGGCGGCGTATCTGGCAAGGAACTGGCGATGAACCGCTTGGCCGGATGCCAATTCCAAGCGCAGCAGGTATCGGTGTCGTATCGGTGCCCTGTCGGCTGGCTGGTTGGCTGGTTGGCTAGCTGAGCTAGCTGGGCGAGCTGCCTGAGCAATTGGTTTTTCATGGACGATAACTCGACTCGTACGCTTGAAGCTTTGGACTGGCCTTACCTGGCCCGCGCCTTGTCGAGCCATGCCCGCACGGCGGCCGGCAGACGTGCCGCGGAGAATGTCGCGCTGGAAAGCGACCCTGCGGTGATCGCTGCCGCGTTCGACACCATCGACGAAATTCGCGCGCTGCGGGAAACCGGTGTGGGCAGCCCGCCGGTCGGCGGTGTGGAGGATATCGGGCAACCGCTGGAAGCGGCCCGCCAAGGCCGGGTTCTGGAACTCGAAGATCTGGCGGTGGTTCGCTCAACCATCGGCTCGCTCGCCAGGCTTGGCGCCTATTTGGCTCGGCATCATGATTCGGCGCCGGTGTTGGGCAGTCTTGGCGCTCCTATCGCCCTGGATGATCAACTGTGTGCCAGTTTCGAAGCCGCGATCGATGAGCAGCATGGCGGTCTGAGTGAGAGAACCTACCCGATGCTCGCCGAGCTACGGGCACGTATGGCCGCTCTTGAGAGGCGAATGCGTACAACCGTCGAAGCGTTGCTTGATGCACCCGAGTACGCCGACGTGTTGCAGGATCGCTATGTCACCTCGCGTGACGGCCGCTTCGTCGTGCCGATCAAAGCTGCGGCCAAGAGTATGGGCTTGGGAATCGTCCACGATGCTTCGCGTACCCGGCAAACGCTTTTCTTAGAGCCTGCGGCTGTCGTCCCGCTCGGCAACGAGTGGCGCATGGCCGAGTTCGACCTGCGTAGTGAAGAACGCCGAATCCTCGTCGAACTTTCATCGTTGCTCGCCCACCATGCTGAATCGTTGGCACAGGCGCTCTTCGCCGCAGCAGCTATTGATCTGGCTTGTTGCCGTGCAGATTTCGCTGCGCGACTGAACGCCGTGCGTCCATCGGTAGGCGACGAAGGCGTTGTAGACCTGCACCAAGCTCGACATGCGGTTCTGGCCTTGGCGAACTCTGAGATCGTTGCCAACGATCTAAGCTTGAGCACTGCCGCGCCGGTGTTGGTGCTTACGGGCCCCAATGCTGGTGGCAAGACGATCGCGATGAAGACGATCGGCCTGTGTGCGCTGTTGGTAAGGGCCGGTTGCTTCATCCCGGCAGCGTCGGGTTCACGGATCGATCTGTTTGGCGAGGTCCTGGCCGATATCGGGGACTCGCAAACCGTGCATGAAGGCTTGTCGAGTTTCTCGGCCCACTTAACGGCCTTGCGCTCGATGCTGGAGACGGCCGGCCCCGGAACCCTGGTATTGCTCGACGAGATTGCCGCCGGTACCGACCCCGCCCAAGGCGGTGCGCTGGCGCGTGCGTTTGTTGAGCGCTTTGCCGACGCCGGTGCACGCGTGGTGGTGACGACTCACTACGCGCAGCTCAAGGTTATGCCTGCGACCGATGATCGGGTTGCGGTGGCAGCGCTGGAGTACCGCCAGGACTGCCCTACATATCGTGTGGTCGCGGGTATGACCGGAGAGAGCCATGGGCTGGCCGCGGCGTTGCGTGCGGGTATCGATGAGGCGTTGGTGGAGCGAGCGCGTTCGTTGATGGGCGACGCTGAGCGTGCGTTGCACGAGGCGTTGTCGACACTTGAGATCGAACGCGAGCAAACCGCAGCCGCGACATTATTGTCTGAACAGAAAACTGCCGAGCTCGCTTCGCGCGAGGTCAAGCTGGTTGCGCGTGAAATCAAGATCAAGCGTCGCGCACGAGAGATGGAAGAAGCAGGGGCTGCCGAATTTCTAACCGGGCTACGAGATGCTGAACAACAGGTGCGTGACGTTCTCGCCGCGTTGCGGGAAAACCCGAACCAAGCGGCAGCGGCGAGCGCCCGCGCCTTGGTGGTTCAGTCGAAAGCAGCAGCGGTTTTGCCCGAAGCGCCACGTCCGTCCGGTCCGCGCCGCGCTCCCGTAATTGGGGACCGTGTCAGGGTGCAGGGGCTCGGCGCGATGGGCGACGTGGTTGCTATCGATGGTGACGAGTTCGAGGTCAGAGCCGGTGTGATGATGATGCGCGTCGGTGCGGACAAGCTTGAGGTGGTTGGAAAGGCCGCCGCACCCAACGGCGCCGAGAACAGACCGCGACGAACCGGAAAGGGGCCGAATGCTCGCAGCGGTTCGGAAGCGGGCGTTAAGGCGGATTTCGCATTTCGCACGTCGCGCAACACGTTGGATTTGCGCGGTGTACGAGTGGACGAGGGCTTGGCCAAGCTCAACGACTTTCTCGACGAGGCAATGTTAGCCGGGCACGATGCGATTTTCGTTCTCCACGGCCATGGCACCGGTGCAATGAAAAGTGCGGTGCGCAAGCTGGTGGCTGACTCGCAATACGTCAGCTCTGCAGCCCCAGCTGCCGAAGAGCAGGGCGGCGACGCGTTTACTGTGGTTCAGCTGCGCGGCTAGGCGCTGACTTTGGTGTCCGGTGTTCGCACCGCGGAAGCGTTTCCGACAATCACCTTGGTGCCGTCTTTCTTCTCAACCCAGCAGGTCAAGTGAACCCGAGTTCCGTCTGATTCCGGCGTTTCCGCCGTGACTTCTGCGCGTGCCGAAACTTCCTCGCCCGCCCACAGCACGTTGACTAACCGCACATCCATCTTGCCGCCCGCGTTCCAACCCGAACCGAATTCGCGGGCGAGCAACTCGCCCAGCAAGCAGATAGGAAGCATGCCTTGCACGACGATGTCTGGGAATCCCAATGCGCGCGCCTCGTCGCGATCGGTATGGTAGGTGCGCTCGGGTCCCGAAAAAGCCATGCAAGTTTCGTCGTCAACCAGCAGGTCCAACGGTGCCAGAGTTCGAATGGCCGGTGGGGTGGTCGGGTCGGGGCGTCGCGCCGGGCGTGGCTTCTTCGCGACGGCGTCACCGTCGGTTTGTGTCTCGACGAGAAAACTTTGGTGGGTGATCCCTCGGTTGAGGAGTTGACCGCTGCCGTCGAGAACCCAGGTCTCCTTCACCACATAGTCGCGGCCGCGTTTACGGTAGCGCTCGCGGACAAAACCGCGGGTCGTGACTTCTTCTCCGACAGGCATGGGACCGAAGAGCTCCCACTCCTGACGTGCGTGCAGGTTTCCCCAGATATTGTGGAGGTACCAGGATAGATCTTCGTAGCACTCCGAGTGAAGAAGAAGGCCAGGGGCGGTCGTATCGTAACGTTGGCCCGGAACACCCATGGCCTGGGCATAGCGTGCGACGCGCGATTCATCGATGGCGACGTTGCGGCTGCCGCTTGGTCGTCCAACTCGGACAGGTTCGCGATCCAAATTCATACTGTTTTTCTTCGCCGTCGTTGCAAAAGAAGCAGCCCCAAAACCGCGACAACGATACCAACCGCAACCAGCGGGGTGCGTCCTAGTCGCTTCTTCAGTCCCTTACGGAATACTTCTTCGCGTTGATCGTAGTCGTCGGCAACCGGTAGCACGCCGTTGTCGCGCACGTAGCTGTCGTAGTCGGCCCGCATTTCACCAAAGCGCTCGGGCATCAGCGCGCGCAGATCGCTGGCCTCGCCCGGGTCTTTGACGATGTTGAAAAGGTGCCATTGCCCGTCGCCGATCGGCCCACGGTCCTTGACGATTTTTAAATCACCCTTGAACAGTGCCGCGTTCCCGGCCAGCTCAAAACCGATCGCCTCGTCGGGGGAATGCACTGAACCTGTGCGGCCATCGAACAGTGGAACCAAGCTGGTCCCGACGATCGGTTCGACTGCATGCCCGTCGTACTCGGACTCCGAACCGATGATGCCAGCCATCTCAAGGATCGTTGGTGCCAGATCCGTAACATAGGCGAAAGCGTTGGTGGTTGTTCCGCGCTCCGCGATGGTTTCGTTGGCGACGATCAGCGGGACACGCATGCCACCGTCGTGTGCGAAGAACTTATAGTACGACAGAGGCGACGCCGCAGCGCTGGCGAAACTAGGCCCGATCGTGACGAAGCTGCCTTTCTCGCCCAGGGTTTCGTAGTCGGTGTTATAGCCCATGAACGACAGGGCCAGATCGAAGACGTAAGCCCCGCCGCGAATAGCGGTGGAATCGCTGCCTTCGGCCCCGTTGTCGGACGTAAAGATGAAGATGGTGTTGTCGTACTCGCCGATGGTTTCAAGATAGGCGATCAGTCTTCCGATGTGATGGTCCATCGCATCGACCATCCCGGCGTAAACGGCCATCGATTTGGATGCGTGGCGTTTGGCTTCGGCGGACAGCTTGTCCCAATCCTGAGTGCTGGAGACTTGCGCTAACTGTGTGTCTTTCGGGACCAGCCCGGCATTGATCGCGCCTGCCAAACGTTGTTTGCGAAGCGCCGTCCAGCCTTCGTCGTACTGGCCCAAGTACTTCTCGGTAAACTCTCGCGGCGCTTGCACCGGAATATGCACCGCTTGAAAGGGAATATACGAAAAGAAGGGCTGGTCGTCGGCGCGGTTGGAGTCGATGAACTCAATGGTTTTATCGACGAAGAACTTCGACGAATAGAAATCGTCCGGCAGCTCAATGCGTTCGCCGTCGCCGAACCAGTTGGCTCGTTCGTAGATCGGCAGATAGGGCTTGTCTTCCCAGTTATCTGCTCCGGTATCGGCCATCGCGATTGTTCGTTCGAAGCCACGTGCACTGGGAAGCAGGTTCGCCGGCTCGTATCCAAGGTGCCACTTGCCGGTCATGTACGTGTGGTACCCGGCATCCAAAAGTCGTTCGGCAACGGTGACTACGTTGCGGCCAAGTGAACCGCGATAGTTGTCGTGAACCTGTTGCGATGCAGGAATCGCCTCGACGATGTTTGGAACGCCGTTTCGATGGCTGTCCACACCGGTTAGCAACATGCCACGGGTTGGGGCGCAGCTGGCTGCGGTGTGGTAGTTCGAAAAGCGGACGCCTTCGGCCGCGAGACGATCGATATTCGGGGTCTCGATTTCGCTGCCGTACGAGCCCAGGTCGGTGAATCCGAGATCGTCAGCGAGAATGAGTACGATGTTTGGCGGCTTTGCCGCGCAGGGCAGGCTGTTCAAAAGGACGAACGCAGCGGCAGCCGAGAGCGATGCGAGCGTTCTACTAAAACCGTTCATGGTGAAACCGTTCATGGTGAAGAGAGGTCTTGGCGGGGTCGCGAAGCGAGCGACGGCACGGCGGGGGAATCCGCCGTGCCGTCCAAGCTGTCAAACAGGCTTGCTGTAAGCCGAGGAGCTGAAGAGTCGAGGCCCTTACGGAGCCTCAACCGAGGTGTTGTACAGATAGATCACTGTGTCACCCGCGGCGTTCTCTTCGGTCAGATTCGCTTCTGACTCGAACACAACTTCGATCCGCGAAATTCGCGGACGTCGGCTGTCTCCAACCGTAACCGGGCTCATGTTGATCAGCTGGTCGTTGTTCGTGTTTAACGCGAAGACCCGCCGGTTCGTGGCACCGTCACTTTCAATGTCCGCCGTTGATTCAAACACGATCAAGCGACCGTGCGGCGCACAGTCAACATTGACGTTCTCGCCGCCGGTAGTGTCGGTGAGCTGGAGGAAGCGTCCACCGATCGTGTGATCGGTACGCCAGCGGTAAACTTCCTCGTTGCCGTCGGCGTTGTTGGGTGCCGTTCCACGCTCGCTCTGGAAATCACCAGGCGTTGTTAGGAACAGCCACTTCCCGGCTCGCGCGATACAACCCATCGTGATGTCTTCCCCGACCGTGTCGGTCAGCTGTTCGATGATGTTTGCTCCTCGGCGCTTGACGCGACCCTGGAACAGCTCTCGGTTGCCGTCTGGGTTGCCGAACGGAGGTCGTTTCACGTTAGTCAGATCGCCGTTGGAATCGAAGATTATCCGTTTCGTACGCGTGATCCTTGCATTCCGGTTTTGAACCGGCGCGACCGTGTCGGTGATCTGCTTCCAGGTGTTCTTTTTGACGTCGTGGAGGAAGATCTCGCTGTTCCCATCGGCGTTGTCGCCGACCAGATCAGCGGTCGATTCTACGGCTATCAATTTGCCGGAGCGATGAGGACTGACCGCGTCTCCTTCGCCGACATCGATCGGCGTCGTCGTTGTGGGGTTCCGATCGTAGTCCTTTCGTACCCAGCGTTTGGCCTGACTGGTTCCGCTTGTTGCATCGGTGAACACAGACACCCGAGCGTTGGGTGCGATTTCAGTTCTCCCGAATGGTGTTCCGCCTACCGCAGTGTCGGTGACCTGAACCACGCGCACACAAGACTTGAACTTGAGCGGAGGTGCAGCCGGACAATCCGACGTCTTGTCGCAGGCAGCACCGCCAAGTGGTCCGCCAAGGCAGATTCCCTGACCATTCTTCTTCTTGGCGACTCGATCGACAAAGAAGACTTCTTCGGTGGCATCGCCGTTGGCTGACGTGGTTCGTATGTCGTTGTCGATATCCAAGTTTGAGACGAACAGGATGTCGCCCTTGTTCTGATCGATATCGGGTAATCGACCGTGGAAGATCAAGTCGATGTTCGGGAAGAGTACCGAGCATACGCTCGGCTCCTCGAAGCAGTCGAAGCCGTTTTCGACGTCGCACGTGTCGTCGCAGCCGTCTCCGCTCGTCATGTTCCCGTCGTCGCACTCTTCAGTGCTGGGACGGATAAAGCCGTCGCCGCAGAACTCATCGAGGCAGGTCGGGCCGCAACCATCGTCGCGGTCGTTGTTGCCGTCGTCGCATTCTTCAACGCCGTTGTTGTTCACAACGTTGTCGCCGCAACCCTCGATTGTGCAGGTGTCGCTGCAGCCGTCGCCAGCGGTGGAATTCCCATCGTCGCAGGTTTCGGTTCCGTTGTTGTCGACCCCGTCTCCGCACACTTCGTTGATGCAGCTGGCACTGCAGCCGTCATCATCGGCCGTGTTGCCGTCGTCGCATTCTTCGACGCTGTTGTTGTTCACAACGTTGTCGCCGCAGAACTCGTTCGAACAAGTGGCACCGCAGCCGTCGCCAGCCGTCGTGTTGCCGTCATCGCACTCTTCGCTGCCGTTGGTTGTGCCATCACCACAGAACTCGTTCAGGCACGTCGCGCCGCAGCCGTCGCCAGCTGCGGTGTTGCCATCGTCGCATTCTTCGACGCCGTTGTTGTTGGTGACATTGTCGCCGCAGAACTCGTTTAGGCAGCTTGCGCTGCAACCGTCGCCAGAATTGCCGTTGCCGTCGTCACACTCTTCGCTGCCATTGGTTGTACCGTCACCACAGAACTCGTTCAGGCACGTCGCGCCGCAGCCGTCGCCAGCGGTGGTGTTGCCATCGTCGCATTCTTCGACCCCGTTGTTGTTGGTAACGTTGTCGCCGCAGAACTCATTTAGGCAGCTTGCGTTGCAACCGTCGCCGGAATTGACGTTGCCGTCGTCACATTCTTCGACGCCGTTGTTATTGACAGTGTTGTCGCCGCAGATTTCTATCTCACAGGTTGCGCTGCACCCGTCGCCCGAAACCGTGCCGCCATCGTCGCACTCTTCAGTGCCGTTATTGTCGATGTTGTCTCCGCAGAACTCGGTCAGGCAGGTTGGTCCGCAGCCATCGTCGGCTGCGGTGCCGCCGTCGTCGCATTGTTCGACACCGTTGTTGTTGACGGTGTTGTCGCCGCAGACCTCAATGACGCAGGTTGCGCTGCAACCGTCGCCTGAAACCGTACCGCCATCGTCGCACTCTTCAGTGCCGTTATTGTCGATGTTGTCTCCGCAGAACTCGGTCAGGCAGGTTGGTCCGCAGCCATCGTCGGGTGCGGTGCCACCATCGTCGCATTGTTCGACACCGTTGTTGTTATTGGTGCCGTCGCCGCAGACTTCCAGGATGCACGAAGCGTTGCAGCCGTCACCGTTTGCGGTGTTGCCGTCGTCGCAGGTTTCGGTCGAGTTGTTTACGATGTTGTCGCCGCAACTCTCGGGGTCGCAGTTGGCGTCGCAGCCGTCGCCGGAAATCGTGTTGCCGTCATCGCAGGATTCATAGGCGTCGGTTGTGCCGTCGCCGCAGAAGCAGTTGTCGAGGCTTAGCACGACAGGCGGTGACAGTGAGGTTTGACCACCACCGCAGGTGTCGGATCCGTCGTTGAGAAGAACACCTTCAACCGTGTAGCTGCCGGCCGCGTCGGCCAGGTAAGTGGAAGATGTCGCGCCCAGGATGGCGACGCCGTTGAAGTACCACTGGAATGACACCACGTTGAAGGCGGCCGCGGCGTCCAAAAGAATAGTGTTGGAGTCACAAAGATCGGTTGGCCCAACGATCGAAACCGCCGGGGCGTCTGCGAAGCCAGTGAAGAATCCGGCAGCGCCGCGATTTCCCTGGGCCGTGACTAGCGAAACGTTGATGACGTTGCTTGAGATGACTTCGACATCGCCTGTCACCGGCACCCTGTAGGTTACCCAAGCGTTGGTGCCGAATACCGCATCGCCACCGCCGGTCAGCGTCACGCCTGCGACGCTTACGGAAGCTCCGGCGCGGGCGACAATCCCCAAATCAGAGGTCCCGAGCAGGTCAGTTTCGGCAATCACTGCCTCTCTGTCGCCGTTGCAGCGAAGCGGCGGAATGACACTCAAGCCGTTGCCGTTGGCGTCGTTGCCCGAAGTGCTCTGGTAGAGATACGCCGGGTTCGAAGTCGAAATGAACATGTTGCCGGCCGCAGAGTAGTGGCTCTCGGCGATGAAGTGGTGTTCGCCCGCGTCCAGCGTGGCGACCAAGGTGGTGGCGGCGAAAACCTGTGTTCTGTCGGTTATCGCAACCACGCTGGGCCGTTCGAGTACGTCGGCGCGTGTCGTCGCGTCTCCTTTGATGACAACGAACTCAGTTCCGGTGCGCTCGGTTGGGACAGTCTGGTCAATGCCCATGTCCTTGCGGTTGCCTTCGGCGTTGCCGCCCAACCATGAGCCGGTGTTAACAGCGATCGGCTTGGTCGAAGTGACATGCAGGCCATTGACCAAGTTTGGATCCTCGGTCTCGTTGCTGGTGGGATCGTCGAACAGATAGGCGATCACATAGGACTCGCCAGCGTCGAGCGTAGCCGAGGTCGAAAATGGATTGGCGGTATCACCGAAGAACGTCAGAGACGGGTCGATGTCGCCGAACGTGACCATGGTTCCATCTTCAGTCGCCATGACAGCGACGAAATGGGCTTTGCTGTTGGCGACCTCGGTGTTGGAAATCAGATGTCCGGTGCGGAAGTCCGTGCCGAGCCCGAATCCGCCCTTGGAGGTAAGCGAAAACCCCTGCTCAGACGTCTTATGCCGAACGTTGGCCGTGAAAGGTGAGACGCCCGTCAGCGTTAGGCCTTCGGTCGAAACCAGATTGAGTTCGGTTTCATCGAGGATGCCGACCTGCGACGTCCCACCAAGTGGAAGATCAAAGCTATCTGGGTTGGCGCGCGAAACATCTACGAAGGTGTGGAGCAGCGTGCCAGCACCGTCTCGCAACAGAACATCGAACGGGGTCGTTTCAAGCGTTGTCACCAACACGATTTGCGCCCCGAGATCGGCGCGAGCGTAGAAGGGCGGGATGGTGTGGCTTTGCGAGGTTTGCGCTGCGCTGGGCGCGGCGCTGCCGATAATTGCGAGCAGGCCGACCATGAAAGCCACACCATTTCTGTCTGCGTGCCATGAGAACGAAGAACGCCGATCAAACATTTAAACTCCTCCAAATCGCGCCGAATCTCGGGTCCGGCGCTATGTGCAATATTCAACGATTCCCGGCTTAAGATCTTCTAGATTGATCTGGACGAGATGTTTCTTAGTGCCCGGCTAGTGTGGCGGGCGAAGTGGCGGGAATATGCCGGGTTGGCGCCGCTATTGCCAAAGAACAGCGGCGTTTTTTGGCTCTTTGTGTCCAAGGGAGCAGCTTGCCGCTGGCGGCAAGCTCTGGCTAGACGGACCGTACGTCGTAAAGGCGCGCTGCGTTGTCGTGATACAGGGCCGATTTGTCGGCTGCTGAGAAACCCTTGGTGATCCGTTTGAACGAATTCCAAAGGATCGGGTAAGAGCAGCTCGCCTTGTCCATCGGGAAATTGCTCTCGAACATGCAGCGTTGGGGGCCGAATTGGTCGATCATGAATAGGTAGAAATCTTTGGTTAGCTCCACGAGCGTTGCCGAGCTCGCCGGCCGTTCCTGCTTGTGAAGGTTAAATCCTCGTAAAGGCATCACCAACCCGCCGAGTTTTGCATACACGTTGGGGCATTGCGCCAAGCGGGCAATCGCCTGTTTCCAGAAAACGAGAAGCTCGTCCTGTTTGCTTGCATACTCGCCAATACCGATCGGCCCCCCGAGGTGGTCAAGAACGATCGGCTGGTCTGGGAAGGCCTGAGCCAGCGCCGTCAGCTCTTCGATCTGTGGATGGTAGAGCCAGGCATCGAAGGTCAGATTGCGACGACCCAGTTCGGCGAAACCCTCGCGGAATGTGGAGTCTGCGAGCATGTGCTGGAACGGTTTCGTGTGCGCATTGCGGATCGCGTCGCTCGCATCCCAAGCCGACGCGTGTCGAATGCCCTTGAAGCGCGCGCTGGCCGCAATGTGCGCGTCCAAAACTTCGCCGACCCTAGAGCCGAGGTTAAGGTCCGCATAGCCAATGATCGACGCGCAAACGCGGCTGTTTCCGTACAAACCGCTGGCACTCATCGCGGCGACCCCATTGACGAACTCTGTTTCGCCAACCGGACGAAGCGCTTGGGGGCCCGCGGCTCGGTACATCGACGAGCATTCCATAAACACGGTGGAGACCACGTTGTGCCCACTGTCGTCAGCACTGCCGTCCCCACTACCGATGTCGGCGAGCAGTTGCGGCAACAGGTAGCTAAGCTCGGGACGGTCGGGAACATCCCAGAGGTGGTGGTGCGGATCACAGATCTTTAGTTCCGGCTCCAGGATCTCTTCGCGAACCTGGTCCAGCCACGCAGACTGGTTCATAGAGCTACCAATCCGACCGTTCTGAGTTCCCCCCACTTGCCGGAGAAGTATTCCCAGTCTGCTCTTTGACCTGGAAAGCTTTCGATTGCCTGCGCGACCGAACATCCTTCGCCGCCCGGGCTTGCCCTTTCGATGACGTCGCAAAGCCACGCGATTTCGTCGTCGCTTGCAGGAACGAACAACTCGGCGTCGGTCGTTACCAGCAGCACGCCGTCTTCGCTGACCAGCGGTGTGCCACCGAGCCAAACCAGTTCGTTGGCCGGGGAATCGGTTTGCACGGCGATCGCGGTTTCGATGCGGTTGGAGGGTTCCTGGCTCGCAGGCATGGTTTCTTCGAACCAGCTATGGACGGGTTGATCGAAGCCTTCGCCTTGCATCCACGCTTCCAAGGCCAGCGGTAGAACCTCATCAAAGCGATCGTGGTCGGCGCCGCGCGGGTCGCGGTGGGCGATGTCGTTGCGTGCAAACGCTTTGGGGTCGACGTCGGCGATTTCCAGCCCAAAGCGGGCGGGATCGGTAAACATCGGCGCGTGCCGAGTCAGCACGAACCGATGCCAAAAGCCGGAGCTGACCAGGTCTGCCGCGAACAACTGCCGTACGATTTCCATAGAGTCGATGGTTTCCTGCACGGTCTGGGTGGGAAATCCGTACATCAAGTAGGCGTGCACCATGATGCCAGCTTCTCGAAACGCGCGAGCCGCACGGGCGACCTGTTCTATGGTCACACCCTTGTCCATTGCTTCAAGCAGCCGATCCGACGCCACTTCGAGGCCGCCGGTGACCGCAACAACGCCAGCCGCCGCAAGGAGTCTGCAAAGGTCGGGCGTGAATGCCTTCTCGAAGCGGATGTTCCCCCAAAGCGTTACGCCCAGATTTCGGGCCAGTAGCTCGATGGCCAGGGCCTTGAGTGCCGCCGGTGGTGCGGCTTCATCGACAAAATGAAAACCGGTTTGACCGGTTTCGGCGATGACACGTTCGATTTCGTCTACCAGGCGCACGGTTTCGGCTTGTTGGTAGTGCCCGATGTAATCCAGGCTCACGTCGCAAAACGTGCACCGTTTCCAATAGCAGCCGTGGGCGATCGTAATTTTGTTCCAGCGGCCATCGGCCCATAGGCGATGCGCGGGGTTCAACGTGTCTACAGTATCGAGATACAGGTCGAGATTGAGGTCGCCATAGTGGGGAGCGCAGACGAAGGTTGTTGGGCGTGTGGCCTCGCCGAGCATGCCCTCCTTGGTTCGGGTGCGGTGTCGCCGGTCAACGCCGCCATCCAAATGCTCAAGGATCGCAAGCAGCGGCCCTTCGCCGTCGTCATAGGTCAACGTGTCAACGCATTCCCACAACCGCGGCTCGTTGACATCGCGCAACTCGGTGTTGACGTAGCCACCACCGAGCAAGACATGGATGCCGCGTTCGCGCAGTCGTTGGCCAATGCGCAACGCGCCGTAAAGGTTGCCGGGAAACGGGACGGACAGACCCACGATATTTCCGACATCGCCGACATCGCCGACATCGCCGACATCCCCGACATCGCCACACAGGGTGTCGGCCAAGGCGTCTAGGTGGCGGTCAACAAGTGTGGTTTCTCCCAGTCGTTGCCAAAGCGGGTCGAAGCCGACTCCACCACCTGCCAGATGGGCTTGATAGCGGGTGATACCGAACCCTTCGTCGATGCATGAGGTCACGAGATCGGCGAGGTCGTCTAGGTACAGCGTGGCCAAATGGCGGGCGGCATCGTCGGTGCCCATACTGCCGAAGGCGTCGATTTGAGCCTGGGCAAGGCGTGGTCCGGAAGGCAGAAACGGAGTCTCAAGAATGCGGCTGGCCAACGAACGATCGGTTCCCTGCAGGAAAGCGAGAACGGGCTCTACGGCTCTTAAGTGCTGGTTGCGAAGTCCGAGAACCCGCCAGGCTGGTTCGGGAAGCTCGTCGTGCGCTTCGAGTTCATCGAAGATCTCTTCTAAACCCTTGCGCGAAAACAGAGTGTGAACGAGTTCGATGCCAAGGTCGCGCTGGTGGCAACCAACGCCGTTGCTGCGCAGGTGTTGCGCAAGGTACGAGATCGAAGGGTAGGGTGTGTTCAGCTGCGTCAGCGGCGGCAGCACCAAGGTTAAGTTCATTGTTTCGCCACGGCTCGGCCAAACGCCTTACGCATCGAGGCCGGTGGTCTCATCGACTCCGATGGCGAGGTTCAAGTTTTGTACCGCTGCGCCACCCGCACCCTTGCCAAGATTGTCGAGCACGACCGTTATTTGTAGGTGTTTCTCGTTGCCGAACACGTGGATGTCGGCTCGATTAGTTCCGTTGCAGGAAGTCGGATCGAGGAAGCCGCTATCTAACGTTGGTGTCGCCTCGTACGGCAGCACCCGAACGAAGTGTTCGCCCTCGTAATGCTCTGCCAGTAACTCGCAAAGTGCCGCTGACGTGAGCGCTTTCGAAAGAACGCCCGACAACAAGGGGACGCTAACGGCCATTCCTTTGTAGAACGCCCCGACTACCGGGTTGAAGTGTGGCGGGTGTGTTAACCCGGCCAGTGTCTCCATCTCGGGAATGTGCTTGTGCTCCAGGGCCAGCGAGTACATTCGCGGTGCTCCGTGAGATGGCGAAGATCCGGGCTCCCGTTGCTCAAGCTGTCCGTCGCCTTCGTGCGCAGCAATCAAACTTTTTCCGCCGCCTGAGTAGCCGGTGATGCTCATGCACGACAGCGCCGCGTCGCGATCAATGACGCCAGCTTGAATCAAGGGGAACACGGCAAGTAGAAAACCGGTGGCGTGGCAGCCCGGATTAGCGATGCGCTTGGCTCCGGCTAAGGCGCTTCGGTGCGCAGCCGAGAGCTCCGGCAAGCCGTAGCTCCACGCGGGGTCAATTCGATGGGCGGTGCTCGCATCGATTACGCAGGTGTTGGCGTTGTTGACCAGGCTAGCGCTTTCGCGGGCGGCGACATCGGGCAGGCACAGCACGGCGACATCCGCCGCGTTGAGCAGTAACCTTCGAGCTTCAACACTTTTTCGGTCGTTGGGGTCGATCGTCAGGAGTTCGAGATCACTGCGGCCTGCAAGCCGCTCGTGAATCTGAAGGCCGGTCGTGCCCTCCTGTCCGTCAACAAAAACCTTGGTCGCCATGGGTTCTTGTCGGCGTGGCGGGCCGCTCGGTCAACCGCCGCTCAAGGCAACGCGACGCCGAGATCGGCGAGCTGCTTTTCGACCTGTGGCCCCCAGCCGCGGTTGGCCATCGGAGAGGCCGGGCTGGGATGTAGAATCGTGGCGATGTCGACGTCGATGCCAGCCAGGGCCAGGCCTGCGCGCTTGCAGGCAAAGGCGCCGACCCCGAGCACCATGCTGACGCCGAGTTCGCGTACGGTTTCACGCAGCGCCTCATCACAGATTGCGAACAGTTTGTCTCGTTCGGCGGTCAAAAGTTTGTCAGGGGTACGGTTGCGGCCACCGGCCTCCATGAACACGAGTGGGCAGTAATTGGTGACAAAGAAGCGGGAGAAAAACGCCTCCGGGGTTGAAAAGCGTGAGCGGGCCCATCCCCAAAGTCGTGCACCACTGACCTCGGCTCGCGTGCAGTCGAAACCTGTGATCGGTCGCTTTGGATGTTCTCGTGCAGGCTTTGAAACCGGGGCGTGAATTTCGAGCCAATCGCGCACTGCCGCGATTTCGCCGAAAGGGACCCCGGTTTGGGCCATGCCGAACGGGCCGGGGTTCATTCCCACCAAAAGAATCTTCGCCCCTAAGCCCCCGAAACGTTCCAAATACAGATGGTGGGGGGCGCGTGCGTACACCAGCGGGTTGTAGACATAAGCCGTTGGTTCGCTGAAGCGAAGGCGGGACGTGCGCCGCGCGAGGCGGTCGCTGATTTCAACAAGACTCATTTCAATGGCGCCGCGGTGTTGTCGTTTGTGCTGGCTTTGGCTCGGCGCTGGCCGAACTTTCTTGGTCGGGTCTTAGTGTCGGGGTTCGCTGCATAGAAACATTCGTACATGCTCCGGCTCGTCGGGAAGGACCGGGAAATCCAGCGGTGGTCTAAGCCGTACAACCTTACCGAAGCAAGACTGGAGTTCGCGTAGATATCCGAGCCCGTGGCCGCCGCGGTGGTTGTTCGAAAACAGCGCCGTGCCGGTCGGGTTTAGAATGTGCCGAACTTCTGAAGCAAGACGCGCCCAGTCTTCTTCGACCGAGAAATTGCGTCCTTTGCCAGCCGACGCGAACACTGGTGGGTCACACACGATCCAGTCCCAGCCCGCATACTGTTCGCCTTCGCGCTGGCGTTTTCGCTGCTGGCGGCCGATCCAGTCGCGGACATCTTCGGTAATGAACTTTCCACGCCCGCCTTCGGCCAGCCCGGCAGCGGCGAAATTGCGCTTGGCCGTCGCCAGACAACCGGCAGCCAGGTCTACAGACACTGCGACCTCGGCGCCACAAGCCACAGCCACCGAAGAGAACGCACCCGTGAAGGCAAACAGGTTGGCGACCCGCAAACCGCTGGCAACCTTGGACAGGCGACGGCGATTGTCGCGCTGATCAGTGAACAGTCCCGGATGTCGAGCCGCGTCGAGACGAATTTCGAAGGGAATCCCGTGTTCGAGCACTTGCGATTGTTCAGGTGGCGCTTCACCCCACACGGTCGACTCGGCGATGAGCTTTCGCCGATGTGGATCGCGTTGGTTCGTGCGCAGCAGAGCTCCGCGGATCGAGAGGCGCTTGGAGATGTTTTCGAGGATCGGACGCACGTGCTCGGCTAACGAAGCGACACTGCCACGCTCGTCGAAGCCGGTGACAAGCAACCATTGCCCGTACCGATCGATCGCGAAATCTCCGCCGAGAATTTCTGCGCGGTGTACGAGCCGGGTGGCATCGGTGATCGGGTCGAGCAAGGTGCCACGTCGTTCGGCTGCAACAGCGGTGTCGATCAGTAGATCGGAAACGCCATCGAGTAGGGCGTTGAACGATTCGGGAACAGGTGAGTCCCAGCTTTCCTCATAACCAGGCCAGCTTACCTGGGCGCAGTGTAGACATAGCCGTGGGAATTCGGCGCCGTCGTACAGCTCGTCGCCGAATACCGGAACTCCACTGGCCAGCGCGTGGCGACGAATTTGGTGCTTGCGGCCACGAGCGATCGTCGCCTCAATGATGCTCAGTCGCCCCGCGCTACGCAGCACTCGAAAGTTGGTTGTCGCGGCTTGGTCATCGAGCGGGTCGTTGCATTGCCACTGTCCTTTGGGTGGTGGGCCGTCGGAAACGAAAAGATACCGCTTTCCGGCGAGCTCCTTCTCGTGAATCGCTTGCGCTTTGGCCGACGCCTCGGCGTTCAGCGCGAAGACGAGGACGCCGCTGGTGGCCTTGTCCAGGCGCGAAATGACATGCAGCGTTTCGTTGTGGTGCAATGACCACCATTCGGATAATCCCAAATCGCCGGCGTCTGCCGCGTGCGTTGAGATGCCGCAAGGTTTGTCGAGCACGAGCCAGTCGTCATCGCGGAAGATGACGGTTCGGTCGGAAGATTCGGTGACGGTGGCGAGATCCATTTTAAAACTTAAGCCTTGCTGCCTTGCGGTTCAGCGTTTTTCGCAAGGAACCCGTTGCCGGACCTCACCATTTGGGATGCTGCAACTGGCGCTTACCAATGAAGCAAGTGCGGTTTCGACGCTGCGTTCCAGCCGCGCGTCGCTTGCGAACATAGCAAACCCGCTGCGCGATTTTGGTTGGCCGCCGGCATTATTGTCATCATCATCATCACTGAGCAGTTCGACACCGCCGCGTCCATTCAGCAGCGGCCGTCCGAAATCGATACCGTCGGGCCCGACGAGAAAAATCTGAGCTTCGATGCAGGTCGCCCACAAGACCGGTGGTG
>JBLFWR010000060.1:0-18418 GCA_047611725.1 Binatia bacterium | reverse complement strand
GTGTCATTGTCGCGCAGGTGTTGACCGACGCAGCTGCTGACGACGCGAAGACCGGCCTCCACTTGATCGAGGAAACGGTCGGCAAGATCGCAAGCGTAACGGCTGATGCAGCCTACGACACGGTCGCGATCTACGAAGCGGCGCGTGCTCGCGGTGCGAAAGTAGTGGTTCCGCCAATCAGAACAGCCAGAGTCACGCGGCAAGGACCACGATCTGCAGTTCGCGATCGGACCATTGGGGAGGTGGCGAGAATCGGGCGGCGACAGTGGCAGAAGGAGTCTGGCTACCACCTGCAGGGCCGCGTCGAGAACACGTTTCCGGTACAAAGGAATCATCGGCGACCGGCTGCGCGCCCGTCAAGCGAGTGCGCAGGAGACCGAGATCGTGATCGCCTGCAACATCCTGAACCGGATGGTTTGCATTGGGATGCCCGTTTCCAGGGCGGTGAAGAGCTGAACATCTTGCGGGCGGGGGAAGAGTCTCGGTTCATCTTTGATTCGTGCACCAACGCCCCCAATACACGTCCCAGTAGTTCTCAGTCTTGGCCCAAGCCTACAAACGGACGAACTGACCTACCCGCAACACTTCCACTTCGAGCCCGCTTGAACTCAAACCCCAACTGCCGTCCGAACTCGTACCCATCGCGCCAGCGCGATCCCAGCCCAAACAAATTCCACAACCGCAAAAGGCCAAGACCCAATCAAAAACGCGTACAACGACGACGCCAAACAAGCCCCGGCAAACCCCAGCACAAACACCGGTGCGCGCTCTTCCAACGCATAGCAGGTGACCATCGTAGTCACCGCCAGCGCTCCAAACATTTCGACTGAATCCATAGTTTCGCTATCTCGCTTCCGGTGGGTCCAACGCTAGCGACGAAAGACGCTCGAACAGATTTTCAAATCGACGCAACCACATTCAATCAACGCCTCTAGGACCTGTTTCATACGCTGCGCTTCTGCGATGCGCTGATTGACTTCCTTCAATTTATTTTCGGCCAGTGTTCGCCAACGTTGGCTGGGTGGCGTCGAGCGCGCGAACCCACGAAGCAACTGTTTGATTTCCGCGACCGTGAAGCCCGCAGCCTTCGACAGCTCGACCAACGCCAATCGATCCAAAGTCGAATCATCGAAGCACCGCTTGCCGCCTCGCCGCGGGGCCTTGGGGATCAACCCTTCGGCTTCGTAATAACGAATAGCCGAGGCTGCCAATCCAGTGCGTTTCGCCACTTCACCGATACTAAGTTCCGCCATGCCTGGCAGAATGCCTGACGGTCAACAACTTGTCATGTAACTCGGCCACTATGCCGCTTACCGACTGCCGCTTACCGACTGCCGGGCAGCGCAAGCTTGCGTGACGTCCGCCTGGTACCGGGCCAGAGCCAGGTCGGGTCGATGGCCAAAACCATAGGTTCCAGACATACAAACTCAATAACGGTATTGGAGGGTGGAGCTGGCTTATGCCCCTTTCCCTTCACGCCCAACGAAGGAGATCCCAATGTCGAAGAAACTCGCACTTATCACAGGCGCCTCCAGTGGCATCGGTGCCGAACTCGCGCGCGAACACGCAGCAGCCGGTGGCGATTTGATCCTAGTCGCCCGCAGCAGAGAGCCGATGGAAAAACTGGCCGAAGAACTCAGCCAAGAGCACGGCACAGCCTCGACCATCATCGTAAAGGATTTGGCTTGCTGCGGTGCCGGTGAAGAGCTCTACGCGGACGTCAAAAGCAAAGGCTTTGAGATTGACTACCTGATCAATAACGCTGGGTTCGGCGGGCACGGATTCTTTAAGGATCGCACGCTGGAAGAAGACAGCGGCATGATCCACCTCAACATCGTCACGCTCATGGAACTGACCAAGATGTTCTTGCCCGACATGCTCGCACGCGACAGTGGGCGCATTCTTAATGTCGGTTCGGTTGCTGGCTTCATGCCCGGCCCCCTACAAGCCGTCTATTACGCAACGAAGGCGTTCGTGAACAGCTTCACCGAAGCTTTGGCCAATGAGCTGGAAGGGACCAACGTCACAGCGACTGTGCTTTGCCCCGGTTTGACGGACTCCGGGTTCATGGCCCGAGGCGGCCTGGAAGGCGTTGCAGCATTGAAGATGCCGCTGGCGACATCCGAAGATGTCGCAAAGTATGGGTACAAAGCGCTCGTTGACGGCGATCGAGTTGCCGTACATGGGATGAGCAACAAAGTGCTAGTCAATTTTGGACTACCGCTCTTCCCTCGCAATCTAGTGCTGAAGATCTCGCGCGCGATGATGGAAAAATGACCCTCGCGACCCCTTCGTGGCCCTTTCGCGGCCAAGGTCAAGGGCCTCGACTCGGATGAGCGACTGCCGTAAGTCGAGGCCTTGTCCACCTTGCCCCAAAAACGTTCTGGAGGCCTAGCCCCCCTCAAAACACTCATTCCGTACCTTTGGCCACCCGGCCAGACGGCGATGCATGCACGGGTCGTCGTCGCGATGGCGTGCCTGGCCGCCGCGAAATTCGCCAACGTCTACGTCCCGATTCTCTACAAACACGCAATCGATGCGTTGGATGGGCACACGGCGCTCGTGCTTCCGATGGGCCTGATTTTCGCCTACGGCGCAGCCCGAGTCGGATCCTTGGCGTTCGCCGAACTACGCGACGCGGTATTCGCAAAGGTCGGCCAACGCGCGATACGCAACATCGCACTGTCAGTGTTTCGTCACCTGCACGAACTCTCGTTGCGGTTCCACCTAGATCGCCAAACCGGCGGCCTTTCGCGTTCTATCGAACGTGGGACCAAGGCCATCAGCACGCTGCTCAGCTTCATGCTGTTCAGCATTCTGCCGACCATTCTCGAGATGATTCTGGTCTTCATCATTCTTTGGACCTTGCTCGACATGTGGTTCGCGCTGGTTACGATCACGACTGTCGTAGCCTACATCGCCTACACTTTGTTCGTTACGGAATGGCGCCTGGAGTTCCGGCGCCGCATGAACGAACAGGACAACCGCGCCAACACCCGAGCGATCGACAGCCTACTCAACTACGAAACCGTTAAATACTTTTCCAACGAAGAGCATGAGGCACGCCGCTTCGACGAAGCTCTGGAAGATTACGAGAAGGCTGGCGTCGCGAGCCAAGTCTCGCTTTCGGTTCTCAACATCGGTCAAGCGGCAATCATCTCAACGGGTATGACTGCTGTCATGTACATGGCCGGTAGCGGGATTGTAGCGGGGGAAATGACGATCGGCGATTTCGTACTCGCCAACACCTACTTGTTGCAACTCTACCAACCGCTCGGCTTTTTCGGCTTCGTGTATCGCGAGATCAAGCAATCGCTGATCGACATGGAAAAGCTGTTCGACTTGCTGACGATTTCGCACGAGGTCGCCGACGTACCTGATGCCCTGCCACTTGATGTGGGCGGCGCCGAGCTACGCTTTGAAAATGTGCACTTCGCGTACGACTCACGACGAGAGATCCTGAAGGGAGTAAGCTTCACCGTACCGGCTGGAAAAACGGTGGCTATCGTCGGCCCTTCCGGAGCCGGAAAATCAACGATCGCCCGCTTACTGTTTCGGTTTTACGATGTGAACTCGGGAAGAATCCTGATCGACGGTCAGGACATCAAAAAGGTAACCCAGACGTCGCTTCGAAAGGCGATAGGAATCGTTCCGCAAGACACCGTCCTGTTTAACGATACGATCGAGTACAACTTGCTGTACGGACGCCCATCGGCCTCAGGCGCCGACGCACGCCGTGCCGCAGAGTTGGCTCACGTCGCCGAGGCTATCGGGCGAATGCCCGACGGCTACGAGACGGTTGTCGGAGAGCGCGGGCTGAAACTGTCTGGCGGTGAGAAGCAGCGGGTTGCCATCGCGCGCACGGTGTTGAAGGACCCAAAACTGCTGATTCTAGATGAGGCGACGTCCGCCTTGGATTCGCGAACCGAGCAAAGCATCCAAGCCAATCTGCGAGAGCTTTCGGTCGGTCGTACAACGGTAACGATCGCGCACCGGCTTTCGACGGTGATCGACGCTGATGAGATCCTAGTCGTGGACGGTGGGCTCATTGTCGAGCGCGGAACCCACAGTGCGCTTCTGGCCGCCGGCGCAGAGTACGCCGGGATGTGGCGACGGCAGCAAGAGCACAATGCCGGAGACGCAAGCCTGGTTACTGCCACCGCCCCCTCGTAACGGCCGCAGCCCGACCGCACATCAATGACACCGAGTTTTTGTTCTTCCGCTCTTCGCGACAGAAATACATCCGCATGCTAGTGACCCTACGCCGCAACCTGGATCCTTGGCTGATTACAATTCTTGTAGTCGCGGCCGTGGTACGCGCCTGGGGACTTGGTTTCGGCCTTCCCCAGCCCATCGCGCGCCCTGACGAGGCAACGCTGGTTAGAATCGCCCTCCAGTTCGGCAGCGGCGATCTCAACCCTCACTTCTTCAACTACCCCTCGCTGTACGCGTACGTGCTGGCCGCCGTGTATGGCGTGGTCTACGGCACGGGGCGCTTGATCGGCGCCTACGCCGGGCCCGCCGACTTCGCACGAGCGGCAGATCCAACACTTCTTTTCATGCTCGCTCGGAGCCTGACCGCCATGGCCGGTGTCGCAACGGTCGCAGTTGTAGCGGCGATCGGTCGTAGGATCGGCGGTCGCCGAACTGGTCTGGTCGCGGCAGCACTGCTCGCCGTTTCCTTTGGTCATGTTCGCGAGTCCCACTTCGGTGTTACCGACACGGCCGCCACCTTGATGTGTGCACTGGCCACGTACGGGCTGGTTCGCTTGTCTCACGCATGGATTCGCCGTGACGTTCTCATCACCGCCGCCATGGGCGGACTCGCGATGTCGACGAAGTATGTGGGGATTCTATTTCTGCCGGCACTCGCCGTGGTTTCCGCAACCTGGGCAACCGGGCTGCGCGATGTCCCCCGCCGCCTGATCGATCGCAACTTGCTATTGGCGATTCCAGTTTTGTTGCTGGCCTTTTTGATGGGCACGCCCTACGCGCTTCTCGACTACACAACGTTTCTGGAACATCTCCAGTTTGAGGCGAATCATGCAACGGTCGGCCATCTTGCCGACGTCGGCTTTGGTTTCATACGGCACGCAACGTTCTCGCTTCGCTACGGACTCGGTGCGCCGTTGCTCGCCGCTGCTGTGGTCGGCGCCGTTCTCCTAGCGTTCAAACGGCCGCGTCTTGCTGCGTCGCTGCTGGTGTTTCCGATCTTGTACTACGCTTCGATCGGGCCCGCGCATACGGCGTTTATGCGCTACGCTTTGCCGCTGTTGCCGGTTCTGTGTGTGACCGCCGCCGGTCTCATCACCACCCTGGCAGTGCGCCTGCCGCAAAAATCCAGAACCGCGGTGACGATCCTTTTAGTCGTGGCGATCAGCGGCCCTTCCATCGCAAGAGTTGCCGCCTTCGACCAGTTACTCACCCGCCAGGACACACGCGCGATTGCTGGTCGTTGGCTGATTGACGAGCTACCGGCCGCCACCACCCTGTGCCAACCGTTTCCGTTTGCTCGGATCTCGCTGGCCGCATCGGCCCCTGTAGGACAAACTGTAGACATCGCCGAGATCAGCTACGACCGAGACCGCGACGAGTTCCGGCAAGGGCAACGTCGCGCCGGTCCTCCAGAATTCATCGTCGTTCCACAATCGCCACTGGAAGCCTACGACAAGATACCTGCAGCGCTCGCCGAGCGACTGGACCATGGCTACACCCTGATCAAAACGTTCGACGGAGTCGGAAAAGAGTTCGCCCCCTATCTGTTCGACCAACAAGACGCGTTCTACGTACCCGTTGACGACATCGCGAAAATTCCTCGTCCGGGGCCCGACCTGTTGATCTACCAGCGGAAAACCCCAGCCGATGCGCAACGCGACTGATAGACGCTAAGATGTCTCCCTTGACCACCCCAGCCATCATTGTTTTCTCACTCGCGTTTCTTCTTCGCGCCGGTTGGAGCCTATTTTTCGGGGTCGATCCGTCCCACAACCCCGTGCTCGACGATATGCTGTGGTACCACACCACAGCAGTCGGCTTGAGCCAGGGCAGCGGATACATTCATCCGTTTTCCGGTCAGCCCACAGCCGCTTGGCCTCCTGGATACCCAGCGATTCTAGCCGCAATCTATTCGGTGTTCGGAATAAAAGTCGGCTTCGCCCACCTGGCGAACGCGCTGCTTGGTACGGCAAGTTGTGTACTCGTGTGGCGCCTTACGGCCGCAACGTTCACGGAACGGACCGGCCTCATCGCGGCCGCACTGTTGGCGTTTCTTCCCAGTCACATTTTCTTTTGTGGCCTACTGCTGACCGAAACCGCGTTCACCACCGGCTTTGTTGCGGTGCTAGCGCTGGCCTGCGCGCTGCTTCGCCGCGACGTTGGCGCGTCCAATCTCCAATGGTTTCTGTGGGGAATTGTCGTCGGTGCACTAACACTGGTGCGCGCGGAGTCGGTGCTGATCGTTGCTGCCGTCTTTTTGGCTCTGCTCGCGTCGCGCGCTCGGTTGCGAGCGGTTGCCACGACCACGGGCACGACAGCGATAGCGATAGCGATAGGCGTCTCGATCGCGCTGGCTCCATGGGTTTACCGCAACGCGCTCGTGTTTGACGCGTTTGTTCCAACGAGTACCGCGATGGGAAGAACAGCGCTGATTGGTCACCACGCGCTAGCCGACGGCTCGATGACCAGCACCTGGTCCGATCTGCTAAAAGACAACACGCCGTTGTCGACGCCCGCCGAAGAGCTGGCCTCAGATAAGGCAAAGCGTGCACAGGCGTTGGAGTTCGCGATCAACAACCCCGGAGCTGAACTCGGCCTGATCGGAAAACGTCTGTACTGGCTGTTTCGGGGAGACCACATGTGGATCAGTTGGTACGACGCGCAGGAAACTCGACTTGCGTTGTCCACTACAACTAAGAAATGGCTGGGAAGGCTGAGTAATGGCTACTATCTGGCAGTTGCGGTAGCCGCATTGATCGGCTTTCTCACAAGTCTTCGACTGGGACGCGCTGACCTAAGATTGGTGCAAGCCACGGTCGTAGTTTGGCCGCTCTTCTTTGCAACGCTGTTCTACGGTGCCGCGCGTTTCCACTTCGCATTGATGCCGGTGTTCTGCATTTTCGCCGCTCACGCGATCTCTGCGCTACCCTTCTTCAACGACTCTCCTCGGCACTAGCCGCTCCACTAGTCACGCCACTAAGCGCAGCGAACGGGCGGTTTCCGTAACGATCCAGGGAAACGATTTCTCCCACCGGCCGACGCGTAGTGGGGCCGTACTTTCCGATCGGCCATCCCATCGGAACAACCGCACACGGTGTGACATTCCACGGCAAGCCCAGAGCCCGTCGTGCCAGGAACCGACTCCACAACGGCAATGTGATCAGCGCGGCACCGAGTCCCGCGGCACGGGCCGCCAAAAGAAGGTTCTGTACTGAAGGGAAGATCCTAAGCATCGCCGCGTCCCCGGAGCGTTCGGCCATGCGCCGGCCCAGCGGGCCGTAGATGTTCCACGCCTTGCGATTCAACCCACCAAGCTTGGCTTTCACGGCGGGATTCTTAACCACAATGAACTCCCAGTTTTGGGCGTTGGAACCCGTCGGAGCTTTGAGCGCCAACTCGATCAGATGGAGAAGCAGGCGGTCGTCAACCGGGTCGGGTTTGAGGCGACGAATCGCCCGCTGCGTGCGCATCGCGTCTTCCAGCGACATCGTCAAAGGCAATAGATCTACTTGGTCACTCATTGTCAGGCTCCTGGGACGGCTATGGGCCGCATCCTGACGCACAGAGCCGACCGTAACCAACCCAGCGAGACCAACCGATCGCCGTTGGAACGGTTGCCCTCGCTCGGGTAAACAAGAGCGAGAACGTGTCAGACGTACGTCGGCTTCTAGGCCGTCGGCCACGCGCACTATGGTGTCACCTCCGATCAAAACGATACATGCAGGCTTGAGCAGGCTAGGCCTATGCGCGCTGGTTGCGTCGCTTGCGCTCGGCGCGAGCTGCAGCAATCCGGGCGAGATACCGGACGCGATTCCGGACAGGGTACCGCCCGCGATCGAGCGACCTAACATCGTGCTTCTCTCCCTGGACACGCTGCGCGCCGATTTTCTGGGCTGCTACGGTCAGGACCTCGAAACGACGCCCGCGATTGACCAGATCGCGGCAGCGGGCACACGCTTCACAGACACGACGTCGGCATCCCCTTGGACCCTCCCCTCGCATGCTTCGCTGTTCAGCGGGCTTTACCCAAGCAGGCATGGCGTCACCGACAAAGAATTTCGACTCACCGCACCGAGCCTTCCCACGCTGCTGCAGTCTGCCGGCTATCAGACTATGGGCGTGAGCAACGCGCTTCTGGTCGGGCATCCCCACTTCAACCTGATGACCGGGTTCGATCTGAACCGTCACATTCCGGAGTTCGGAATCCGCAAGCGTCGAAACGGAACCGAACGCGTGACACGTGGGACGTTGAACGCAGCCGGGATCGTTGTGGATCAAGCCCAGGATTGGCTTCGCGGTCGAGATACAACCAAGCCGTTTTTCATGTTCCTGCATTTCTACGACGCCCACACCGACTTGAACCCCGACCCTGTTTGGCGAGAAAAGTTTGTAGGACCCTACGACGGTGAATTGAACGGACGAACGATGCAGCTGCTACGTTCGCGTGAACCGGGCCGGGGCCTCAGCCAGGACGACGCTCAGTGGCTGCGTGAAATGTACGCGGCGGAAATCCGGACCCTCGACGAGCACCTCAAACGCCTATTCGCTTTTCTCGACGATCAAAATTTGACCGAGACTACGGTCGTCGTGGTGACATCAGATCACGGTGAAGAGTTCTTGGATCATGGTGGCGTCTTGCACGGCGTGACTCACTACCAGGAGCTCTTACACATCCCGCTGATCATGCGTGGACCGGGAATTCCTATCGGCAAGCGCGTGAAATTCCCCACTCATCTCATCGATGTAGCGCCAACCTTGCTACGTCTGAGCGGGGTTGAACACCCGGCCATGGACGGCGTTGATCTAGCCACGAGCTGGCTCGAACCAATCAAGGTGCCCGCACAACGCTTTCTTTTCTCCGAAGCCGACCACAACAACCCGGAGGGCAACAACATCCACCGCATGGTTCGGCTGGGGCAACACAAGCTCCACTACGACACCCTCACCGGCCGCAAGCAGCTGTACGCGCTTGATGATGACCCGCGCGAACAGAACGATCTCGTGCACACACAACCACAGTTGGTCGGCCAGCTGTGGACTGAACTGGAGCGCTTCATGTCCGGGAAGAGTGTCGGCTTCGAAGCCAGCGGCTTGGACGACGAAGAGTTGGAAGGCCTGAAAGCGCTCGGCTACATGGGGACGGACGACGACTAGGCTGGTCGTCTGCCGGTGACAACGCACCCGGCCCCTGCTTCCGAAATTCATCGGCCACGACTACCCTCGGCCGATGCGCCACCCCCTTGTCGGCATTCACACCCTGATTTTGGTTTTCGCTTTCTCGGCGGTCACCGCGACCAGTACGTTCGCGCAACCAGCTGCCCCCGCGGAAACCGCGAAAGCCCCCGACCCGGAAGGCGACCCGGAAGGCGACACCGAAGGCGATACCGACGCTGACCATCGCTCACCGCTGGTTAAGGCACTGAAAGAACTGCGATCGTCAATCCGGCTGAAAACCGAGTAGATCGAAGCCGCGCAGTCCGAACTGAAACAGGCCCAGGACGACACAGCAGCCGAACGCCTGGAACAGCAGCTGGCCATCCTACACGCCGAAACCGGCGATCTTCAGGGACGGCTATCGCGAATCTTGTCTCAAGCCGACGAATCCTTGTTCGTAGAAACCCCGCCCACGACCTTCGACCCAAAGGAAAAAGTACTCGGGCTGTTGAAACCGGTTTTCGACGAGCTTGAGGAACTCACGGCCAACACCCGCGAGATCAAACGGCTCGAGGAAAGCCTCCTCGTGCAAAGCGATCGCCTTAGCGAAGCGCAAAAGGCGCTGGCCAATATCACTGATTTGCTCGAAGCCGATCTCGATGACGATCTAGACGCCGATACACGCGAGGCGGTGGAGTCAGAACTAGGCACTTGGAACGGCAGACTCACCGACGCCACCGCTCAGATCACCAGCATCGAGTTTGAGCTTGCCAATCGCCGGAACCTGCAGCAGCCATTCGTCGATAGCGCAGGGGCGTTCGTAACAAAGTTCCTTCGAACTCGGGGTGCCAACTTGTTGCTGGCGGTGCTCGCCTTTGCTGCGGTTTTCTTTGGCCTGGGAGCGGCTCGTACTTTGGCAGCTCGCACACGCCCCAAGGCCGACACCCGAGCATTCGGAAATCGGGTTGCAGCACTCGCGTTTCGCGCATTCAGCATCACCGCCGCAATAGGCGCCGTACTCTTCGTCTTCAACCTAACCGGCGACTGGTTTCTGCTGGGAATCTCGCTGACATTTTTGCTCGCTCTGGGCTGGGTCGCCATCAAAGCCGCGCCGCAATTCATGCAGCAAATTTCCTTAGTCTTGAACATGGGTGCCGTACGCGAAGGTGAGTTCCTGATGTTCGACGATGTGCCGTGGAAAGTTGATTCGCTCGGGTTCACGGTTGAACTCGTCAACGACCGTCTCAGTGGTGGACTCCAACGTCTGCCCGTTCGTCGGTTGCTCGGGTTGAATTCGCGCCCGCTGGGTCCACGCGAAGAACTGTTCCCCTGCCTGGAGGGCGACTGGGTGAAACTCGAAGACGGCACGATCGGCAAGGTGGACTACCAAACCCCGAACGCGGTGCAGATCGTGCTGTTAGGCGGAAGTCAGAAAACCTACCCGACAGCTGCTTTCCTCGGGCAGGCGCCCTCCAACATGTCGACCAATTACCGCGTCGAATTCACCTTCGGCATCGACTACCGCCACCAGGCGCAAAGTACGCGCGCGATACCTAATGCGATGGAGAAAAAACTAGAGCACGACCTGGAGGCCGATTTTGGGAAAGCTGTGGTCCTCAACGTCCGCGTCGAGTTCAAGGAAGCCGCTGCATCCTCACTGGACTACGAAGTCCAAATCGACGTCGCCGGCAAGGCTGCGCATCGGTATGAGGACGTTCAGCGTGCGGCCGCAAGAATCCTGGTAGACGCATGCAATGAAAACGGGTGGGAGATCCCGTTTCAGCAAGTCACGGTCAATCAACCTTCAAGCTGAAAGCGCGTCCAAGTCGTGACTGGCGCCCGCTCACCGCTACCACTACCACTACCACTACCGCTATCGCGATGCGCGTGCCTTCTCTCTCGCCGCGGCGGGGCTGCGCAGGTGAAACATTGTCAGGATGCGATGAAACGTAACAGGCAGTGCACGCTTCAACCAATCTGTGATGTAGGCCTCTGGGCCGATGAGCACCCGTTTTCGATTGGCCTGGATCGCGCCGACAATTTTCCGTGCCGCCTTTGCTGGACTGTGTCCATAGCGAGCCATCAAGTCACGGCCGTGTTCTCGCACCTCGTCATCAACGGTGCGCGCGGCTTTCGCAATGTTGGTCGCGATGCCACCGGGATGCACGCTGGTCACGTTGACCGACGTGTCGGCAAGTTCCGACCAGAGCGCTTCGCTCAGCGCTTTAACGCCGGCTTTGGTAACACAGTAGGAGGCATGCCCCGGAAGGCCGAGAAAGCCGAACATGCTCGAAATGTTGACGATATGAGCTTCGTCTTGTTCTCGTAAAACCGGCAAGAAAAACTTACACCCGTAAACGACACCCCAAAGGTTGATGCCGATAATCCACTCGAGATCTTCAACCGTTTGCTCTGCGAACGTGGCTCCCACGCTAACGCCAGCGTTGTTGACAAGAATGTGAACGGCACCGAACGCTTCAACCACTCGACCGGGAAGCGCCTGCATCTGCTCACGATTCGAAACGTCGACGACAAAGCACCGGGCGTCGGCTCCTTCGGCTTCGATCAGTGCCGCCGTGCCGTCCAACGACTCCGGATCAATATCAACTAGCGCCAGTTGGCAACCACGTTTGGCCAGCAAGACTGAGACCGCGCGGCCGATTCCACTTCCAGCACCGGTGACTACCGCTATGCGTCCGCTTAAGTTCATATCAATTCAGCTCTTGCCGTCGCGGTCCAAGCTCACACCCGGCTAAAAGATTCGTTCGAACATCCACATGGCTGCCAGCGAACCCATGCCGTAGATGGGCACTAATCGAAACTGATCGGGCAGGTCTGCGAACACCCGAACCGCGACCGCACGAACCGCCACAACCAGCACAACGAAGCCCAGCTGGCCGACCTCAATACCAACGTTAAACGACGCCAATGCCAGCGGAATTTCTACTTGCGGCAACCCGACTTCTCGTAACGCACCGGCGAAACCCAAACCGTGCAACAAACCAAAGCCAGCGGCCGCTAACCATGGGCGTCGCCGCAGCAGTGTTGGACTGGTCGGATTTCGAGCGAGTTCCACCGCCAGTGCGAGCACACTCGCGGCGATGGCAACTTCGACCGGGGCAGACGGCAGACGAACAATATCCAGGGCCGCGATCGACAGTGTGATGCTGTGGCCAAGAGTGAACGCAGTGACCGTTCCCGCAAGGGAACGAAACCCCGAAACGAGCAGACACAGGCCGAACACAAACAACAGATGATCCATGCCGCCGGCAATATGCTCGAAGCCCATGGCAGCGTAGTCGCGCGCCACCGCCAGTGGCCCTTGTTCGCTTGGAATTTTGAAGCTGGGTGCATCGCCACGTAGCACCTTGGTGATCATGCTACCATCGGCCAAGATGATGCGTAGCAGAACTTCGGTTGGCGCCGATTCAAGGCCCGCTACGCTGATTGTCGATCCAATAAACGACCCCTCGCCGCATTCCAACATCAGGCGCGAGGTCAGATGATCGCGGCCCTCGGTTAACTCCGGTCGCGCGTTGCTGCGGCAGTGCGGTGGAAACTGCGGAAGCAAGCGCAGGCCCGGGATTCCCCGCAGTGGCATCTTCCAAAGCACGTCAAGGCTGTCGTCTTTGCCAACCTTGATCTCCAACAGTGAAGGCGACAACGGGTGTGCCTGCACCGGCGCGACAAACGACGTCAGGCAAACCAGTGCTGCCACGGCCAAGGCCCTGCCAAATGCTGCGAACCGTAAATTGATCATAGTCTAGGAGGCGTTGAACGCACCAGCGTCCCTTTCAATGCGAACGGTGTAGAGTCCTCGAAGTTCGATGAGCTTGTCCTCAACGGCACGCTTTCGCTTTTCACCACGTATCGCAGCGCTGGCCGCGCCACGAACGGCTTCTAGAGATGGGAGCTTGGTTTGCGATCGCTCAAGCACCCGAAACAAGTGAGCACCGTAGGCTGATTCGATCGGGCCGTTCCACTGATTAACGTCGGCTGCCAACGCTTGCTCGGCGAAGTTGTCCCCAAAATGTTTGCTGATCTCGGTTCGACCGGCCGCGCGAAGGCTGCTCGGCGACGCGAGTGGACGGCTGGCCGCGCGCGCTTCTTTCGCGTCAAGCGCTCCTGAGCCAAGTTTTTCCAAAATTCCGGCGGCTACGATTTTCGCTTCCGGCCCCCTGCCGAAGAACAGCTGTTCGAGATCGACGGTGGCCGGTTGACGAAAACGCTCGGCGTTCTCCTGGAACCACACGAGCAACTCCTGTTCCCCAACTTCATCCGCACCCGCTTGAAGCGCCGACACGAGTTTCATTTTCTGAACAAGGATTCGTCTCACGACGACGTCGTCGGTGTGGAGTCCAAGGGCAACCGCACGCTCGACTCTCGCCCGATCGTCAGCGAGCTCTCCCGCTTCATCGAGAAACGCCATTTTTGTTGCCAGGCGCAGGGCGATCGACCGGTCCATCGCGAACAGCCCCTTCGCCATCGCCTCGCGAAACAACATCTCTTCGTCGGCTAACTTGGCCAGTATCGCTCGCTCGTCGTCGGGGGTCGGCGTCAGTCCGGTCTCGCGCTCGTACTCGGACAAGACTGTCGCGATTTGCCATGGACCGAAAACAATCTCTTTACCCAGAGCGCGATTTCCGACTTCCGCCGACGTAAAGGACGCGGGTTCACGGGTGTCTGCGAACGCAACGAAACAGACCAAGCCAATGGCGAGAAAGTGCACGAGTGGCGAGCGCAGCCAGCCCATACCTAAGGTAGCTACGCTGTGCCCAGCGCCCGATTGTTTTGGGTCTACGGTCACCGCTCCGCGATGAGCTGATTTCTATCCAGAGTCCAGCCACGCGTATCTGTGTCATCGAACCCGCCGGTCGCGACTCGCAGGTTCAACTGCGAATCGGCCATCGGGATCGCCGCGACGTCGACACCGCGCGCATCAATTCTGATTTTCGCAATCCCCTTGCGATTCAAACTGATCCTGAACTTCCGCAAGCCATCGACCGAACCGTCGCGGGTTTCCAAAACCCACTTGCCCGGTTTCTTCTGCTTGATCGAAGCCGGAGCCAGGGTTGCGGTCCAGGCGGGAGTTTCCCCACCAAGCTCAACCGTGACTCCGTTGGCCGCTGGATCGAAATCGTCCGGCGCAAGTCCGATCAACGCACGCGCCCGAATGCGCCCCAGGCTTGCGTCCCCGAACTGCACGCGGGCCTTGATGACGCCCAGGCTCTTGGGCGCGTAAAAGATTGGTGACGTCCACGCCCGTTCCTGAATCGTTTTGGGCCAGACAGTTTTGCAACACTCCTCGAAGCCTTCGGGGATCGTGTCAGTTTCGCAATCAACACCCGCATCGTTGCAAACGTAGGTGCTCCAACGACACGTCGGGTTCTCGAGAACGCGTGCGTAGTACAGTGCGTGTTGGTCGGCGCGGAATCCGCGATCTCGCCATACCGTACAAAGGCTGTCGGCTCCCGCCCCAGTCGGCTCACAGGTATCGGTGTCCACAGAAGCGCCGTTATTCGGATCGCCCGCGATGGTGAACACCTTTTCTCGACCCTTGCCCGCCTTGTCTACCCACACCTTAATAATCTGGATCTTCTGCAACGGCGTGCCATCAACACCGGGATCCTTCTGCGCCAATACCGCAAACGCTGGACTCTTGGCTCCGCCGACAGCGCCGACTTCGCCACCCATGGGGACACCGGAAGCGTAGCCCTTGTCTACGAAGTCGGGATCGTCGCAAAGGTCGTCCGGATACACGCCCCCGAAGAAGCGTACGATCGGGCGTGTTCCGCTGGTGGCGTAGGTCTCGCGACGCTGCATCGCTGCGAACAGAGCATCGCGTGAGTTCTCTTCGGCCCACAACACAGCAAGCCCGCCGGCACTGGTTTGAATTCCACTAGGCCCGTTCGGCGAAACCTGGGATTCAGGCGTGCTGTCCAAGATTGCTTGATGACCAATCAAACGATGATCGGCCTCGTTTGTCGCTCCAGCGGCGGACGCATGCCCATCGGTACTGCCGACGAAGCCGAGGCGATATGGATTCGCACCGATTCGTTTCTCGATGCGAAGTCCTTCCTTGATTCCTTCTCGCACGAAGGACTGACGCGGTTGCGGAACATTCGTGAACTTGGCGAAAAGCGTGGGCCGGTAGAGCTTCTCGAAACCGCACTCTTCGTCGGTTGAACCGCCGACCAAAAAGCGGCACTCGGATTCGCCCTTGTGTTGCACAATCTCGATCAACGGTTCCATTTCGGAGCGTCGTCGTGCAGAGGCTTCGTCCCAGGGAGTTCCGTCGAACTGGTCGAGTCCGAACATCAAACCCCCACTGACATTGGAGTTGTGCGGAATGGTGAGAAACTCGCAGCCCGGCTGACCGATCGAGCAATTGGCTTCCAGCCCGTCCCAGAGTTGGGATGGCGTCGTGGCATCAACCGCAGAAATCGGCAGTGCCGGCACTAGGTCGTTTCGGAAGATGACGTTGCGATGCTGGTTGAGCTGGTTGGGCTGGTAGGTCCATTCATACGCGTTGAAGGTGGTAAAATTGCAGGCATCGGTGCGGTCGTAGTGCTCTTCGGCAGCGTCTTGCGTGTCCTGCCAAACAAGTGAGGCCTCACGCAGACAAAAAGAATCGGCCGGTCCACAGAAAGGGAGATGCGCGGGGTTCTCGATAGACAACGGCAAAAGCAGACGCACGAACTCAATGGGAAGATTGTCAGGAGACCCCATGAATTCTCGGTTCGCCACTTCGCGCAAGCCCTCGCACAAAGGATCATCGTAGCCCTCCAAACCTTCAGTGAGACAATGAATGGCTTCGCCGAACGCCTCGGCGTGGTCGGTGACGGCGGTGAAGTCCAAGGGGCGCCGCAACTGGCCGGTGCGAAGAGCCACGCCCAGCGCGTCGTAGGGCGGCAAGTCCAAAACGCCACCCTTAGCGAACGCGTAGGCGTCGCGAGGATGGGTCCGCGTGCGCACAAACAGCGCGTCCATCGAGTAGGCAGTATGAAGGTGAGTGTCCCCGAAGAACGGCTGCCGCGACGCGTCATAGCCGGCGCAGTCGTCCCGGGTTTCGGTACGGGTCCAGTCCTGCTCAGGCTGCGCGTGCGAAGGGCTGGCAATTGCCACGAACACGAATGCGAACGCGAGAAACGTCGAAATGGCAGTAGGGCTTGGGCGCATAGCAGATCTCCGTGTGGGGTAGGCCTCCGTCGGAGGCCAGCACACCCGCGTTCTAACAATCGACAGGCGGTATGACAATTCTTTTTCGACTTTTTCGGTCCTGCCGCACGGGGGCTGTCGCCACCCAGAGTTTCAACCGAACCGGGCGCTTGGCACATTCGGTGAGGTGGGGTCGCAAATGTACGGGCCCGCAGGGGGTCATCGGCTAACGCTAAACTAAGGCCTCCGTGGATCACCCAGCACGCGGTCCTGTCGCCGCGCCACATCGGGACGATCCGAGGTCGGCTCCGTTTTGGTGCCCTACGAGGAGCGTCAGCACTGCGGGCAATTCAGAACGATCGAATCCCCCACTGCGGCTTTCAACACGCGCAACGCATCCGACGCGAAAACACCACCGCTGGCCTTGACGTCGCAGGAGACGTCGCCGCAAGTCTCGAAGCTGTCTTCGATCGTACAAAGGATTTGGCCGTAGATGTCGTAAGGTTTTCGCTTCACGTCGTCAGTGTGGGATGCCCAGGCTACGACGTAGCGGCCGTTACCGAGGCTGGCTGCTGAGAGATCGTCGGAACCACCTTGCTCTCCCAGTGTGTCCGAGTTGATCCGGAACTCAGGACCGTCTGCCGTCAGATCGGAACGGTACCTTCGCGCGAAGACATCGGTAGATCCGTCATCCAATTGATCACGACCAACCCATGCGATCAGGAAGGAACCATCGTCCAGAGCAGCGATATTCCCCCGACCCTGGACACCAGCCACTGGTGGTGTTTACAACTCGTGACGCTGCGACCGTATTCAACTTTTTGTCAACGTGACGAACAACGACAGCGTCATCATTGCCGTCCGAGGATCTTCCAACCTCAGTCCAAGCTATGACGAAACCACCACTAGGTCGGGCCACAATGTGAGCATACAAATCCGACGGCTCATCGATATCGCCGAAGGGGACCGAGATCTCTTTCTCCGGGCCTAGAGGCAATCCATCTTCATCAAATCGACGGCCAAAAATACCGTTGGAGAACGGTTCCTCGAACTCGTTGCCTCGAAAAACTAGGACAAACTCCCCAGGGACCGCCTGAATCACGCCCGGCTGCTTTTGCGAGCGGAACGATCTGCTGGGAAGCTCCCGTTGTGAGCCGGAGAACTCGATGCGAGCCTCAGCGTGTGGGGCCACGAACAGGCCCCACACCAATGGCCAAAAGGCACGTGAATAGAGTAACGGTGGGGTGGTTCATCGATCTCAGACTATCACCAACTGCCCGCCGCGACCGATTTTCCACTTTCTACCAAAGGCTGGACCCGCCTGTAACGCATTGAGCGCCGTGGGGGCGTTGAAGCGTAGGCGCGCCTTGATTGCACCGCCCCAATAAGGTCTATCCATTCCCTACCTTCGAGCGTCGATACTTCTGGCGGGTAGCCGGGATACCATCGGCTGACCGGAAGTATCGGAATAACGCGAAGGGCTGGCTCACCCGCAATACGGCGGCAGCAACCGGCACGACCACAGTAGGATTCGTAAGATCGGACCCGTAGGAAACAACAGAATGCCTAAGAAAATTTACGTGGGGAACCTCCCCTTCAGTGCGAGCGAAGACCAAGTGCGCGACCTCTTTTCCGCCCATGGCGAAGTGGCCTCGGTTGCGATGATTACGGATCGTGAGACGGGACGCCCCCGCGGATTCGGATTCGTCGAGATGGACTCCGGCGCCGAAGCTGCGATCGAAGCCTTGAACGGCACCGAGATGGACGGCCGCAACCTCAACGTCAACGAAGCCAAGCCTCGCGAAGATCGTGGTGGTGGCGGTGGCGGTGGCGGTGGTCGCGACCGCTGGTAGTTAGTATTTGGTATCGTGGGCGGGGGAGAGGCCCCCCA
>JBLFWR010000059.1:0-18459 GCA_047611725.1 Binatia bacterium | reverse complement strand
ACGACGAGCAATCGAACCTGACGTTCATCGGTCAGTGCACGCAATCGAACGGCCTTGTGATCACCGAGCCGATAGCCACGCTCGGTAACCGTCGCCCGTGCCGCAGCAGCAGTTGGTGCGAGCCGAAGAAGTTCGAGGAAGTGATCAATCCCAACTCCCCGCGCGCAGGTGGCGTCGAGAACCACAGTACCGCCATCGCGAACCACGTTTTCCGTATTCTTAATGCCCTTTTCTGCCTGGTAGAAATCTCGATCCAGCGGAGCCTGGACGCGCGCAACGACGACATCGTACGGCGCGTCACACGGCGCACCAAAATAACTACGAACCTCATCCAATCCACGTGCGAGCGATTCCAAAGGATGGCCGGCGGTTGCTGCAACAAGCTTGCCCTCGACCAAAATCTGGTTGAATGCGAACACGTGAGCGCCAGAGTCTTCCAGGTCGGCAAGCGCATCAACAATTCCCAGGTGAACGGGGTTTCCGTCCAAGCGTAGGGGGGCCGCGGCGTCCGACATCGCGTGCTCGTGATTTTTCCGGATTGTCTCGACGTCCATGACACCGACCGTCAACGTTTTGTGAGCCCCGGTCACGCCCGCGAAGTAGTGCGGCTCCATGCTGCCGCAGGCTAGATAGTATCCCCCCTCCCCCATCCAGCGATTCAGACGCGACGCGCCCACATCCACTAGACCGTCGGCATCGAAGGCATCATGCCAACGAATCTCGGAAAAACGGTCACGGTGTGCCCCGAAAACCGCTTGTTCGTGTGCCCGGCGCTCGGTTGGGTCAGCACGGTGGCTTCCAGCAGCGATCAGCGCTCGAATCGGCGGCAAGCCTGAAACGACCTCCCTGTCCAGCACACCAAACAAGGCATCGAGAAAGCCGGCGCTGTCGGTCATCCTGTGGGCATCGTTCAAGACGACCGTCAATGGGTGCGCGGCGCTGTGAGCTTGAGAAGCAAAGGCTGCAACCCCAGCTTGGGCAAGGATGGCCTCCATCGAAATGCCGATTTCGGCATCAGCGTGGCCCCCGGGGCGGACGACAGTCCACGCCATCGAGGGAACGAGGTCGATCCAAAGAGACTGCTTATCGGTTGACTCCGGCATAGGTACCGAGATTATCCGATGTTCGCCGGTGCAACCCAACCGCACCTGCCCCCCTCGCGAACATGCGTGTGTCATGAAGCTCATTTCAAAGCTCTTCTCCGTGCCTACATTTGGCGCCTGTGCCGCAGTTGCTGTGCTGTTCGCAGCAGTCGTTGTGCTCGTCGGTCCAACCGGAGATTTCCCACTAAGCGACGATTGGGCCTTTGCTTGGGCGGCTCGCACGCTTTGCGAAGACGGCTCCATCCAGATTTTGCCATGGACCGGCGCGACCATGGTTCTCCAGGCAGCCTGGGGCGCGCTCGCCTGTCGCATCGCAGGATTTTCTTTTGATGTGCTGCGGGCAACCACCCTGGCGACATCTTTCCTGACCTTAATCGCCGTCACAGCCACGCTGGCCTACACGCGGCGCAACCGAAGCTCCGCAATATTCGTCGGCTCAGCAATCCTATTTAACCCCCTGTTCTTGAATTTGTCGTTCACCTTCATGACCGACGTTCCGTTCACCGCACTGGCGACGACGGCCACCGTGCTCGCCGCCGCGTCGGGCGCAACGCCAATCGCCGCAGGGTTGGTGGCTGCCGCCGCAACCCTGGTTCGACAGCCGGGCCTGGCCGTTGCCTTCGCCCTGGCGGCCGGTGCCCTTCTCAAACCCGACGGCGGTTTACGTGGATGGCGATGGAACAGTGCCGGCGTTTTGTGGTCCGCAGTTCCGGCGACCGCTGCCCTTGTTTTCTGGGCGCTATGGCTTGCATCCACGCAACAAGCGCCCGCCGCCGTCTCCAACAAGCTCGCCGAGGCTCTTGCCATTTCGCCGCTTACCGTTGGCAACGTTGGCGTCCGCGCCTTGCTCTACCTCGGCTTGTTGCTGGCTCCGATTACACTGGCGATCCACGATCAACTCGGACCACGTGCTCGACTAACAGGCATCGCAGCCGGAGTCATCGCCACTGGGTTCATCGTGTTCTTCTACATGCGGCAAACAGTGTTGATGCCGCTGCTACCCAACTTGATCTACGACTTCGGCCTCGGAGCGCTAACTACGCGCGACACTCTTTACATGGAGTCAGCCTCGCCGACCGCGATTGGGATTTTCTTTTCGCTGTCCATGACCGCCCTGAGTGTACTTGGCGTGGCCCGCCTGGCGGCCATCGTGATCGCGCTCGGCCCGCGCCTTCTGGACGGCCACGCACGCTGGTTCACCCTGGCCGCGACAGCCGTGTTCGCGGTAAGTTTCCTGCAAAGCGCCTACTACTTTGACCGCTACCTGTTGCCGGTTTCGGTCTTGAGTACGGTTGCGCTTGCGTTGGCTGCATCGCGGCTTCGGCCTGGCCTACCAGCGCTCGCCGCGCTCGCCGCATTCGCCCTGTTCAGCATTGGCGGGACCCACGACTACATGGCTTGGAATCGTGCCAGACACGCGCTCGTCGAAGACCTCGGATCGCGCGGTGTCGGGTTCGACAAGCTCGATGCTGGGATGGACCTGAACGGTTGGCACAATGCCCACCGTCTCGGCACCTGGCCAAGTGATGAAGACGTGATAGCCAGCCGATCCGGAGCTTCGAAGAGCTGGTGGTGGGTGATGGATGATGAATGGGTCGTATCGTTTCGCCCTTTGCGTGGATACGAACCTGTGGCCAGCCGCCCCTGGGTCTCGTGGCTCGGCCTGGCCAGCCATTCGGTGCTGGCCTCGCGCCGTCTCGCAAGCGACGACTGACACGCGGCGCTCCACTAGCCTCACCTGCAGCGAGGGTAGCGCAGAAAAAGAATCCCGTGCGAGCGTGGCTCGAACGCGAGAGACGGGCTAAGTTTCGCAAGTGCTACGCTTTCATTTCGCATCACGGACCATGCGGGTCCTGCCGATAATGCCGCGCTCCTCCGTATTAGTGGTTTGCGCCCTATTGGCCGCAAGCTTTCAGCTCGGCTGCGACCGCGTTGAACAGGCAGGCTTTGGGGACCTCGGACCTTCGATCGACGCACCAACGATTCGATTAGCTGCACGATCGCTCGCGTACCCGAAAAGCAAGTGGCGCTTCGCCTCGCGTCCCGACATCCAGCCCACCATTGCGACCACCATCGCGACCACCATCGCGACCACTATCGCGACCACTATCGCGCCGATAGACGAATCTGAGTTTCCGATCCGTGCCACGATCGGCGGTGACTCGCGCCCGATTTTGGCGCTAACATGGCGGGCTGCGCGCCTCGAAGTGGCCAGCAAGACAAGCGACCGCGACACAGCTCCGACCATTGAGCTACCCGTACCTCTGTTCGACGGCGCAGATCGAGCCTACGTGAAGTGGTCTCTGGCAACACCAGATCGAAGCGTAGACCGTGGTGGCGCAGTCGTAGAAGTCGGCGACGTCCATGGGGAGCCCGTGGTCTCAGTCCCGTTTTCTTCATCCGACCCCAAGCTAAGCGGAGTCGCGTACGCCTACCCCCTTCCAAGCTGCTCCCGCCTCTGGCACGCCAGCCTTCCGGTGCGTGTCCGACCAAACGCGACGCTCAGATTCGCGACCGGCTTCCTTGAGCGCGACGCTCAGTTCGCACCGGTTCGCTTCTCGGTGTCGACATGCACGGCCTGGTCTTGTGACGAATTGTGGTCAATCGAAAAGGATCCCGAGGCCAACGACGCTGCTCGTTGGCATGATCACGAGATCAATCTTTCAGCGCTCGCCAACACCGATCGCTCATTTTTGTTCGAAGCGGAAATCTTAACTACAAGCCAGCGATCCACATCGCTTCCAGGTTTCGCCAATCCTATCGTTTCGATCCCGGCCCGCGCGACTCCCAACCGGCCGAACATCGTGGTCGTTTCCGTGGACTCCTTGCGCGCCGACCACCTCGGAAGTTTGGGGTACGATCGAAACACGACACCCACCATAGACGAGCGACTTGTCGGTGCCGGAACTTCCTTTACCGATTGCAGCTCAGCATCAGGTGGTACGCTTTCAAGCCACGCCACGATCTTCACGGGCGTCGAGCCATCGGTACATGGAACGACGGAATCGACGCTTGCAGCATTGGCATTGGTGCCTTTGGCGGAACGACTAAAAAAGGCCGGATATTCCACTTTCGCCCTAGCCGAATCGGCCTGGATGAATGCCGAATTTGGCCTCAATCGCGGGTTCGATCGCTACGCTGAAGCGCATGATCAGGACGGCAAAACGCGGTCGCCCACACGTGCTAGCCAGACCTTCGCCGAAGCGTCCAAGCTGGTGCGAGCCAACGCGGATTCGAGTTTCTTTCTGCTCGTCCACACCTATCAACTTGCTGGAGCACAAGAACCGCCCGAGGCCTATCGCACTAAGTTCCTCGAACCAGTAGCCGCTGATGCTTCGGCACTGACCACTGTGGCCGCTGCGCGTCGGACCTACGACCAGAACCTTCGATACGTCGATGATCTTCTCGCGGGCTTCCTGAACACGCTCGCCGAAGCCGGGCTCGACGACAATACCATCGTGATCCTGACCTCCGATCATGGCGAAGAATTCGGAGAACACGGACATGTCGGACACGGCCAACATTTGTACCAGGAGATTCTCAGAGTACCGCTGATCATGCGGGGGCCCGGTATCGACAACGGGCGCGTCATCGCTGAGCCAGTAGGGTTGATCGACCTCGCTCCGACCGTACTTGCGATCACCGGACAGGCGCCGGTATCGGCAATGTCGGGCCGCTCTTTGCTCCCCGAGCTGAAAGAAGCCTCACCCGCAACCGCCAGCCGGAGAACCTTGATCGCCGAACATTGGGGCGGCTTCGGACGTACGATGCATCGAGTGAAGGCGGGGCTCCTCCCGCCCACCTACGCCGCCCGAGCTGGCAACAACAAGCTCGTCAGCGAGAACGGCAAACTGCGTGGCCGACGCTGGGACTGCTACGATTTGGCTGTGGATCCCGGCGAGACACGCGTTCGGCGCGACTGCCCGAAACTCAGATCCACGCTCGAAGGTTGGCCAGTTACCGCAGCTGTGCGCCGCAAAGCAATGATAGCGGGCGACGCAGCGTTCGGTGGTGACACCAACGCAGACACCGTCGCAGCGAAAGCGCGCTTAAGAGCACTCGGCTATATAGAGTAAGTGGAACTTCTTCAGATCGAACGCCCGTAGGCCCGGCGGATCGCGATGAGGTCGGCAAACGCCCGAACTCCCTGCGTCCAGCTCAACTTAGAACCTTCGACGTCCTTCCAGGCCGCTAGCGGCTGCTCGTAAATACGAGAAGCAACATCCTTGCCGTACGACTGCACGAGGCGCGCGACCACCTCGACATCAAAAACCCAACGGGAAACAAACGGTTTCGCGAACACTTCCTGCAGTCGCGGTTCGGCGCGAAACATCTTGGCACCACACTGCGTGTCATAGACATCCATACCCAGAACCAAAGAAGCACTCGTCGCGAACAGCCGTCCCAAATAATGCCGCGTCAACTTACGGTCGATTTTCGCGCCAAGACGGGCAACGCGAGAACCCAACACTGCGACGCACCCAGGGTCTTCATCGAACCGTTGAAGAAACCCCGGCACCTCAGCAAGCGGTGTCGAAAGGTCCGCATCCCAGAAACCGACGAAATCGGGCCCCTGAGCCAAGGCGACGAGTATACCTTGCCGCACCGCCTCCGCTTTGCCGCTATTTTCGGACAAGGAGAGTATCGCAACCGAGCCCCGCGCTTCGGTTTCCAACCTTTCAAGGACATGCGCCGTGCCGTCGGTGCTGCCGTCATTGACCATGAGAAACTGCACGTCGCTAAACTCAGCGGCGAACTCGCAGAACGCGGGTCCATCGAGCCGCTGGGCCTCGTTGTAGCAAGGAACGACGATCGTGGCCTTAGGCATTGAAGAACCCGGATGCGTGATTTTCCATCGGAGGTCGAATCAGCTTGTTGGTTTTCGAGCCAACGCGAGGACTTTGGCACTCATCCCCACCATCGCTCCCAGCTTGAGAACGATCTCCATCGGGATCCGCATCCAAAGCGGCAGTTGGTAGCGACCCAGGTGCACATTCCCACCGCTGATCCCGATCGGCTCAAGTCCGGCACGAACCATCGCCAATCGCAGAGCCTGGGGATTGAAGTAGTAGACGTGCGGCTCGACATAGAGTCGATCCAGGAAAAAGTGGGCACCAGGCAATCCGAGTCGAATCCAACGATCCAGGATTACCGTCATCAACGATCGCTGATTGGGAACCGCAACGTAAAGCACTCCCCCGGGAGCCAAGAGTTCGCTCGCGCGTTTCAACGTCGCGCTCGGTTCCACGGTGTGCTCAAGCATGTCGAGCATCGCTATCGCGTCGAACGAACCCGACGGATAGTCGTGAGTCAGAAAATCACCAGTGTCCAGTTCGATGTCGAACTCCGCCGCAGCTTTGACAGCACTGGCCGTGCAGATGTCGACTCCGTACGGCTCCCATCCAAAATCACGACGCGCCAGGAACAGAAAAATGCCAGTGCCGGGGCCTACGTCGAGCAAGCGGCCAGGTGGGCGATGCTCTCCCATCCATCGCAGCCCATGGCGAAAACCTTCGATGACCGGATCGTCAACGAAATCGCGATGGCAGTTGCGAAAGAAGTCGGCGACCTCCGGTAAGAGGTCAGTTTCATAGGCCCGTTTCTCGATCTCTCCCTTCTCTTCCGAAGAGGGCATTGGATCGACGAAGACCATGCGGCAACTCGAACAACGCACAACGTTTCGTCCCGCACGCGCGTGGTAGAGGGCCACGTCATGGCCGCCGCAGATATCACAATGAAGGTCTTTCAGGCTGGCAGCGCTACTCATCGATCCTCGCTCTTGTCCACATTCCACGCAGGAACTCGATCTCCTGCCGATCCACGATCCGAAAAACAACTAACCCGGCCGCATAGGCAAACGTCGCCACAACCGCCGCGGATACTTCGCTGCTACACCAATGGGTGGCCGCGATGGCGACTGGAATTGCAACTGCCGCCCGCAGCCCTGCCAACATCGTGGGCGCCACCCACTGTCGAGAAGCGGGCAACACAGCCAAGGCAACCTGTGACGCTGCGCTGGTCGCCAACATTGCCATAGCTGCGCCGACGCCTCCAAATCGTGGGATCGCCCACGCGCAAGCTGCGACGTTGGCGGCCGCGAAAACAAGCGTAACGCGATACAGCGCCGATTCCCGATGCGTGGCCACCAGCAGGTTCACGATCACAGCACCGGTTGCGCCGAACAGCGCCAAAAACGCCAGGACCGCAAGGATATCGGAAGCCGAACGAAACTCGGGGCCGAATAGAGTCTCCATGACCAACCCACCGGCAACCGAACACAGAACCACCGGATAGCCGACCACCGCCATCAAGTAGCGAGCCGTGCGTCGTGCCGTGCCAAGTAAAGATTCCGACCCTCGCGACCAAGCATCGGCCATGACCGGATACACACTGATCATCAAGGCTTCTGGCAACAACTGGAACGCTTCGGTGACCCGGGCGGCTGCGCCTAGACGTCCGACTTCAACCGGGCCCTCGATTGACATCAATAAGATGTGGCTGGCGCGCAGACTCACCGTGGTCGCCAACGCGTTAAGCATCAACGGCCAGGCACCGCTCAACACCAACTTCCAAATCGCACGATCAACGGTTGGGCGCGTGTCAACCGAACGTCGCAACACGACCGTGACCGCAAGGAAATTGACTAAGTTCGCCACCGCCATTGCGACGAAAATCGTTCGAAGTCCCATCCCTGCTGCCACGGCTGCGAACACGCCAGTGGCTAACAATCCCGCGCGCGAGCAAGCGACAAGCATCACCGCGCGAATATCGAGATGGGCGCGGAACCAAGCGCGATAGGCGCCACCAAGTGCCGTGGGCAAACTCAACGCGGCCACGGCGGCCAGATCCGCCGGGACCCGCCAGCCCGAAGCCGGTCCGATGAAAGCAATCGCCGCGCCTGCCGACAGGACAGCCATGAGCAATTTCAGGCCGAGGCCCGCGCGCAAAATAGACGACCCTTTCTCGGGGTTCTGGCTGATCGCGCGAACCAGAACCGTATCTAGACTGTAGTCGGAGACGACCTGAAAGAACGCTAGGTAGGCAACAAGAAACGAGTAGACGCCGAACTGTTCAGGCGCGAGCGTGCGCGCCAAATAAAGGAGGAGTACAACCGGCAGGACCTTGTCCACCGCCTGCGCCCACAAGCCGTACCACGCGCCCCGAGCTACAGACCCGCGCGTGATCGGCGTATTGCTCTGCGAATCGCTCAACCCTGCCCCTCGACCCGACAAACCGAGCCTAGTCGGTCCGCGAAAATATTTTGCGTTTTAGTACTCATCCTAAATCAGGTTCCACATATCCGAAGCAGACAGGGAAAGCGGAAAACGCGACATCTGGAATGATGCGGTAAGGGGAAGAAAACATGCGGCAGAATCCCCAACCGACGAGGCTTGCGCTGTCCCTACCTCGGCCCAGCACGATTCAAAAAGCATCGGTAGCACGAAGCGCGAACTCAGCCGGGCGCTCGGGTTCGGGGCTTCCATCGAGCGCAAAAAGAATCGAACCAGCAAACCACCGCACGCCGGAAGAAGAACTATCCGAAACCTGGCTTGCCCAGGGACGAAGATGCTCGAGCCACGGCGTCAGATCGCTAGGACGGAACCGGTTCGCCCATGTGTAACGGGCCCCATCGAACGCGAAAGCGCAGAGCAACATCGCACTCTCGGCTTCTCGCCGAAGAACCGGATCCGACGACTGCGAACCGACGACCAGCCATGAAGCCGCTCGCATGTCCGGGCCGTCGCGAATCGCACGCAACAGCAAACGGGCTTCGCGACGGTCGGTCGGCAGCACGGCTTTGCGGGCTTGAGCAGGAGAAACCCCCGCCGTCCAACGTTCCGTTGCCTGCTGTCGGGCGAGAAGCGCTGGCTTGAACATCGCTTCCAATGGACCAGTCGGCTGCCAGGACAGGACCGGCTCCTCGGGCTGATCGCGGCGAACCAGTAGATCGAAGCGCCCGAAACGTGCGGCCAAGCGATAGTTGTCTCGCGCAAAACGGCGCGCGTCGCGAAAGTAGAACGCCGAGTCGGTGAAGAAGGCCCATCGGCGGTGCAACGTCACTGCGAAGCGCGGTGGAGCGGCCCGCAAAGTCGCGAGCATTTGCGCTTCATCTCCGTGATTGGGGCGACCGGGATACCAGTAGTCGTGGGGCAAGGGGTTGACCAAGCCCAGTGCGAACAACACGCCACTCATGCCCGGAAAGGAAATCACCGGCTCCCCTTCGACCGCCCTCTCGCCGAGCCAGGCAAGTGTCATTCCCAACGCCCGATGATCGTCGGCCGTCTCTTCTTCGATCGAGTAGGTTAACCGAGTGGTGGCTACCGCAGGCTGCGCAGACCGGGCTCGCACCACCGCCGGTATCACCAGAGAAAGCTGTGCGATGGCCAACACGGCAAGCAAGCCAACAACCCCAGCCGCCAAGATCGGACGCGCTCGCACACCGCCAAACAGACGAATATCTTCCCACCATTCGCCCACCCGCAAGGACAACCCAGTGGCTAGAACCAACAACAGCGGGGCCGACCACACGAAGTGAGTGAAATCGATGCGAGGCCACACCTGCAGATACATCGCTGCCGACAGCGGTACGATCGCAATCAAAGCGCGCTCAGAATGGCTGTCGATGGTCCCCGCGTTGCCAGATCGGTTCCATACGAACCCTATCGCCGCCACATGGACGATCGGTGCCAGCAACATCGCCGCATTGTGAAGCTGGGTAATCAGCGACTGTTCAAACCCCTCCAGCGCCATACTGGAGCTCGCCAACCGCCACCCCCCAATGACAACGGGCAGCGCGGCACCGACTGCAACAGTTCTGAGCGACACAACCTGCCGTCGCAAAAGCGCAGAGACCGCGACGAACCCCACAACGGCAGCGGTGATCACGATCGCAAAGAACTCGGGGCGTGGATGATCGGAATGATAAAGGGCGGCAGCACCGGATCCGAAAAGTAAGACATCGGTCGCGAATCCGTGAAGACCAAGCCGCGCCAATGTGGGCACGACCCAGAAACTAGTTGGAATTACGAAGCCGACGCCGAGGGCGAAAAAAGTTGGCAGCGAGCCAGGACCATCCTCGACGGCATGTTTGCCAGCGCCTAACCCACCGGCAACCGCGGCGACTGCCAAAGCCGGGAACAGGAAAATCAACACGTCCCAGCCGATGACCGCGAAACCGAATGCCGTCCAAACCCCAAGTGCCATCGTCACGCTGGCTGCCCGTTGCACATAGCGGTCGATGGAACGGGAAAGATCCAGAAACGGGCTGATCGCCCACACCGCGCCAGCCATGGCGAAAGCGCCCGCGTTGGGCTTGACCGCGAACGCGGCGGCGGCGGCCATTCCCACGGCCAACATCGTAAGAATTCTCGGACGGCGCACCCAAACCAGAACCAGTGCTGCCACCATCATCCACGCAGTCGTTGCCAACCAGGCGGGATACGGGACGTTGAACGAAGCGAAGGAGCCCGCAAATACCGGCAACAGCACCACCCAGGTCACCGCCGGCACCACTGCAGCTCCGGCGGGAACAATTCTACGAGCCACCGCGAAAATACCGGCCACCGTTACCGCATTCAGAACAGCTAGGGCCAGTCGAACCAGTTCAACCTGGTAGTCCACGGTCCGCAGGAGCCAGGACCCCACAGCGAAGAACCCGGGCGTATAGCCGGTATGAAAGTCGGTGTAGGGCAGCAATCCGCGCGCGGCGCGGTCGAGGTGGAAAAGAAGCGTCCCCTCATCTTCGAGCTGAAATCCGTAGCCGCGGAACAACGAAAAGTAGGCGAACGACACGACAAGCACCGCTGCGATTTCAAAAAAACGACGCATCAGTCGTTGAAGACACCCGCGACCAAGGGCGGCAGCTCAGTAGCGCCCGCCAATGTTGCTTCAATCAAGGTCGCTGTGTCATCCGCAACACGGTCCCAGCAAAAGCGCTGCGCCCATTCGCGACCACCTCTAACCAGTTGCGCATGCAGCAACGGATCATCGAGCAATTTGGAGATCGCGGCCGCCAACGCACCAACATCACCGTAGGGAACGAGCAACCCGGACTGCGACTCCCTGACTGCATCGCGTAACCCTGGAACTCGCGTAGCCACTGCGGGAGTGCCGCACGCGTTTCCTTCGATCACAGTCATGCCCCAACCTTCTTTCTCCGACGTCTGTGCCAGAACTGCTGCTTCTTGCAGAATTTCGACTTTGCGCTGTTCCGAGACGAAACCGGTGAACTCTACGACACCGTCCAATCCCTGAGCGGCCACGCGGGCTTCGAGATCGGCGCGCGCGCCCCCGGCACCAACGATCACGAGCCGCGCTTCCGGGTGGCGACGGTTCACCTCGGCCATTGCGTCAATCACCGTATCCGCCCGTTTGTAAGGCTCGAGACGACCGATCCAGGCGATCAGTGGATGACTCAGGTCCCCAGCGTTCCCGCCGTCGGTAGCGTCCCGCTCGCAATACAACGCCAGATCGACGCCGGGTGGGACCACCGCGATCCGGTTTTTAGGCAATCCGCGCGCGACCAGATCGTCACGGGTGCTCGGGGAAATCGCCAGCATCATTGTTCGTCGATACGCTGCGGGAATCAGCTTTTCTGCAGCCCAAGTAACGAGCGCGATGGGGAAACTCACCTGGCTAAAAGCCGTTGCCCCGAACAGGTGATGGACAATGGTGAAGCATGGTGCCGGGACGATCCAGGGGCTCAAAAACGGCAGCTTGTTCAGCGTATCGACCACAACGTCGACGTCGCCTGCCCCAGCCATGCGACGAGCGACCAGCGGGGCGACCGCATAGTAGAGGTAGCGATTGGTCAGGCGCTTAACACGCACTCCTTCGACTGTTGCTTCAGAGGCGGCGCCGGCAAAGCTGGCGCATAGCAGGGTCACTTCATAGCCCCGCTCAGCGAGGCGCGAGAAGATTTCGAAAAGGTGGATCTCGGCGCCGCCCGCAATCGGATTCTCGGGGTCGCGCTCGTTCAGGACAAGGATTCGACGAGGCATCGACGCCAGAACCTAGTTCAGCCGTTTGGAAGGGATGGTTCCCGTCACAGCCTGTACACGTAGTCGCCAGACCATGGCCAACGCCTCGATCGCAATGTTCAGATGCATCTTGGAGCTACCGAGCTTGCGATCGGTAAAGATGATGGGTGTCTCTTTGATCCGGTAACCGAGCTTCCAGGCCCGAAATGTCATCTCGATTTGAAAGCCATAACCATTCGCCCGAACGTTGCCCAGGCCGATCGCTTCCAGCACATCGCGACGCCAACATTTGAAACCGCCGGTTGCGTCATTGACCGGCAGGCCTCCCAAAACGAGCCTTGCGTACTGATTGCCGAAGTAGCTCATGATCAACCGGCTCATCGGCCAGTTCACAACCGTTACACCTTCGACATAGCGCGACCCCAAAACGAGGTCGTATTCTTTCATCGCCTCGAAAAACGTCGGCAGCGCATCGGTAGGGTGGGAAAAGTCCGCGTCCATTTGAACGACGTAATCTGCACCAAGGTCCAACGCCCGCGCGAACCCATCGCGGTAGGCAGGGCCAATTCCCTGCTTGCCGGGCCGGTGCAAGACATGGATCCGCTCGCTGCCGATGCTCAGGGTCTCGGCAATCTGGCCGGTACCGTCGGGCGAGGCATCGTCCACGATTAGGACCTCGATCTCGGGATCCGTCAACAGAACCGCAGCCACGATTGCTTCGAGGTTTTCCTTTTCGTTGTAGGTGGGGATGACGACAATCTTGCGCATGACGCCAATACCGGGGTGCCCGAACGGAACCCCAGCAGGCAACCTAGCCGAAATCCTGGCGCACCACTAGGACGAGATCGAGGATACTGGTGAATACGCCAGCAAACTCGCCGGGGAGAACCCGCGCTAGCGAAGCCCGAGCCGCTCCAACGGCAACGGTCGACCGAGTATCCCGTCGATCCAACCCCTGATTTTCATCACCACGCCCTGTGCCTCACCGCTGGCTGCTCGCCGGGCAAAAACAAAGGGCAGGGTCACCAGAATCCACAGTGCCAGGCGGACACGCTGATCGAACCTGCCGTGGCGGCGCGCGTACAGAATAGAGTTGCGCGCGCTCAAATACTTGCGGAAGCCGCCGTAGTGCGCCGACCCCCCGGAGCTACCGTGTACCGCGTGCCAAAGACGAGCCTTCCCACAGTAGACCGAAACCCACCCCGCGGCCTTGGCGCGGGCCGCCCAGTCAACGTCCTCGTGGTAAGCGAAAAATCCTTCCTCAAACGTCCCAACCTGGTCCAGGGCCTCACGACGAAAAAGTAGGCTGCAGCCGGGAACCCATGGGACCTCACGTTCAATATCGAAGGTTCCGTCGTCGGCGGCATCCTCGCCCACCAGACCAATCAGGCTTTGCCGCCACGTCACCGTCCCCCATGCCACCCAAAGGCGCCCCGGGTCGTCAGCCTGAAGAACCTTCGCACCCACAACACCGGCTCGCGGGTTTCGCTTCGCGGCGGCGAGCAACTCCCCCAGCACCGTGGGATCGACGACGGTATCGTTGTTCAAAACCCATACGAATTCGGCTTCACGGCTTAACGCGCGTCGAATCCCGACGTTGTTTCCGCCCGCGTACCCCAAGTTGCGCGGCAAATCGACGACGTCCACAGTCGAGAATTGCTCGGCGATCGCGGTCGCCGGTGAAAGATCCGATCCGTTGTCGACAACGATGATATCAAAATTGGGATGGTCGATCCGCGCGAGACTCGCCACGCACGCCAGCGTGTCACTGGTGCCGTTCCAGTTCAGAACCACTGCGGCCACCCGCGGAGAGTCAAGACCGCTCAAGACGCAACCTCCGCACCGACTTGAGCATAAAGCTCGAGCATCGCAGCCGCCGCACCCTCCCAAGTATGAAGCGCGGCCTGTCGCACTCCCTTGGCGCTGAGCTCGCTACGCTTGTGGGGATCGGCGATCAGGCTCGCGATCGCATCGCCGATGAGTCGTTCGTTGGGTTCCGCGATCAACACCGCCGCATCGCCGACGACTTCGGGGACTGCAGACGCGTTGACAGCAATCACCGGGGTCCCAGCTGCCATCGCTTCAACCAACGTCAGCCCGAACCCTTCATAAGAAGATGGTGAAACCATAATATCCAAGCTCGAAAGGAACAGCCTAACCATGTCATCGTCAAGCACGCCCAAATACCGAACCCGAGGATCCGGCTGATCGAGGAAGGCCGGGCGATAGCCAGGGCGAATGCGTCCAGCAAGCAGCAGGGTCCAGTCGGGGCCGGCCACGGCCAAGAATCCGGCAACTAGGGCCTCAACATTCTTTCGCGGCTGGATTGTCCCGAGGTAGCCCACAACCGGGCCACCACGGGTCCATCGAGCGCGCCAATCTCGAATATCGCTCGCCGGCGGGGTCGTCCCGCGAAGGGCAACTCCGTTCCCGATGACTTCAATTCGCTGCGAGGCGGCTGGGAAATGATGTCTCAGGTCGCGCGCCGAAGCCTGGGACACGGTAACGATCCGCTTTGCGCGGCGCACGGTGAGCGGCGTCTCGAATCTTTGATGTAGGCGCTGCGCGAAGCTGAACGTCTCGGGCATCACATAGGCCGCAAGGTCATGAATCGTGACAATTGCCGGGGTACGACCGACCAGTGGGACGACGCCCTTCGTGCCATGGTAGAGATCGGCTCCGACTCGGGCCAGCGCCCGGACAACCTTGACATGATCCCAAATCGGCTGCTCCCAAGCCGACCGAAGAGCAACATACTCAGTCTGCGCGAACTCCGAGAATTGCTCTGGGCCGTCAGTGAGCACGACCAGTTCAGGGCCCCCGGCCTGGGCTGCCATGGCTCGCACAAGTTCGCGCGCATAAACGGCTGGGCCACCGAGGGTACCGACAACCGCGCCGATCGCGACTCTCATCTAGAAGCCCTACCAGCCGAGTCGCGCCCGCCCACGGCGTCTCCGAAAACCGATTCCGGCGGTCGCCCGACCTCGCCTCGTAGAGCCGCCCGGAAACCAGCAAGTTGGGCGCGCGCGATGTCCCGCCGTCCCCGCCCCAAATAAGCGATTGCGCTGGTAGCGATCAACGCAACGTACCCAACCGCAAACACTGCAGTGCCAAACGCGCCCGCTTCCCGCGTCCCCAAAAACCATAGGTTGCGCGCTTTGAGGTACGCGGCGATCGAATTCATACCACCGCCGAAACCCCGATGACCGCGATGCGCGATTTCAGCCCGGGGCTCGACCCTGGCGACAAATCCCGAACGACGGGCACGCAGGCAAAAGTCCACTTCTTCGTAGTAAGCGAAGAAATTCTCATCGAAGCCACCACAGGTTTCATACAGTGAGCGGGAGAAAAGGGCCGCGCACCCCTGCACTCCACCGACGGCGTAGCTCGCGCCTCGCATCCGGCGAAAACGCACAAGCGACCGCGGCAGCCATGCAGCAAGGCGCCAACAGCGCTCCCCTAGAGAAGCTGGGCGAGAGCCAGGCACATCGCGGGCAACCAAAGGACCAATCAGCCCAGCATCAGGGTGGCGAACTGCACACGCCACGAGCGCGTCGCAGGTCCCAGCGGTCACCTCCGTGTCGTTGTTCAACACGAAGACGAAATCGCAACCGCGATCGAAGAGATCAGCAAGTCCACGATTGTTGGCCCCCGCATAACCGGTGTTTTCCTTTTGGAGAATCAGCCTTGCCGAAGGAGTCGACTTCATTCCAGCCTCAAGATTCGCGACATCGTTCTCAAGCGAGCCATTGTCGATCACAAGAACCTCTCGGTCCGGATAGCGATCATCTCCAAGACTGGCCAAGCAGGCCAGGGTGGCCTGAGAGTCGTTAAAGTTCACGATCACGACGCCGAGCCGAGGGTGGTCGGGCCGCCGTCGCCATGATGCCAAATCTGGGCCTGCCAGAGCCAGCGCCCAGCTTCGAGCTAGCGCTTCATCGCAAAAACGGCGCCGCACCAGCTCCTGTGCGGCAGCGCCCAGGCGTAGCCTGAGTTCCGAATCCTCGACCAGGCCTTCGATAGTCGCCGCCAGAGCGGTCGCGTCTGGTTGGCACACTACGAGTTCGCGATCGGGCTCAAAAACCTCCCGAATGGCCTTTGTATCTGCCGTTACGATCGCCCGGCCAAGGGCTGCCGCCTCGTAGACTTTGTTCGGAATCACCATCCGCGCCTTGCATGAGGCTCCGAAGATCCCGAGGACGATGTCGGCACGAGCGATTCGGGCTGCTAACTCTGCGTACGGGACCCAGTCTATGAACGTAGCGTGGGCGCGGGAGGCGCGGACCTCCCGTTCAACGCGGGGCCGGTCATCACCGGTGCCGATGAAGACGAACTCCAGATCATCGCGATGGGCAAGGCGCGCCACTGCGTCAACCACCACATCAAGCCCGTGCAGCGGAAGGTACTGGCCGAAGTAGAGAACTTCGAGTCGATCCCGACGCGGCTCGGTCAGGGGCGGGCCCTCCAAAGGAAACGCCTCGCTGTCGACCCCGAGGTGACAGACCAGAACCCGGGACGGGTCCATGCCCAGATCGATCAGGTAGTGGCGGTGCTCCTCGCTATCAATCACCACTGTGTCGGCCAAGCTCATACAGAACCGGTCGAGCTTGGTGAACAGGCGGGCCATAAGGCTACCCGGACGATAACGCTCGCGATCCTCGACGAGGGTTTCGGTGATGGTCACCAATGGCGCGAAAACAATGCGAACGCCGCGGCCCGCAATCAGGCGGGCAAGCAAGACGTCGAGCTGACCGTTAAACCCGCAAACGACAAGTGGTGCCCCACCCATGGCACGCCAACGAACAGCCAGTCGACGAGCAGCGCCGAGCCAAGCCGTTCCTAGGGCGACGAGCGCAATCGGGCCAAAGTAGCCCGGACCCTTGTCCCGGGTTCGTTCCCATAGCGCTTCGTGAAGCTCCAATGTGTCGAAACCCGAGGCACGAAGGGCGCGGGCAACGATTCGGTTGGCGCTATGACCGCGGTTGTAGGTGCCGAAGAAAACGGCGCGCATGGTCAGGCACGCCGGTCGATCTCGAGTTTCTTGACCCTGAGCAGGGTGTCCTCGAGGAGCCGACGGCTGGAGCCGATGAGGTCGGCCAGCAATCCAATAAGGATGGTTTGAAAGCCTGCCAGTACCAAGACGGCAGAAAGAATCAGCGACTGAATATGCCCCTCGCCACCCACGATAAGGTAGTCGGTTAGGAAGCGAACGCCGATCAGCGCCCCGCCAACCAGCAAGCTGATGCCGATCACCGAGAAGACCTTCAAGGGCTCGTACATCGCGTAGATTCGGACCAGAGTCGTGAAGCTGCGGCTTACATAGCTAGGGACGGAGGCAAACAGCCTGGATGGGCGTACTGTCTTGCGAGCGTCAATATCGACGAACACGACATGGAGCTGCTTTTTGCCAGCCTGGATCAAGGTCTCTAACGTGTAGGTGAAGTCCGAGACCACGTTCATACGCAGGGCCGCTTCTCGTGACAGAGCACGGAAACCGGAAGTGGCATCGGGGACTGCGAGTCCAGAAAGACGCTTCACCACCCACGATCCCAACATCTGAAGAACTCGCTTGGCAGTCGAAAAATGGGAGACAGTGCCTGGGCGACGGTTACCGACGACCATGTCAGCTTCGTGATGTAGGATCGGGTCGATCAGTCTCTGAATCTGGTCGCCTCGATACTGACCGTCGGCGTCGGTGTTGACGATGACATCGGCGCCTAGACGCAGCGCGGCATCCAGCCCGGTCGAAAATGCTCTGGCCAGCCCCTGATTCACAGGGGCACGCACGACGCATCCCACTCCATGCTCACGGGCCACCAATGACGTACGATCCGAGCTTCCGTCATCAACGATCAGAACAACGAGTTCATCAACCCCATTTAGCTCGGTCGGTAGCTCAGCAAGAGTCGACGGAAGCGAATCAGCCTCATTGAAGCAGGGGATCTGGATAACGAGTTTCATGATGGGAGGTGGGTCCATCACTCTAGCCCTTGGCCGATCCGTTCTCGAACGGCCGGCGAAAGTTCCGGTAATATTGTTTTCGGTCAAAAAACATTCAGGCCTGAATGCTTCGACCGGCTTTGGGCCTTGACAATCGGCGGGCCCGCCCTCTATAAATGCCCCCAAGCTGCTAGCGGTGACGTTTCGATTTCGTACCGTCGCCTAGCTGAGACCACAGAGAGGATTGTCCTTGCTGAGGTCGGTGGTACACTAGACGCTCGGATTTAGGGAAGGATCCTATCTCTTGGCGAACAGGGCTCACCAATTAACTAGTTCTCTCTGTAAGTAGAGGAGGTCAACGTATGAATAAGTTTGCTCTGTCGCTCGCGGCTGTCGCTCTCGTCGGTTTTACCGCCAGTTCGGCGTCCGCCCAATGT
>JBLFWR010000058.1:0-18500 GCA_047611725.1 Binatia bacterium | reverse complement strand
ATTTCGCGGCGCCGACAAGATTACAAAAAAATGCCTCGTCGCTGCGGCTGGCCAAGGCGCGGTCTACGCGGCTAAGGGTCTAAAGGCGATATCCAAGTGCGCGGCGGGGCCATGTACGGCCGACGACGTGGATACATTGCTGGCAGAGCTAGATGCCAAGATCATCATCAAGATCGACAAGAAGTGTACCGACCTTTCCGCCCTGATCGGCGAAGATGCGACTACCTATCTCGCAAGGGTCAAGGTTCAAGTACCATCGGCTTTGGCTTCTCCGTGTGATCCGACCGACGAATCACGCTGCGCTTTCCCGTTCCCCAATAATTACTTCACGGTTCCTGAGGCGGGCACCGACAGCGGTCGGCAGCTTTCAATCGGAGCGGTGACGTTGCCGGTCAACGCTGGCTTTCGCCAAGTCAGTTCCACCCGGTTTAACGAATCTGACGGTTTCAGCATCGGTCCGATGCTGCTCACGAGCAATGTCGACCTTGATCTTCTTGTGACTGGCGCAGCGCCGATCAGCGATTTTGCAGCGTCTCTGGATCCAAGTTCACCGGTGGTCCTGGTTGACGCTGTGACCGGCGAGAAACAGCTTCTTTTCGTGGAGCGCGATACGCGCGGGGCTACGGTTGCCGATCAGCCCATCATCGGTCGTGTCGGCCGAAATCTTAAGAACGGCCATCGCTATATCGTCGCGATGCGTGGCCTCAAGGATGCCGGGGGTGTCGCGTTGACGGCGAACGATACCTTTACTGCTTACCGGGACAGTACTCCGACCACGATCTTACCTGTCGAGTTACGTCGTCCGCAGATGGAAGAGATGTTCACTACCCTGGAAGGGTTTGGGGTTACCCGCAGCGAACTCTACCTGGCCTGGGACTTTACGACACAAAGTGCTGACAGCACATCCAAGCGTCTGTTAGCGATGCGTGACGATGCGTTCGCTATTCTAGATACCGCTTCGCCAGTGTTCTCGGTCACGTCGTCAGGCCCGCCAGGAGACGTACGGATTCACAGTATCATTGACGGCACCTTCGAAGTTCCTCTCTATCTGGAAGATGCCGGCGTTCCAGGTTCTGCGCTTCGCATTGGCACTGACGGAAATCCTTCCAACGAAGGAGATTCGTTTACCGCCAACTTCCGCTGCATCGTCCCGGCGTCGGCGACCACCGGTGGAGGGGCGCCAGCCATTCCCGGGCGACCCAACCTGTACGGCCACGGTCTGCTTGGAACCTTCAATCAGGGTGGCTCGGGTAGTCAGCGTGACTTCGCGGACGAACATAACTTCGTGACTTGTGCGACCGACTGGACGGGGTTCGCCGAAGAGGACACCGATACCGTCATTACGGTGGTCAACGATTTTTCGAAGTTTCCGGACTTCATCGACCGTCAGCACCAGGGTGTTTTGAACTTCATGTTCTTGGGACGTCTGATGACGCACGCCAGTGGGTTTGCCGGCGATCCGGCGTTCCAGGTTGGCGGTGTGTCGGTGATCGATCCTTCCGAACTCTTCTATGACGGCAACAGCCAGGGCGGTATTCTTGGGCAGGTGCTCGCGGCGTTTTCCCAGAATATCGAACGCTTCGTTCTCGGTGTTCCTGGAATCAACTACAGCTTTTTACTCAATCGCAGCGTCGACTTCGACGTGTTCGATGGATTGCTAATCGGTTCCTACCCGAAATCGACAGACCGGAACCTATTGTTGTCGGCGGCGCAGAGCATGTGGGATCGCACGGATCCCAATGGGCATGTCACACACATCACATCGGATACCTACCCGGGGACACCACCTAAGAAGCTCCTTTTCCAAGTTGCTTTCGGTGACCACCAGGTAGCCCCGGTGACTGCAGAGATCGCGGCACGCAGCAACGGCATGTCGATTCACGCGCCGGTGCTTGTGCCAGGCAAAGTGGTTCCGGAGGTCACACCGTACTTAGACATCCCTGCAATCGCGTCTTACCCCTTCGATGGTTCGGCGATTGTCATCTACGACAGCGGAAACCCGGCGCCTCCGGTCGAAAACGTTCCTCCGCCGACGATTTCCGATGGCGACCCGGACTGGGCGGATCTCGGGCCTTGTCCGATGGGCGCTGGAGGCGCGGACCCGCACTCCTGTCCTCGCAGCAACGTGGCTGCGCGCGTTCAGAAGTCGGAGTTCCTCAAGACCGGCGGTGCGGTAGTGGACGTGTGTAGCGGGGCTGCCTGCGAGGCTCCCTGAGTACGGTCACTGTCCTCGATCTTCGCGTTCTGCACCATTTCCTATTTGGGCATTCCGGTTCGGGATGGTCGAGCGCGTGACGGTCGTGTGAAGTTAGTATGTGAAAGGCCGGCGATTCTTGAATCGCCGGCCTTTTGCTTTTCTGGGCGCCTGGCCAGTGGGGGGATCAGCGGCGGCGCGACGCCACGGTTGCCTTGCGCAGCACTTGCAGGGTTTCACGCGCTGCATCGACCCATGATACCGGGGCGCGTTCGAGATCGAACGGGGGCGGTTCGCCCAGTGCGTTTGCAAGCGCTTCTGGATCTTCAAAGTCGATTCGTAGCCGGTCGGGTACTCCGAGTTCCTCGAAAACCATCAACCGTGAACAGATGATGCGTGCCCCGGCGGCGACTGCTTCAGTGATCGGCAATCCGAAGCCCTCGAAACGCGTCGGGAAAACCACGGCTTGAGCCGCCAGATACAGGCCCTGCACCTGTTCGCGCGTAACGTATCCAACGTGTGTGACGTGATCGGTAAGTCCCAGTTCGTCGATGCGGCGGCGTATTGTGCCCCAGTACGGAGTTTGTTGACCACTGAGTACAAGATGGGGCGTGTTCGAGTCGCGTTGATGAAGAACTGCCAAACTTTCAATGAGGGTTAGGTGGTTTTTGTGCGGCCGCGCAACCGCCGGGTAGTAAATGAAAGGGAGCTCGACGGGCGACCACGGTGTGGCGTCAACTTGCCCCGGCGTTTCGAAGCCGTGCAGCACGATGTCGATCTCGCCTTCAGTTAGGCCACAGTACTCGACCAAGGTCTGCGTGGTGTACTGTGAAATGCTGATGATCCGATCTGCCCGTGCCAGACTGTAGGGATAGATCATCCGTCGGAACAGCCGGTCGGCGCGGGCGATGTTCTCCGGCAGTATCAAATGTTGCAGGTCGCAAACGGTGACCACCGCGCGGCCCGCGACACGCTTCGGATAGATCGACTGTTGCGGAAACAATGTCGCGTCGAGTTCAAGTTCGGCGAACAGCTTCTCTACCCTTCGGTCACGCCAGGGTGTGAACGCCTCAAGAGCGCGGGCCCTAATGAGGGCAGCTGCGGGACGATCAAGCACAGCGCGGCCGAGGCCCGGGGTTTTAAGGTCGCGGGCGGCCTCACGGTCCATGATCACGGTGACCCGATCTTCGGGGCTTTCCTTGAGGGCTTCCGGGATGTGAGCGACGAGCTCACGCAGATAAGTCTCGGTGCCTCCGATCATACCGGGGCGGAAGTTAAGAAGGCTGATCGCGAAATGCATGGATTGTACGCCGGTAGGCCAGTCGTTGGCCGAAAACCGATGTGCCGAAGTTAGCCGCGTAGGCGTGCCGGGCAAACCTGCGGACGTCGGGCTGTGTGTTGGGCGGGCTCAAATCGACCTGGCAGCGCCGAACTGCACCGGGTTGGTTTGCGCTTCGCGAGCCGAGTCTGCTGGCCTTGTCGCGAGGGGGCGACGGTCATGGTACGCGACACCTGCGGTGGCGGGGCAGCAAAACGAAACAGTCTGGACGGCTTCGGAGGTGTTGCGCCGTGGCCTGCGAGGCGCGACCGCTCTCGGGGCTCGGCAGATTCTGGCGCAGTCACTGAACATCGCCGGGGGAATCGCGCTCGCGAACCTTCTCACCCCGGTCGAATTCGGCCTTTACGGCATCGCAATGTTTTTGCTTCACATGCTTGCTGCATTTGGAGACGTTGGCCTGGGCGGGAGCCTGATTCGTGAAGCCGAATCTCCCAGCGAGGCCGACTACCGCGCCGTCTTTACTGCGCAGCAGGCGCTTGTCGCCATATTTGTAACCGCGGGCCTGGTTTTTCTGGAGCCGCTGGCCAGCATGTTTCAGTCGGAGGCTGCGGTTTCAGGGCTGCTATTGGGTGCTTTGACGGCGATGGTGTTCACCTCGTTTCAGGTGATTCCCGCTGTTCGGCTGGAGCGTGAATTGCGCTTTGACCGTTTGGCCCTGGTCGAGGTCGGACAAGCATTCGCGTTCAACGGCATCGCCGTCAGCGCAGCGCTGACCGGTCGTGGCGAGAGCGCCTTTGCGTGGGCACTGGTCGCTCGCGCGCTTGTCGGTGCGATTCTCGTCCAATTTGTGTCGCCGTGGCGTCCCGCTTGGCGCATTGATGTAAAGCGGGTGCGCGAGCGCCTGCGTTTCGGCATCCCGTATCAGGCGACGCTCTTCGTCAATCTTCTGCGCGAAGCATTGGCCCCAATTTACGTCGGTATTACGCTTGGCGAAGCCGCTGTCGGGCAGGTTTTCTGGGCGGGCATGCTCACGTCCTATCCGCTCCTGGTCCTGCACATGCTCGGAAGGCTGTTCTTGCCAGCCTTCGCTCGTCTGCAGACCAACCCCAACGATCTGCGTCGAGTTGCTCATGTTGCGGTGTTTGCGACGTTGGCATTGGCGATTCCTTGTGCCGTCGGGGTGGGAGTTTTGGCTCGCCCAGTGACGCTGGCTTACTTCGGTGAGCAGTGGCTTGAGGCGTTGCCGATCTACTATCTGTTGTGGTTCGCTAACCTTTTGGAACCGCCCACGATCGTCGCATTGGCGGTGCTGAACGCGCAGGGTCGTGCGCGAGAAACGTTCGCGTTCGTGGCTGTGCTTACGGTCTTGCAGTGGCTTGTCGGTGTGCCGCTTATTTTGTGGTTGGGACCGGTCGGGTTCGGTGTTTCCGCATTGCTCCTTCAACCGGCCAAGTTGTGGCTGTTGTCGCGCGGCGCCGAAGCCAGCGGCGGGGGGTGGTTGGTGATTTGGCTGCGAGCATGGGGGGTGGGTGCTGTGCTCGCGATACTGTTGTTGGGTGCGACCCAAATTGACGAACCCTCTGGTGTGGTCGAGGTGACCCTGTGGCTAGCGGGCACGGCGGCGGTTTGGTTCGCGATGCTAGCGGTCGTGGAGCGCCGTCGTCTGACCATCGCGATGACGTGGCTTCGCACGCAACGGGCGGCGACTTGATGCAACGTACGACTGCGATCCTGTTGAACTGGAACGGTGGCGACACAACGCTAGCGGCTTTGGACGCCTTGTTTGTCGCACCGCCGTTCGAAACGATCGTTGTCGACAACGGGTCTACCGACGGTTCTGATTTTCGCATTAAGGAACGGTTCCCAGAGGTTCGATTGCTGCGCAACGCCAGCAATCAAGGATTTGCCCGCGCGGTGAACCAGGCCATCGCGGCCGCAACCGATCCTGATTTTGTCTGGTTGGTGAATTCCGACTGTCTTGTTCAGCCCGATACCTTGGAGAAATTGGTGACCGAGGCCACCGGCGATTCGAGGGTCGGAATCGTTGGCGCGGTTTTGGTTGAAGCCGACGATCCGTCAGCGATACAGGTCTGGGGGGGCGGTCGCGTGAACTTGACGACCGGAATTGGGCATCACCGCCAAGGCCCAACCGAACGGCTCGACTACATTGTCGGCGCTTGTACCCTCGTCCGTATGGCTATGCTGAAAGAGATCGGCAATTTGGACGAACAGTTCTTCTTTTACTGGGAGGATGCTGATTTCTCCTTTCGTGCGCGCGACCGTGGCTGGTTGTTGGCGGTCGCTGAAACCACGCGAGTTCCCCATATCGAAGCCGATTCGTTGGGGCGTTGGAGTGCAGCACGGGCCGAGCATTTGTTTCGTGGCACGTTCACCTTCATGCGGCTGTGGGCACCGCACCCGTTTTTGGCCACGGCCATACGTCTGACTCATCACTCGCTTTCCGCGGTACGACGGCAGCGATGGGGCTGGCTTGTTGGTGCATGGCGCGGCGTGTTTGCACGCACGCCTGTGAACCAAACGGATCGGGGCGTTGGTGCAGATTCGGGTGCCGGGAAATCGGGGCGCCGGTGAAAATCCTCTACATTGCGCCGACCTCACCATATCCGCCCAACTTTGGCGGTCGTCTGCGCGTCAACTCCATATACCGATCGCTGGTCTCCATCGCGGAGGAGGTCCGTTTGGCGGTGCTTGGCGAAGCTCCCGAGCCCGCAGCGCAAGCGTTTCTCGAGAAACATGGTGCTTGCGTACTCCCGCCACTGGTCGAAAAGACGAGCCATCGGGCGAAACGAATTATAACCAGTGCGTTGCGAGGCCGAAGTATTCCTGCGGCTCGTTTCCTGTGGGACTCGCGCTTGGTCGAGATCGAGAACCTGATCAACGCCTCGAAAAGCGATCTTGTGATTCTTGGTGAGACCTATCTGGCGGAGTTAGTGCCCCTGGTTCGCAAAACTGGCCGCGCGGTGATCGTGGATACGTTTAACGTCGAATCGGTTCTTCATTGGCGTACGGCGCGCGCAGCGTTGTGGCACCCAAGTGCCGCCGCCTACGGATTGCTTGCCGTCAACACTGCGGCGTTGGAACGGCGCTTCCTTCCCCAAGCGGATCGAGTTTGGGCCGTGTCCAATACCGACGTTGCTTGGTACAAAGAGAACCTCGGGCTTCACGCCATCGATACGGTTCCCAATGTAGTGTCGATTCCTGAAGCCACGGCGTCTGCTCGTGGCACCGATGTAGTCGTTTACTGCGGCTTCTTTGCCTACGCCCCCAATGAAGATGCGGGGCTGAGAATGGTGGCGCTGTCTGACGATCTCGAGCGCGCGGGTGTGAAACATTGCGTTCGATTGGTCGGGCGCGGCGTTGGGCCTCGCTTGGAAGGCGCCGCCGCGAAGAGCGAACGCGTTGAACTTACCGGTGAAGTCGAAAGCGTTGAACCGTACCTAGTCGATGCCGCGGTTTTTGCCGCACCATTGGCGGCTGGTTCGGGGACGAAGTTCAAGATTCTTCAGGCTTTGGCTTTAGGCCTTCCGGTGGTTACGACCCCGGTGGGTGCTGAGGGGTTAGCCCTGGTCGATGGCCTTCACGCACTGATTCGCCCGCTCTCGGGAATTGCTGAAGCTGTTGCCGAACTCCTCGCCGATGAAGAACGGCGTGTGCGATTGGGTCGCGAGGGTAGGGACCACGTTGCGTGCTGCTTCTCCGAGGCGGCGTTGCAGGCGTCGCTGGTCGATACACTGGAGCAGCTAGACTACTTGCGTGGCTGAATAAGCTCAGAAAGGGTGGCCCGGTGCGCAGCAAGGGCGTTCCGCACGCGATTGCGCGCGGCCGCATCGACTAAGGTTCGGCGACGAGTGCTGAGGGCCGCTGGAAGCCCGCGCAGTGCGTCCCACCAAGCCCGAAGTAGTGTCGACACCAATGCCAGCGCAGTGGCTTCCTGTCCCATCCCGGCGGCAGCACCACGTCCTCTCAACGCGTCGAGTGCCATAGCGAATAGGCGAACCGCGGTCGCCAATGGCAACAGTGCCAGACGTTCTGCCGGGGCCACGTGAATGGCTGTCCAGATCCGATTGCGTTCCACCAGGTATGCCTTCTGAAGCGAGTACACCGTGCTGCCCTCGGAAAGCGCATGGCGAACCACGACGTTGTGCGCCGCGGTGATGCGATGGCCAGCAGCGATGAGGCGAAGGCCGAGGTCTCCGTCTTCGCAGTAGCAAAAAAACTCCTGGCTCATCCCACCTACGTCCCGCCAGGCCCGGGCTCGCACAAGAAACGCTGCTCCGGAAGGGGCAGCGCAGTCTACGATGGAATCGTAGCGGTTGTCGTCCGGCCGACGAAAGCCGCGCGGCACGCCGATGAAATCCGCACTGAAGCGCATACCTGCGATGCTTTGCAGCTGCGCGCCGTCGCTTGAGAGAACCTTCGGACACACAACGGCGACGTCGTCGGCCAAGTCGGTGATCAGTGCTCGTAGTTTTGCGATGCCGCCGCTTGCGAGCTCGGCATCGTTGTTGATCACAAACACGAACTCATTTTCGATTTCGGCAATACCCGCGTTGCAACCGCCGGCGAAGCCGAGGTTCCGGTCGGGACCGATCACGCGGATCCCAGGGGGCAATGTTTGCGTGTCGGAACCCAGGCGTGTCGGCGGATGGTCGACGACCACAATTTCGTCGAATCCGTCCAGTGACGCTAGGCAGCGACGGGTCAGGCTTGGGTCACCGTAGTGGATCACCAGGGCGCTGATTCGGGGTGGTGTGTGGTCTTGTGGCAAGGCGGCTCGTCTTTGGAACTGACGGCGTCGGTCGCCGGAGTACTTCTGAACGCTACCATCGGCCCGGATCTCGGGCGAGGCGGCGCCTGTTGATTTTGTTTGAAACGATGCGCCGCTAAAGTCTCGGCCTTATGAGTGATTTGGAAACCTTTCGTAGTGAGACCCGCGCCTGGCTTGAGGAGAACTGTCCTCCCTCGATGTGTCGCGGCTCTGAGGGCGGCAATGCCACAATGGGCGAGGATCTCGTCTGGGGCGGCCGCAAGGAAACCTTCCCCAACCCGGATTCGAAGATCTGGCTTGAGCGCATGGGAGCAAAAGGCTGGACGGCTCCGACCTGGTCAAAAGAGTACGGCGGCGGCGGGCTAAGCAAAGCGGAAGCCACGATTTTGGCTGAAGAAATGCGACGACTCCGGGCCAAGCCAGCTTTGATCGGTTTCGGTTTGACGATGATCGGTCCGCTGTTGGTCGACCACGGTAGCGAGGAACAAAAGAAACGTTTCCTTCCGCCGATTTGCCGCGGAGAGATTCGCTGGTGCCAGGGGTATTCCGAGCCCGGCGCGGGTTCAGATTTGGCCAGTTTGCAGATGAAGGCGGTCGTCGATGGTGACGACTACATTCTCAACGGTCAGAAGGTTTGGACATCCTACGCCGACAAGGCGGATTGGATGTTCTGCCTGGTTCGCACCGATTTTGAAGCTCCCAAACATACGGGCATTACCTTCATTCTCTTCGATATGGAGTCACCTGGCGTAAGCGTACAGCCGATTCAGTTGATCTCCGGATTCTCGCCGTTCTGCGAAAGCTTCATCGAAGATACGCGCGTTCCCAGAGACCAGGTTGTGGGTGGCGTCAATAAAGGCTGGACGATGGCTAAAGCGCTATTGGGCCACGAACGCAGCATGATTTCGGAGGCTTTCAACGAGAGCCGTGATCGCAACAAGCTGGTCGACATTGCTCGCGAGTACGTTGGTGAGTCTGACGGCCGAATCAGCGATCCAACTCTTCGAGACGAAATTTCGCAGCTGACGATGAACAAGGTCTGTTTGGACCTCACGTTGGGACGGACCAAAGAGGCGGCCAAGGCAGGGCAATCGCCCGGCGCCGAGAGTTCGATCTTCAAGTACTACGCAACCGAACTGAACAAAGATCGTACGGCGTTGACAGTCGGCATCCTTGGTCCCAACGCACTGGGATGGGAAGGGGCGGGTTTCAGCGACGACGAAATCGATGCCACCCGGCAGTGGCTGCGCGCTCGAGGAAACTCGATTGAGGGCGGCACTTCGGAAGTTCAACTTAACATTATCGCCAAGCGTGTGCTCGGCCTGCCCGACTGAAGGGAGCGAAGAAGATGGGACTGGTACTGAACGAAGACCAAGAAATGCTCAGGGACTCAGCGGCAGACTTTGTAAAGAAGGAGTCGCCAGTTTCGCGCGTGCGACAACTTCGCGATGCGAATGATCCGCTGGGGTACTCCAAGGAAACTTGGGGAAAGATGGCCGCACTCGGATGGCCGGCCATTCTTGTTCCGGAAGAATTCGGCGGCCTCGGAATGGGCATGGTGGAGATGGCCTGTGTTCTCGAGGAGTGCGGGCGCAATCTAGTCCCCGAGCCGTTGCTTTCAACCTGCGTACTCGGTGGTCAGGCGATTGTTTTGGGTGGTAGCGTCGCGCAGAAGAAGGCCGTTTTGCCGTCAGTGGCGGACGGTTCGCTTCTGCTCGCACTTGCCTATCAAGAAAAGCGTTCGCGGTTCTCGGTCACCCACTGTGAAACCGCTGCTCGAGCAGAAGGCACGGGTTTCGTGTTGGACGGCGAGAAGACCTTGGTTTGGGATGGTCATACGGCCGATAAGATCATTGTCTCCGCACGTTCGCGCGGAGGTGTCGCGGATCAGGATGGAATCACGTTGTTCCTTGTTGACGCTACTGCGGCCGGCGTCGAAATCACGCGTCAGTCTACGATGCATCTCCGCAATGCCGCGTTGGTTAGTCTGACCGGCGTTGAAGTCGGCGCCGATGCGGTTCTCGGCACGGTTGGTGGCGGTGCTGCGGTGCTTGAAGATGTCATCGATCGCGCAACCGCCGCTCTGTCTGCGGAAATGCTGGGCGTTATGCAGACGTCATTTGCGCTGACACTGGACTACCTGAAGACGCGCAAGCAGTTCGGCGTTCTGATCGGTACGTTTCAGGCATTGAAACATCGTGCCGCCAATATCTTTGTCGAACTGGAGCTCTCACGCTCGGCGGTTTACGGCGCGGCGACGGCGATCGATGAGAATGCCAAAGATTGGCGTTCTACCGTGTCGGTGGCAAAGGCGCGTTGTTCAGATTCAGCGGTCTTGGCGGGCTACGAGGGCATTCAAATGCATGGCGGAATCGGCATGACGGATGAAGCTGACATTGGTTTCTACGCCAAGCGGGCCCGTGGTTCAGAGTTGACGTTCGGAGACGCGGCCTACCATCGTGACCGGTTCGCGACGCTTCAGGGTTTCTGAGTTAGGCTTGGTTGCTGCCGTCTAAGGCAGCAGCGCAAGAAAAAGGCGGATGATCCAATGGATCATCCGCCTTTTTCTTGCCCTGAAGTGGCGTCGTTGAAGTGGTGTGGCTGAGGTTACTAGTCGCTGACGTAGCCGAGTTGTCTGAGTCGCTCCGCCATCTCGTCGTCGATCTCGACGGCCGGACCCGCATCGCCTCCAAGGTGTTGGAACTCACGCCAATTTCGCCAGCTTTGGTCGATCCATGCGGCCAAGTGGTCCAATTCATCGGTCTCACGCGCCCCGGCGCCAGGGTTTAGAGGGTGCAGGTCGTGCTGCTCGTCGGGGTCGGCCGCAATATCGTAGAACTCAACCGCATCACTCGAAGGATGAGTGATGCGGTTGAAATGTTGAATGACCTTAGATTGGAGCGTTCTACGGGCCACTTGCACGTTGAACCCGCGCTTGTCGTAGAATTCGGCGTATACGGCCTCGCGCTTGTTGTCGGCGTGCGGCGTGCGCAAAATGTTTCGCCCTTCCATGTGTGGTGGCCCGGCGATGCCGGTGTGCCCCAGGATTGTGGGCATCACGTCGACCAGACTGGCCTGATCTTCGATGACCGTTCCTGCCCGATCGCCACCGGGCAAGCGCACAACGAACGGTACGCGGAGGACTTCGTCGTACACCGTACGGTGGTGGCCTTTGTTCCCGTGCTCGAAGAACTCGTCGCCGTGGTCAGACACGAGCACGACGAGGGTGTTGTCGAGGACTCCGTAATCTCGCAAGCGGTCGAGAATCAGGCCTACGTGTTCGTCGGTGAAACGAATCTCGCCGTCATACAACGCTTTGATGTGCTCGAGGTCGCGGGGGTTCATATCCGCGTTGACATCTTTGCGTTCAATGAAAAGCGTCCCATCCATCGTCCCCGTGTAGTCGGGGTCGAACATCGAATCGTAGGGCGGGGGAGGGATGAAATCGTAGTGGATATCGAAATAGTGCAGGAACAGGAAGAACGGTTCCTCGTGGTGTTCGGCTAGCCAATCCAGGGCATGTTCGTTGATCGCAGGCGATGCGATCGTCGCGCGGGCCTCGGCGCGGTGATCGTAGCCCTGGCTTAGGTCGACATAGGTATCCATGCCGCGGTCGTAGCCGTAATGACCGGCAACGTAGGGGCCGGATATGAATCCGGCCGTTGCGTAGCCAGCCGCTTTCATGATCTCGCCGAGGGTGGGGATCGACGAGTTCAGGGTATGCGTATCGACCGCAACTCCATGCGAGGTCTGGTAGCGGGACGTGAACATCGTGAGGTGAGCAGGAAGCGTCCACGATGACGTCGAAATCGCGTTCGCAAAACGGACGCCCTCAGCGGCGAGTCGGTCGATGGTCGGAGACGTCTCTCGTTCGTATCCATAACAGTGAACGTGATCGGCGCGAAGACTGTCCAGGGAAATCAACAGTACGTTTTGTTTGCCGGCAACGGTGCCAGACGATGGCGTAAAGGGGACCACCAGCGCACTTGGCGCACTCGGCTTCAGCGCAAGACCTGAGGCTAGAAGTAACGCCGCCAACGCAACGATTGGGGTTTTGCTGCGGCCTTCGTTGCCTACGCGCGGCGCCACCAACCAAGCAATTGCAAAACTGATGACAGCCACGGCCACCGCGACGGCTGTTCCGTCGACGATCAGTGATCGCAGCCGGTAGGCGAATTGCCCCCAGCGAGACATTTCCCCCAGGTTCAGTGGCCCGATTGCAGCGACCGAGTGAACGCAAATTCCGAGGCCGGTCCAGATCAACAGCCAAGCGCGTAGGCTGACCTTGCGCCGAGGCGAGAGAAGGCTGGCCAAACAGCCGATCGCCACCCCGACCAATACAGCGGTAGATAGAACCGAGGGTGCCGCCGAGATCGCCAGCCCGATGTGCGCGGTGGTCGAGGTGTCAGTGAATCGGTCGGGCAACCCTGGGGCCCAAAACAGAACCGGATCGGCGAATTCGCGGATCTTGGCGAGAAAATTCCAGCTTTGGTTGGTGAAGAAGCCGAACGGCGCAGCGACCTGTCCCGCCCAAACCAACGCGAAAGCTACCGCTTCGACGACTAAGCTGATGCAGGCCAGGAAAAGGGCGGACCAGGTCGCGCCAGCGACGTGGCGAAGTAGCTGCTTCACGCCTTAGATTCCTGCTTGAGTGGAGGCCGACCGAATCTCACGATACTCGGGTCGCGCACGGTCCAAAGAACCAACGCGCTAAGAAAACTTGCGCTGTAGGTTAGGTCACACGCGATGCCGACGAGCGCCGCAAAGATCCGCTCCAGGCCCTTTAGCCAGCGGCCAGCGTAAGACCAGTACCACAGGGCGCGCGCGCCAACCGCGCAAGCCACGAGTGCAGCAGCTGGCGGCCAAGCCAGCGAGAGAAGCAGGCCTCCAACGACCACCGGAGTCATCGCGACCTGAATAAGACGGTGCCAAATGCGGCTGCGTCGATTCGATTGGCTTCCGGTCATTGTGTGGTGACCGAGACCAAAGCGAAGGAAAATGTATGCCTGGCCATTGGCGTACTTGTACTGCTTCTTGAGAATCTTGAAGAGGTTGTCTTCGGTTTGGCCGAAGTCCAGCGCGAACTTCAGACGCTTATCCTGCAGCAGACGATAGCCCTGCTCACGCATGCGTGCCGAAATGTCCTGGTCCTCGGTCGAGTTGTAGAGCCCCTCGAACCAAAATCCGATATCGGCCAGCGCGCGTTTGCGCACGAGGTCACAGCGAGTCTCGATAAACGGGACTTCGAAAACTTCTTCGTCAGGATCTTCTTCGACGTCGAGAACGTTCACCACGGTGAAGATACGTTGGATCGAGTCTAGCCGTTCGACGTGGTCGAACACGCCCTGTCCGCACGCCGCCGCGATACGCGGGTCTTGCAGGTGAACCAGGGCGTCGGCGATGTAGTCGGGGTCAGTCAGGTAGCAGTCGCTGGCCATGAGCAGAACAAACTCGCCCTTGGCTGCTGCGGTTCCGATGTTGTAGGCACCTGCGGTTCCGCGGTTCTTCTCGTTGAAAATCGGACGAATGCGGTCGCCGAACGAGCGTAGGATTTCGGCGGTGGTGTCCTGCGACGCGTCGTCAACGACGATGATTTCGATCGATGGATGGGTTTGCGTGAAAACCGATTCAATTCCGCGGGCGATAGTCTTCTCGCCATTGAGGCAAGGAATAACCACCGAAACGAAAGGCGTGTCTTGGGTCTGTTGTGGCAAAAGTAAAGTCCCGACCGAATGCTGTTCGGTCAATGCGCGCGGCTAAGTCGGAGGCGTGCCTCTTGTTGCGGTATGTCAGTGTCGCTGCTCGTAGATGCGGCACGCTTGAAGATCGTTATTTCAGGATTGAGGCTTTGGATCAGCGGGCGATCGATCCATAAGTTTACACTGAACCGTGCGGCTTCTACATAGCCGAGTGACCCCTCGATGAGGCGATCAAGAAACTCAGTATTGTCGCGACGGGAGTAGTTCATCACTTGTCCGCCCGGGCCGATTTGGCTGGGGTCGTAGTCGTCGGGCGCTTCCTCGTCTGTAGCCCAGTCTTCCTTGTACTCTACGGTCACTCCCGAAATGCCAGCGCTGGATAGCACTACGTAGTCGGGTTGGCGTTTACGGAAACCATCAACGTCGCGCTCGGTGAAGTCGATATTGCGCACGCTGTACTCAGTCGAGATTCGCGGGAGGTAGGTTGGGCGCTGGTAGACCTCGATGATCGCACCTTGCTCAACATTGTTGCGAATCCAGGCTTCCGCAGCGTAGCGTCCGTCGCCTGAAAACATGCGATTCACATCCCAGCCGTACAGCATCATGAACAACACCGCGGCCACAGCCAGCGGACGGCGTATCGTTGCACGACGACCTTCCTGTGCCAGGCGCGCTACACTGATGCCGGCGAGCATGGATGCGAACACAGCAAGGGGCAGCACGTATCGCATGCTCAAAGAGAGCATCGCCCGTACTCCAACTAGGTAGAACCCGGCGGCGGAAGCGGCGATTAGCAAAGCCGTGCGCGGGGCCTGCTTAGCGGCCAAAACCAGTCCGCCCAGTGCCAGTACGACGATAGGGGCGCCGACCGACTCAAGGATTCTGCGTGTCGCGGTTGCGAGTTGGGTCAGCTCAATGCTGAGGCCGCGCGACGCGCCGAGTTCAATCGGGAAATAGTAGGGTGCGTACTGAAGCGCGATTTCGGGGTCTAGGGTCTGGGTAAGAAAGCCGAGCCTATTCAAGAAACCGGAAGGGTTGAGCAAGGCGTTGCTCGCCAGCAATAGGACGATGGCGAAAGTCACGCCGGCTATCAGGCCTCCGCGAAGGATCGGCAGTATGGCCCGCGAGCGGGACAGCAGGCCGACTGCGAGAGCCGGAGCCAGCCCGACATAGATCCCAGCTACGATTTCTTTGGTTGCCACCGACGCTGCAGCACCTACGCCGAGAAGGATCCACCAGCGGCGCTGGGGCGAGCCTTCGACGATTCGGATGGCGCCAAGCAAAGCCGCGAGCATCCAAAAGACGTAGGGAACTTCCACATTGGTCGTGTGGGAGTAGTAGACCATCGGGTAGCAAAGGGCGCTGGCAAGGGCCGCACTTGCTGCAGCTAAGCGCCCGAAACTGCGCACCAAGCACAGGTAGACGAGGACCACGGAGCCCGCACCCATTATCGCGCTCGTGGCTCGGCCCAGTAGGGCCAATGTCATCATGGCGGCTTCGGGGTCAGCAAAACCGTGCGGGAACTCGCTGGTGGGAGTCCCAAGGCCACCCGTTAGTTTCAGCCAGGCGAGATAGGGGGCGTAGGCTGCGCCCAAGATGAAAACGTGGCCGAGCGGGTACTTGAACCAGAACCAGCCGCTGTTCAATTCGTCGCCGATCAAAGTGCGGTACAGGATGGCCAGTGGTGCACCCGGCCGGATTGAATCCGCGGCCCAGGTATCGTTGCCGTTGGGCAGGCCCCAGCCCAATCCATACAGGTTCACAAAAAGCGCAAAGCCAAATAGGGCTAAGGGCAATATCCACCGGCCCGAAGAACTTCTGGGGGATGGTTTTAAGCGCTCTTCAACGTTCATTTCAGGACCGCGCACCGGAGCCGAGATCCGGAGTGAAAGACGTTAATATGTCAGGTGTTAGGGAACCGGGCAACGACAGCCGCCGTCGCTCGATCAAGGCCGAGCAGAGCTACGAGGAGCCGCCCTGCGGCGACTCCTTGTATAAATCGTTAGAACCAGCCGCGAGACCGCTTCTTCGGGAAGTGGCACACCAGTTACGTGGGCTTTCTGGATCATCTCAGCGTGCTCTTTTTCCTGGCCCTGCTTTGCACCGTCTTCGCAATCCATGGTGATATCGAAGATGTCGCCGAGGCGATCCTGCAACTGCATCGCCTTGGTGATCAGCTTTTCGCTGCCTGCGAAGTGCTCACACGCATTGATGATCGGGCAGGGCTTTTCGCCGGAGAAGAGGGCTTCGTTCGGATGACTGAGTTGGCTCATGGAGTCACTCCCTGCTGGTCTAAAGATGTAGTGGGTCTCGCGTCTTTGCGCCTGAGATCAGCTCGCCCGCGCCGCAGCCAAGCAACCTTGCGCAATGCGTTGTGGGTATTCCCGCAGCTGTTCGGTCGTATCAGCAAAGCTTAACTAAGCGCTGGTGCGCAGACCCGCCAGGATATTCCGTGTGGCCTGTGACTTGTTGAGTGTGTAGAAGTGCACGCCCTGTACGCCTTCGGCCAGCAGCTCCTCGCATTGAGCAAGGCCGTACTCGGTACCGATGCGCTCGACCTCGGCGTTGTCTTCTCGGTGGGGATCAAGGCGCTCGTGAAGGCTTCGCGGAATGGTCGCGCCAATTTGCCCTGTAAAACGCTCGATTTGCGAGAGATTGGTGATCGGCATGATGCCGGCCACGATCGGTACGGTTATACCGGCCGCGGAGGCGCGATCACGGAAACGCAAAAACGCTTCGTTATCGAAGAACAGCTGCGAGATCAGGACTTCCGCGCCAGCATTCACTTTTTCGTTGAGATGTTCGAGGTCGCTTTCCATGCTCTGGGCTTCAACATGTTTTTCGGGGTAACACGCTGCCGCTAGGCAAAAGGGCCGCTTCTCCTCACGAATCAAGTGCACCAACTCGGTTGCATGCGTGAGGCCGTCGGGGTGCGGTACGAACTCGGTTTCGCCTTTTGGCGGATCGCCGCGCAGGGCGATGACGTTCTCAATACCAGCGTCTTGGAGTCGATCCAGCACGCTCGATATTTCTTCGCGGCTGGCTCCGACACAGGTCAAGTGAGCCATCGCCTCGATCCCCACGTCATTCTTGACGAAGGAAACGAGGTCTAAGGTGCGGTCTCTGGTTGAGCCGCCGGCACCGTACGTCACCGAGATGAAGTCCGGCGCAAGCCCACGTAACTCATCAATGGTTTTCATCAAGGTGTTGTGGCCCGCCTCGGTAGCGGGCGGAAAAAACTCGAACGAAAAGACCGGACGCTCGAGTCCGTAGAATTCGGCAATACGCATCAAATATAGCTTCGGTCAGTCGCCGACGAGTTCGACCGATTGGATCGTGACGGGTTCTATCGGCGCGTCTCGGAATGCACCGCCCTTGTTCTCGGTTTTTGAGTTGGCGATGTCATCGACAACGTTCATGCCTTCGATGACTCGTCCAAACACCGTGTATCCGTAGCCTTGAGTGGTTGGGGCCTTGAAGTTCAAAAAGGCGTTGTCGGCATGATTGATGAAGAACTGTGCGGTTGCGGAATCGACAACCGACGTGCGCGCCATCGCGAGTGTTCCGCGATCGTTCTTGAGCTGGTTGTCCGCCTCATTCTTGATCGGGTCGCGGGTGGGTTTCTGACTCGTGTCGGCATTGAAGCCACCACCTTGAATCATGAACCCCTTGATGACGCGGTGAAAAACCGTTCCCTCATAGTGCCCCGCCTTGGCGTACTCCAAAAAGTTTTCGACGCTGACCGGAGCGCGCTCGGAATCGAGCTCAGCCTTAATGACTCCCCTGTTGGTAGTGATGACAACTACGGTCTTGCCGTTGTCGACCACTACCGCGGGAGCCGGAGCGGCTGGCTGGCTGGTGGCGCCGTCCTCGGCCGGGCTGGAGCACGATACAGCGAGTAAGCACACCGCTGAAAGAGCCAGGGTTGCGAAAGGGTGAGTTGTTCTGGGACCGACTTGGATCACGTTGATACCTCCTAGGGCCGAATCTGCGAACGGCTCAAGCGAGCTTGGATAGCACGGGCACGGGAGACGGGAAAGCCTGCCAACTTATAGGCGGCGCAGCCGACGGATTAGAGAGCCGAGCCGTACGATGTCGCCTGGGCCGCCTCCAGTGATGGCACCACCGATATTGGATATCACGATGTGTTTGGCGCCAGCGGCAGCCAACGGCGCCACCTCTTCGGCGATCTCGGCGGCGTTTCCCACGTACAGGGCTGACAGAAGAAGCTCGGGCCGCAGGCGTTCAGCCGCCAAGTCGATGTGTTCCTTGGTGATGCGAGGTGGAACGATTTCGTAGAACCCTTTGAATTTATCGCCGAGTGGGTGTTCTAGCCCCTGTTCTGTCCAGACTTCCGCGGGAGCCAGCATCGACATCGCCGCACCAAGGCGGCTCTTCATCGCCATATCAATGACTTCATCACGAGATCGACCGAGCGCCACCAGAATCATCTGACAAGGGGTAAAGCCTTCGGCTGGTCGTCCGGCTTCGCTGCGCGCCGCCAAAATCGTGTCGAGTCGCGACCGATACTCAGCGGGC
>JBLFWR010000057.1:0-18629 GCA_047611725.1 Binatia bacterium | reverse complement strand
TTCTCAAGGAAGGGAATCACGTCGTCAGGGCCCTCAGGCCCCCCAAACGACAACAGCAATACGGCGTCAAACTCGGGTTGGGTGATCTGAGGCATGGCCGCGGATCTTGACATGAGCACACCAGAGGATCGAGCTCGCGTGCCCCTTGAAGCGCAACAAGGCATGATCGTAAGCATGCGGCTACACCACCTTGCCTTTCGCACCGACGACCTCGAAGCGTTGGCCACGTTTTACAACAAGCTGTTCGGGTGGCCGGAAGTCCGCGACAACCGACCGCACTCAATTTGGCTCGGCATCTCCGAAGCGGCCGACGAAGCGGGCGAGGCCGTAGCCATGATCGAGCAGCGTGCCCCCGCTGAACCCCCGATCGCCGCCGACTCGCTGGAGCTGGTAGCGTTCGCCGCCGCACCGGCCGAACTTCAAAGCCTACGCGAACGCGCCGCCCTCATGGGTTGCTTGGATGGCCACACCGACCACACCCAGTACCTGCGCGACCCCGAAGGCCGGCGCCTGGCGGTGTCCACCTATTCGTTGGCGGCAAAAGTCGGCTGAATCGCGAATCAGCCGCTAGCCAGATCAAGCCAACGCGCGCCCGCCGGGCTTGTTCGCGCGCCGCCCCTTGTGGCACTTTAACCTTGGTAAGCATGACCAGCTGGCTGTGCAACGGAGACACAATGCACTCACAGATCCGAAGCTATTCTTTCCGACTCGCTGCAATCCGGTTCACCTCAATGTTGTTGCTTGCTAGCGCGTTGATGATTCCCGGCGCTTCACCGGCACAAGCCGACGCCAGCGCTCGTTGCGAACGGCTGTTGCTACGCGCCGCGGGATCGATAGCCCGTTGCCGTTTGAACGCCATGGCCAAAGCGACGCGCACCGGCGAACAAGATTACACGCGCTGCGAGCAAGCCCTTGATCGAGTGATGGCTCGGGTCGCAGAAAAGACCGGTGGGAAGTGCGGCACGGAACAGGATCGTGCCGATGTCGACGGTAACACCGACGACGCCGTTTCCACGATCGCAAACGGTTTCCAGCGCGGTTTCCAGCACGGTGAGCATACGATCGGCTGCGAACAAGTTCGTTGCCCAGTGGGTTCGGAGTGTCGCATCGAAACGATCGAGTTCCCGACCTGTGTCGATAGCTGCGCGAACGTAGACTGTCCGGAAGGATCGGTTTGCCGACTGACCCCAGGTATTTGCCCAGCGCTATTCGGGTTTCCCTGCCCTGACGTCGCTCAATGCGTTCCGGCCAATCGTTGTACCGACCCGGCCTGTGAGCGCTGGCAGGAGTGTCGCTTTCACGAAGAGAGCGACACCGGCTACTGCGCAGACACCTGTGCCAAATGCCGGCCCGATGAAAGGTGCGTTGTCTTAGAAACTCCCTGCCCCGGACCCGAGTTCGCCTGCCCGCCGGTCGTGATCTGCGAAGAACCTCCTCGCCACCCGTGCGAGCTAATCGATTGCGCTCCGAACCAAATTTGTCGTGTCGATCCGGCCACGCGCCAAGGCTTCTGCGCCGACACCTGTCGTGGCGTCGAGTGCGATGAAGGTGAAGCCTGTTTGCTCGTCGACGTGGAGTGCATTACGTCTCCCTGCCCGCCGATTGCGGAATGCCGCCCACTCCAGACCTGCCAACTGCCGCCGGAAGTAGGCGACTGCGACGCCGCGATACCGCGCCTGTTTTTCGATGCAAGGACGGGACGCTGCCAGCGCTTCATCTGGGGTGGATGCGGCGGCAATGCCAATAACTTCGAGACGCTCCAACAGTGCGCCGACACCTGCGGAGTTCGCATAGACCACCCACTACCGCACTGAAGCGTTAGCGAGAACCCGCTACGTCCAACTTGCAACATCGAGGACCGACTTCCCGTCGCTTCTCGATCACGCCTTCGTTAAACCTGCGCGTCAATGCAACGCGCAGTCGATATCGCCACCAACGCTTTTCCGATCTGGGTCGTCCTAGCCGGGATCGCGGCTCTAGTTCATCCACCACTGTTCACATGGTTTTCGGGCCCGTGGATCGTCTGGGGCTTGGCCGTGATCATGCTCGGCATGGGGATCACGCTGTCGATCGACGATTTCCGAGAAGTCGTTCGTGTACCGGGCGCGGTCGTCGCCGGTGTAACCGCTCAGTACTTGATCATGCCGTTTCTAGGTTGGGGATTGGCAACCGCGCTGGCGCTTCCGACTCCGCTCGCCGTCGGGTTAATCCTGGTGGCGTCGTGTCCCGGCGGTACCGCTTCTAACGTTGTCTGTTATCTAGCGCGCGCCAACGTCGCCTTGTCAGTCCTGATGACGATGACATCGACGTTTACCGCCATCATCATGACACCGGTGTTGACGAAGTGGCTGGCTGGCACACTCGTGCCTGTCGATGCCTGGGGCCTTTTTATGAGCACGGTTCAGGTAGTGCTCCTCCCTGTACTGGCAGGCCTGGCTTTGCATCATCTCGTCCCCCGGGTTGTCGCTGCGGTCACACCCGTTGCCCCGCTCATCTCGGTCGCCGCCATCGTCATGATCTGCGCAAGTATTATCGGCGCGAGCGCCGATACACTGCTTTCTTCGGGCGGCCGCCTCGTCGTCGCAGTCGTGGCACTACACGGCGGGGGCTTCGCAATCGGTTATGGATTTGGGCGCCTACTCGGCTACGAAGATCTTGTGCGTAGAACGATTTCGATCGAGGTTGGAATGCAGAACTCCGGACTGGGCGCTGTTCTGGCGCGCCGTCACTTTGCCGACCCGTCAACTGCTCTTCCAGCGGCCATCTCAGCCACCGTCCACTCGGTGATCGGCAGTGCGCTGGCAGGGATTTGGCGCGTCCGTTAGTCGCAGAAAAGTTCGGAAGCAGCCGATTCCCTAAAGCGCTGCCCTAAAGCAAAGCCTTAAAGCATCGTTAAGAGAGCCGAGAACAATCTTGACCAGAGTCGGTCAGGAAGAGATGCTGCCTTCCGGTTTCGATGCGCGTTTGCGCTCGAATAGACCGCCGGGGGGAATTGGCCGCGGCGCGAGTTCCGGGGGGAGTTTGCGTCGCGGCTTTTTTTGTTCTGCCCGTCTAAAGCTAATCGGCGACCGGCGGGCTATCTTCATCGTTCGCCCAGAAGCGGGCAAAATCTTCGACCGTTGCCAGACGTGTGATGTCGGGCATGCGATCCAGAAACAGTACTCCCTGAAGATGGTCGAGCTCGTGTTGCAGAACGGTAGCGACGAAACCTTCAGCCGTGAGGCTTGACGCCTGCCCCTCCAACCCCATGAAATCCACGCGCACTTTGCGCGGGCGTGGAACTACACCACGAAGGTTAGGGACCGACAGGCAACCTTCCCAAAACTCCTGCTCAGTCTCATCGAGTACAGTGATGCGAGGGTTGATGAAGACCGTCAAGGGCAACGAATCAATGTCGGGATAACGCTCGGATTCGGGGCTCATCTCGATCACAGCCAATTGCAGCGGCACACTGATTTGCGGTGCGGCCAAACCGATGCCGTCCATCGCGTGCATGGTTTCAACCATATCGACCACCAGCTGGCGCAGTTCTGGACTCCCGATCTCGCTTGCGACAATTTCGCGCGCCTGCGCGCGCAGAATAGGATTGCCGATAGTGGCAACTTCGTGAATAGACATCGCTAAACTTTAGCGGAAACCGAACGCCATTTCAGGTGCGAAGTTCTTCACCGCGTCTGTCGGTACAGAATAAATGTGAGATCGTCGAGTTTGCTCGGTTGCCCTTCGCGCGGCGCGTGCATGCGTTCACGCGCGGTTTCCACGAGCCGAATCGCCGCACGGTCCAGCGGCCCAACCCTTACCGCAGCGGTGATCTCGCTCGGATCCAGATTATCGACCAGACCATCACTGGCCAACAGCACCGTGTCACGAGGCGCGAGCTTTACACGACTGCCCATCTCAATGCGCATGTCGGCCGCACCAACCAAGTTGGACACCAAATGCCGCTCTTCGTGATGCATCGCCTCGTTCTCGTCGAGCAGACCCGCCTCGACCGCATAACCGACCGGCGAATGCGCCACGGTGTGCACCTTAACCTTGCCACGCTGCCCGACCACCAACACCGTGGAGTCGCCAACATGGTAGGGGCGCAACCACCCATCGACGATCTCGGTAACAACTGCCGTAGTGCCCGCCCCGTTCCTGCGCTCGACGAGATCTTGATTGGCATTTTCGAGAGCGTCCAGAATTGCAGGGCGCAAGCTTGCCTCCTCGGGGCCACAAACTGCGGCAGCGGCCAGCAGATGCTCAACCGCCGTACGCGATGCTTCGGCTCCAAGCGGCCGTCCGCCCATTCCGTCGGCTACAGCGAGAATGGTCCGGCTGGCATCGACGGGAATCAGTACAGCTGAGTCTTCGTTGGGAGTGTCCTTGTCCGGACTGCGGTCGGAATAGTAAACGGCCTCGCCGCTGTGAAACGTGAACGTCTGCGGCGCATCCATTCTCGCTTCGGTCACTACACGCGGACCTTCTGGACACACGGGAGACGGACTGTTCACAGCCTCGGAGTTCACGGTGCCCACCTTATGCGGGCTGGCCGTGGCAAGGCAGCCTCGACGCAGCGCGTGGCGCCACTAGTGCACTTGTAACGCCGTAGAACCGCCAGAAGATCAGCTCGATTCCCCCTGCCCGGTCATGGGCCGGTCATGGCCGGTCAGCGGCCGTGTCGCGCTCGGGTAGAGCGAGCCGGGGGTCGAACCAGGTTAGAATGCGATCATTCTCATCACGGGGGTAAGTATGGGAAAGGTCAGGGATTTCGCGAAAAACCAGCTGGGCCGCAGCCTCGGTCAGGGTTTGCGCCGCTTCCCGAGCCATCGCCACTGGGAACATCCAGTCCAAGGTACCGTGCACCAAGTAGATCGGCCGGTTGCGGGCCCGTTCAATCCGCCCATCGGCGATCAGCCCCGGATGTAATACTCCAGAAATCGGCGCCAGGTGGGTCCACGGGACTTCCTCTGAACCAAGCCCTGACCGCAGTGAAAACGTTGCGCCATCGGAAAGGCCGGTCAAAAGGATGTGTTCGCGATCCAGATTCCAGCGTTGCCCGATAAACTCGACCATCTGCGAAAGGGCCGGGGTGTCGGCGTCTGGCCCGTCCAATGCCCAGGTTGACCCCTGCGACGTAGGAACGAGCAAAAGGAACCGACGGCCGCGCGCCTCACGAAGCCATGTCCACAGGAAGTCGCGGCCATTGCCGGCGCCACCATGCAAGGCGACCACTAGAGGCAGGGCTTGTGAGCCATCCCAGCTTTCGGGGACATACACGCACATTCCCCCACGTGCGCCACCGCCGTCGCCCGCGCTGCCGCTTTGATGCAACCCAACCGTGAATCCCGAAGGCGGGCGCGGGTCGAACTCTTCGAGACGATCGTGGAACGGCTCCTCGATAAAATAGCGGCTGATCGGCGGAAACCGATGCAGCGCATACAAAGCTTCCAGCGCCCTTGCCTGCGCACTCATGCTCTGGAGGATCCCGACGATGGCCTGAGCCGGAGGATGGGGTTCGCAAAACATCTCCAGGGCGCGATGCGCACGCTGGCCCGCATCAGCCAGCCGTTCGTGGAACCCCCGCATTGGATCGGGCGGCGAAGCCTCGCGAAATTCGGCTAGCGCTTCTGCGAGTTGATCTCGCTTGGGCTCCACGAGGCTGCGAAGCTTGGGAAGCTCCGGAGGGTGGAGGTGGCGCGCCACGGCCTCCATGGCGCCGAGTCCCGAGAGGATGGCGACGCCGGTGGCGGTCAGAGCGCGCTGATAGGAAACCATTTCGTCCAAATTTTTGGCCGGCCGCGGGGGCTGTCGCCGCGACAACGACGGAACTGTATGGGACTGCCCCGGCCCAGAAAAGGAGGCTGAGTGCCCGGCGGCTGAACGTCGCACGTCGCCTGTGCTAAGGATTGAACAGTAAGCCGCCTCGCCACGTCGGTGTAACATGGCGAAAGAACACACGTACACGCACGGTGATCGCAACAGGACTGATTCTTTTGAACTCTCAATCCACCCATAGAGCACCGCGCGTATTCGCCGCGACACTGGCGAGCTTCGCGTTCCTGATGTCGCTCGTGCCGCTTCTTCCGCATAGCGCGTGGGCCCAGCCCGTCGAGCGTCCGCACATCGTCGTAGAACTCCTCTCCGAGCACGAAAGCATGCAGCCCGGCACAATGGCCCCACTCGGCATTCGTTTTACGCCCGAGCCGGGCTGGCACGTGTACTGGCGCAATCCGGGGGATTCGGGCCTTCCCCCGCAGATCAAATGGAACACACCGACGGGCTTCGTTGCCAGTGACATTGCCTGGCCCCATCCGGAGGTCGTTTCCACCCCGCCCTTCGTCACTTACGGTTATCACGGCGACGCCCTTCTGCTCACTGACATCGCGGTGCCTGTCGGTGCCGCCACCGGCGCCGACGTCACGCTCGCAGCAACCGCCTCGTGGCTTGTTTGCCAAGCCGATGCCTGCGTCCCCGGCAAAGCCGATCTCGCGCTCACGATCGGAGTCGAAACCGGCCGGCCCCTGCCTGACTCACGATGGATCGACGACTTCGCGAGTGCCCGACGAAACCTCCCGCAAACCTTGGCAGGTTGGACGACACGCGCATGGAACGAGGGCGACCAAGTCATCGTCGAACTCGTCGCCCCGAGCGACGCCGACCCGTTGCTAACCAACGTAGCCGTGTTTCCTCTTGAGCAGGCCGTTCTGAACCATGCGGCCAAACAGCGCACCGAACGCGACGGCCGCACCCTTCGCCTTCACCTACAGCGCTCCGACGATCGCACTGGCCCGCTCGAAGAACTCCATGCCGTACTCGTGGCGGACCAGGCTTGGGACTTCGAAGACGCCACACACGCAGTCACGCTGCGTACCGACGTCGCACTAGAACCAGCGGCAGCCATCGCCCGCACCGTAGAAAGTAAACCAACCACACTTCCGAACAGCGCCAGTGCCGCAGCGACTGTCGCAACAAGTGTCGCAACAAGTGTCGCGAACACCGATCCCCCACCCGCACTGGGCGCGACAACCAGCGGCACGACACTGTTGGGCGCCCTGCTGCTCGCGTTCGTTGGTGGACTGATTCTCAACCTCATGCCCTGCGTTTTCCCGGTTCTTTCTCTGAAGATTCTCGGGTTCGTACAGTCTGCGCACCACGACCCGGCCTCGATCAGACGACACGGACACGCCTTCGCGGTCGGAGTTATCGTCTCGTTTGTCGCACTGGCAGGTCTTTTGTTGTTGTTGCGCGAAGGCGGTCGCGAGCTCGGCTGGGGCTTCCAACTGCAATCCCCAGCTTTCGTCGCCCTGATGGTCTTGGTGGTCTTTTCGATGGGCCTCAACCTTTTAGGTGTCTTCGAGATTGGGACGTCGCTGACGACAGCAGCCGGACGCTTCGACTCGCACAGTGGATACCGCGGGTCCTTCCTTTCGGGAGCGCTGGCAACCGTTCTAGCCACGCCCTGCACCGCGCCTTTCATGGGGACTGCACTTGGTTTCGCGTTAGCGCAGCCCGCGGGCACGGCGCTAGCGGTGTTCGCCATGCTTGGGGTTGGGATGTCTGCGCCCTATGTCTTGCTTAGCTATCAACCGGCACTGTTAGCCCGCCTTCCGCGACCCGGGGCTTGGATGATCACGTTCAAGCAAGCGATGGCCTTTCCGTTGTTCGCCACCGCCGTTTGGTTGCTGTGGGTCTTCGGCCAACAGGTTGGCAACGATGCTGTCATGCAGCTACTCGCCGCGCTGGTATTTTTGGGATTTGGAGTGTGGTTGGTCGGACACTTCGAGATGACGAATTTGGCAGGCCCGGCACGTGTTCTTGCTCGCGCAGGTACAACAGTAGCGATCTGCGCAGGGCTGTATTTGGGTATCAGCGCTGCAAACCTACCGGTGTCTTCGACCGCCTGCGCAGCCGAATGCTCGCCGGGAACAGCAACCGCAGGCCATTCTTGGATTCCCTACGACGAAGCACGCTTGGCCGAACTACGAACCGCCGGAGTTCCGGTGTTCGTAGATTTCACCGCCGCTTGGTGCCTGTCGTGCAAAGTCAACGAGCGCGTCGCTCTCGGCTCCGACAAGGTCTGGGCCAAGTTTGCGGAACAAGGGGTGGTGACGATGAAAGCCGACTGGACGAACGGTGATCCTGTCATCACGCGTGCGTTGGCGAACTTCGGGCGCAGCAGCGTCCCCTTCTACATTCTCTACCACGGAGCCGAAGGGACTGAGCCGATCTTGCTTCCCGAGATCATCACTCCGACCATTGTGCTCGACGCGCTGGCTCGAACCGAAGTCCAGCCAACGTAGAAATCTTCGCCGCCCCCGTTTTTCGCAATTGACTGCGACTTGCCGCCGCGCTCTGCCTGCCTCAAGTTCGCAGATAGAGGTTCCAATCATGACGACTAAAACCACCTTCGCCGGTCTCGCTATCGCTATTGCATTGGGTGCCCTGTCTTTGACCAGCCAAGGCTGCACGCAGGAATCGCAGAACGCTTTACGCCGTGGCCTCCAGAACTACACGGGCACCGACGGCGTTCTCGACATCATCGCGGGTGATAAGCTTCACATGCGATTCATAAAAATCGACAAGATGTCTACGGCTATGGGCACGAGCGATGGGACTCCTCGCTCCTATCGCTACGGCTACGGCTACGTCGACATCAACCAGAATTTCATCGTGGATAATGGCGAAGAGAAGGTCTATTTCGAGATCAGCGACTACGCCACGCAGTACGTTTTCTACGAAAACTACAACGACTAATCTTCCAGCCCCAATACGCGCAAGGCGTTAGTGCGCAGGAATTTAGGCCAGACTTCGTCTTTAAACGGGACAAGCGACATGTCGGCAAAAATACGCTCAAGCGACAAGCCCATCGGGAAATAGCCAGCGTAGAGAATCTTGTCGGCGCCACGGCTGTTAGCGTAATCTACGATCGCCTTCGGATAGTGCTTGGGCGCAAACGCGCTGGTTGAGTAGTACAGGTTCGGGTACTTCACCATCAGCTTCACCATCAACTCGGTCCACGGCTCGCAACCGTGTCGGGTGACGAATTTCAGGTCGGGAAAGAACCAGCAAACTTCGTCAATGTGTTCCACGTGCTGGCAAGCCATCGGGACACGCGGGCCTGGAACGCCGGCACAAACGAAAATGGGAATGTCCAATTCCACGCAGGCCGCATACAGCGGGTAGAACTTCTTGTCGTTGATCGGAACCTGAGGACAGCACCCTGCGGGAAATGCGGTAGCGGCCTTCACTCCAAATTCTCGATGCGCGCGCTTTAGAAGTCGCACTCCCTCCATGCCGAGATTCGGATCAACCGCAAAGCTCGGGATGAAACGGTCACCGTGTTCTTGGATCGCCTGGGCACCCAGAGGGTTTCCAAAACTAACCGAAATCATCGCCTTCTGGATCCCGTGCTTGTCCATCTCATCGAGCGCGATCCCCATGTAATCGTCACTGTCGCGTACGGTCGGGACCTGCTTGAACATGTACTCGGCGGGGAACTTGAAGAGCTCACGACTTTCCTCGTCCATGAGCAGCGGCTTGAGAAAATCGTACCAGGTCCCTTTGTCGTCGGTGGGGAGTTCCAGCATCAAATCGATGATCCCGAGGTCGGTCGGATAGTAGGTCATGGGTCGAATCTCCGGGGGCTGGCCAAGCGAGCTCGCCTCGCCAACGCGTGTGGTAGTTGGGCGCGCCGTAGCTGTCGAGGCTGTGACACATTCAAATTGAGTCAAATTGAGCAAAATCAGCTCAAACCCAACAGTAGAACGTGTTCTAGTTTTGGGCAAACGGGTGCCGGGCGGAGGCGTAAACATCGATGCGGCCAACGAAATTCCGCCCGGCGTGTGGCGACCCGCCGGGGTTCACGGTAGGCAGACGCAACGCGAAGCATGCGAAACATGCGAGTATCGAACGAAAGCATCGACCGACGGCATCAGCCCCAACCAACTAGAACGCCAGAACGAATGATAAGCGAGACCGACCCCGATGAGTGAAGAGACCAGGAACGAAGAGCAGCGCACCTACTGGAACGACCAGGCAGGGGCCAGTTGGGTGAAGTTTCAGGACATGCTCGACACCATGCTCAATCCCCTCGGCCAGGCCGCCCTCGACGCCCTGCTACCCGTGGCTGGCGAGAATGCTTTGGATATCGGTTGCGGCTGTGGGCACACGACACTGGAACTGGCCAAGCGCGTCGCACCGGGCGGCCAAGTAACCGGCATCGATCTGTCCGCTCCAATGCTGGCGCGCGCCCGCGAACGTGCCAACGAAAACAACATCGACAACGCGCACTTCCAGGAAACAGATGCCCAAACATCGCCATTCACAGCGGCGAGTTTCGACATCGCCTACTCACGATTCGGCGTCATGTTTTTCGACAACCCAGTCGCCGCGTTCACCAACCTGCGCAAAGCTCTGCGCAAGAACGGACGAATGTCTTTCGTGTGTTGGCGCAGCGTAGCCGAAAACCCTTGGATCATGACCACGATTGCTGCCGCCATGGAGCACGTGACATTTGATCCTCCTGTACCCGGAGCCCCGGGTCCGTTCGCATTTGCCGACGCAGATCGCGTACGCTCCATCCTTCAAAAGGCTGGCTTCGCGAATATTTCGATCGAAGAATTCACGACTGATATGACCCTCGGCGCCGGCGCTTCGGTAGACGAGACGCTCGCCTTCTTGGTGCGACTGGGACCCATCGGACGCAAAATCGCCAGTGGCGAAATTGACGACGCCACCCTCGCTAAGATCACTGAATCCGTTCGGGCGGGCCTGACACCTTTTATTACGGACAACGGAGTTGTCATCGGCGGCTCAACCTGGGTCGTTACGGCTAGAGCGGCGTAAATCGCGTCGCAAAGGTCGTAGCTAGGCTGCGACCGTGAGCCACGAATCCCCAACGATGTTCTCCGCCCTGCAAGCCAAGTTCCTGTACTTTCCGACCCGAGAACTGATCGCATCGCCGGCCGACGCCGGACTCGAGTTCGAGAACCTCACCATAAAAACCGGCGATGGCGTGGCCCTTCACGGATGGTGGATCCCGGCTGGATCGGAACGCGGAGCGGTCATCTTTTTGCACGGCAACGCTGGCAACATCTCCCACCGGATAGAGAGTTACTCAATTCTGCGCGACCTCGGACTATCCGTGCTCGCCATCGACTACCGTGGCTACGGTCGGAGCGAAGGTCGCCCAAGCGAAAATGGAACCTACGAAGACGCGCGTGCAGCGTGGCACTGGTTGTCGCGAAACAAAGGCTTCGACAAATCGCGAATCGTGATCGTGGGGCGATCGCTCGGGGGAGGTGTTGCGTCGGACCTGGCTGTGCGCGTTGAGCCAGCCGCACTCGTTCTCGAGAGCACCTTCACATCGATCCGCGACATGGCCGCACGCGTGTTTCCGCTACCCGGCGTGGCTCGCTTCGCGACCATCGGCTACGACAACTTTGCGCGTGTCCAGGCGATTCGAGCACCCAAACTCTTCATTCACAGCCCCACTGACCAAGTTGTTCCATTCGAACAAGGGCGGCGTCTTTTCGAAGTAGCACTCGGTCCAAAAGAGTTTCTTGAAATCAGCGGCACGCATGCCGATGGATTCGTGACTTCGGGTCGGGTTTATATCGATGGCCTCGCCAGATTTCTCGATCGAATTCTCGATCAATAAACCAAAAGTAGTTCAGCGTGTCGTCTCTTTGCTCTGCGCAAAGAGTCGAGAAACCAACGGCAGCTGACCAGGGATACGCCAATCGTCCGGTGTGATTTGGTTCAGACGCAGCCACGCGACCGACGAGATTTCGGACAACGCGTGTTGCGGAACCGGCTGCTGGCCGCTGCTGGCCACTGACGTCTCAGTTAACGTGCACTGGTAAAGGTGAAAACCGTTTTCGACGACATGCAGTAGTTCTTCAACCTGCACATCGATGCCAGTTTCTTCCCAGGTTTCGCGATGGGCGGTGCAGGGCGGGGTTTCGCCAGCGATTGGGCCTCCAGCAGGAAACCCCAGGCGACCGGTTTTACGATCACGGACAACCAGAAGGCGGTCGCCGCGGCGCACAAGACAGCCGGCCGCTGCACTGAAATCGTCACGAACTGCCGCTAACGCGACTGTCGTCGCCTTACAAAGCGGCCCCGCTGCACTCACGCAACCCGACAAGGCCACCACGAGCGGGACGAGCAGGACGTGCGAGGCCAGCGAGGCGGCAAACCAGGGTTTCAGCCGAACACCTTCGCGTAGACCTCGTCGTTGAATCCAACAAGGACGGTCTTGCCAACAATGATGCAAGGAGCACGCAGGTTCCCGGTAGGACCAAGCATCGCATCAACCACTTCGGCAGAAGCCTTGCCACCGGGTGAAAACTCGCTGACTTTCTTGCCCTTCGCCACAATCAACTTTGTGGCCTTGCGCGCGATGTCGGCGGCATCTTCGCGCCCGAGTTTGCGTGAGGCGGGAACAACAACTTTCACTGCAATGCCGTTTGCGTCCAGAAACTTGGACGCTCGAATGCAGGACGTTCAACCACCGCGGTGGTAGTGCCAATCGATTTTCTTAGCCATCCTTAACCCTCAACAACCAAACGGCGGCAGGTCGAACCTGCTCGGTTCTTCATGTCCACGGAATCGCAAGGCCGAGTTCGCGCGCCTTGCCCTCGAACTCCAAACGCTCACGGTTTGCTTTAAGCGTGCCGTCGTCGCGCCGATCCAACCATCCGAAACCTTCCGCAGCAGCCGTGGCGGCCTGCGAGTTGCCACCGGTCAGGCCCTTGAGCACTTCGAATTCAAGACGCGTCAGACCAGAAGACTCCAACCGATAATCCACGAACGCTTCCCACGCCGCAGGCATCCACTTGGCAACAACCTGCTCGCCAATGGTCCGCGCGTATTCTCGAATCTCAAGCTGCGCGTGAGAATCCATCCGTAGGCGCAAGAAGTGGAGCAGATTGTGAAGGTTCGTCTTCCAGTACGCCTCTGTGTAGGTCGAAAGCGGTAGATCCTTGCGGGCCTGTTCACGGGCGACACCAGTGGCAAGGCGCTCTTGGTAAACTTCACGAGACAGCGTTTGCAGTTGGGTTTCGCGAGCGGTCATGCGCGTTCCGTCGTCGGCCGACAACATTCCATCGCTACCCTGACGATTATCTTCCGACTGCGTGCGCCACTGCCCTGGCAAGGTTCGTTGAGACGCATCGATCGCGAGTGAATAACGGGTGCTGTACTCGTTGGTGGACGACGTGCGATGCCGGATCCACTGACGCCAGCAATCCATCGGTACGCGCACGTGGAATTTGATCTCCGCCATTTCGAACGGCGTCGTATGCCAGTGGCGCATCAGATAGCGGATCAGACCGCGATCCTCGTGAACCCGTTTGGTGCCGGCGCCGTAACTAACGCGGGCAGCTTGAACAATGGATGCGTCGGAACCCATGTAGTCGACGACACGGATAAAGCCGTCGTCGAGTACCGGAAGCGGAACTCCAAGTATTTCGTCAAGTGCTGCGACACTGGGTCGCGAGACGCGTTCGGCACGTTTGGGGTCTTGTATTTCGAGATCGTCGGCCACCGGAAACTCCTGCGTTGGTAAGGATTGCGAATTGTACCCGGATGCCAAGTTTGGTCGATGGGTATCTTCTGCGTAAATCGCGGTTTTGGAGTCAGGGCAGCGAACTTCGCCCCAGCCCACTGTTATCCACAGGCTTCAGCCAAACTGTGCGCAAACATTTGGGCAGCCACCAGGCCTAGGCCCCGTTGGGGCACCGGGGCTTAGGCCGGCTCAAGCTCCATGACGTGGGCGACGCCGAAAACAAAGATTAGCGCCAGATTCGAGCCCAGAGCCCCCTTCGACGCTTTGGCCTTCCCGAAGAAAATCGCACACTCCACGACATGAGCGGCCAAGGTCAGCCAGAAAAAGAAGCGACCCCATTCGGCATAGGTCGAGCCGTCGGGAGCGAGAAAGGCACCCGCCAAAGCGATCCAAAGAACCGCAACACTTATTTTTCCAATCGACATAGTGGTCTCCTGTTCGGCCAAGGTCGGGCGCCGTTTGGCGCAGCGGCGGACTGTACACCGTGGTGCGGTTTCACCCAATCGCCCAAGCCCACCATCGGTCGCAATTTTGCCCTGCCCCGTCTGTAATCTCGGGTCCGCGATGGCTCGCACAGCAGCCGTCCGATCATAGGAGCACTCGATGGGCAACCCGGAATTTCACTATCAGGAACTCTTTCCTCTCCGCAAGGATGATACCGAATATCGTCACCTAGGGTCGGAACTCGTGTCGGTCGAAAAGTTCGGGGATCATGACGTCCTGCGCGTGGACCCCGCAGCTCTAACGCATATTGCCCGCGAGGCGATCCGCGACTGCTCCTTCCTTCTACGCCCCAAGCATCTCGAACAGGTGCGCGCGATCTTGGACGACCCGGATGCCTCGGAAAACGATCGCTACGTAGCACTAACAATGCTGCGCAACGCCGAGACCGCAGCCGAAGGCATCCTTCCGTTCTGTCAAGACACCGGTACAGCCATAGTAATCGGCAAGAAAGGCCAGTCCGTTTGGACCGGAGCCAATGACGCTGAACATCTGTCACGCGGAATCTACGACACTTACGCGACCGAGAACCTGCGCTACTCGCAAAACGCCGCCCTCGACATGTTCACGGAGAAGAACACGGGGACCAACTTGCCAGCCCAGATCGATCTGTATGCTACGCCCGGCGATACCTACGAATTCTTGTTCGTAGCCAAAGGCGGCGGTTCAGCAAACAAGACCTTCTTGTTTCAGGAGACACGAGCGCTTCTCAACCCCGAAGGGCTCGAGAAATTCTTCACCGAAAAGATCCGCGCGCTGGGTACGGCCGCGTGCCCGCCCTACCACCTGGTTTTCGTGATTGGCGGCACCTCAGCCGAGATGTGTTTGAAGACCGTCAAAATAGCTTCAACAAAGTACTACGACACGTTGCCAACCACCGGCAACGAGCACGGTCGTGCCTTCCGCGATGTCGCAATGGAGAAGAAGCTTCTGGAATTGGCTCAGGCTTCAGGCATCGGCGCTCAGTTCGGCGGCAAGTACTTCGCGCTGGATACGCGGGTCATCCGTCTGCCACGACACGGGGCTTCGCTACCCGTGGGTGTCGGTGTTTCTTGTTCCGCCGATCGCAACATCAAAGCGCGAATCGATCGCGACGGGCTGTGGATCGAAAAGCTCGACAGCAATCCTGGTCGCCTCATCCCCGATGAGTTGCGTGTGATTCCGGCCGACAACGTCGTCGACATCGATTTGGATCGACCGATGAAAGAGATCCTGGCGGAACTTTCCCAACATCCGGTGACAACCCGATTGTCGCTCAGTGGCACTCTGGTCGTGGCTCGTGACATTGCGCACGCCAAGCTCAAAGACCGTATCGATGCTGGGCAAGGCCTGCCCGAGTACATGCTAAAACACCCGGTGTATTACGCGGGGCCAGCCAAGACGCCGCCGGGCATGGCATCCGGAAGTTTCGGCCCAACCACGGCCGGGCGCATGGACAGCTATGTCGATCTTTTCCAAAGCCACGGCGGTTCTATGATTATGCTAGCCAAGGGCAACCGCAGTCCGGGTGTCACCGAAGCCTGCAAGAAGCACGGTGGCTTCTATCTCGGCTCGATCGGCGGTCCTGCCGCGATTCTCGCCAAGGAGAGCATTACCAAGGTCGAGGTCCTCGAATATCCAGAGCTCGGCATGGAAGCGGTCTGGAAAATCACCGTGAAAAATTTTCCGGCTTTCATTCTCGTTGATGACAAGGGCAACGACTTTTTCGCGGTGAGCTTCCGTGCCCCGGTTCCGCCAGCGGCGTAAGTTCACATTGCGGTCTGCTTCGGATTGTCACGCCTGCTGCTGCCAGCCATGCTGGTAGCCCGTGAGCAGTAACGCCCCAAATTACGACGCTACAGACCAGGTCAGTACGCAGACCGTCCAGACCACGCGTATAGGCGCGCATGGACACGAAACGGCCAGCGACCTCGTGGCTCGCGAGGAGCCGCTGGAAATCCGCCTCGGCCCCGTTTCTCTAGCGGTGGTGATGCGCACCCCCGGCAACGACGAAGAGCTCGCGATGGGTTTTCTCTTCACCGAACGAGTCGTGGAGCGCCCCGAGCAAGTCGTCTCGGTTCGCCACTGCACCACCGTTGAAACGCCCGAAGCTGAAGACAATGTGATTCAAATTCACCTGCGCGATGACGTGGTCGTGGATCTCGAACGCTTGCGCCGCAATCTGTACGCAAGCTCTTCTTGCGGGATCTGCGGTAAAGCGACGATCGAGAATGTGATGGATACCGCCTCGCCACTTGTCGACGACACACGCTTTGACGAGAATACCATCGCCGGGCTACCTGTCCTTCTTACCAGCCACCAGAAAGTATTCGCGCAAACCGGCGGTCTACACGCGGCCGGGCTCTTTCAAACTCACGCCGACTCACAAACCATCCTCGCGGTGCGCGAAGATGTGGGCCGACACAACGCCGTAGACAAAATCGTCGGGTGGGCAGCGCGCCAAGGCCGGCTGCCTTTGTCAGGTACAGCGCTGGTGGTATCTGGACGCATCTCTTACGAAATTGTACAAAAGGCCTTGGCAGCGCGCGTGCCTGTGGTAGTCGCGATCTCGGCCCCGACATCGCTGGCGGTTGCGCTGGCCGACGCGGCTGGCATGACGTTGGTCGGCTTCGCGCGCAAGGATTCGATGAACGTATACACCCATCCCGAACGCCTTGTCGCCACGAGGCCCGGCTGAGCACGCCATCCGTGCCAATCTCGCAACATGTCTAAAGACAACGCTGCAGCAGCTGGCCTCAAGGGCGTTACCGTCGCCCTGAAACGAACGTTTTCCGAGGCGGGCATTCTACGCGGAGTTCGTGCGCTGGCCGGATTGAATCAAGTTGACGGATTCGATTGTCCAGGCTGTGCCTGGCCTGAACCGCAGGAACGATCGCACGCCGAATTTTGCGAAAATGGCGCCAAAGCTGTCGCCCACGAAGCCACAGTCAAGCGCGTGGCAGCTCCCTTCTTTGCTGAGCACTGTATTGGCGATCTGGCTGGGCGCAGCGACAAGTGGCTAGAAGCCCAAGGCCGCCTGGTCGAGCCAATGTTCAAGGAAGCAGGCTCCGATCATTACCGCGCAATCTCGTGGGATCGCGCCTTCTCCCACATTGGGCAACACTTCACTTCGCTCTCCGACCCCAACCACGCCGTTTTCTACACATCGGGACGCACCAGCAATGAAGCAGCGTTCCTCTATCAACTGTTCGCCCGCACACTGGGCACCAACAATTTGCCCGACTGCTCGAACATGTGTCACGAATCCAGCGGCACCGGCCTGAGTGAAACTCTTGGGATAGGCAAGGGCACTGTCGGCCTGCACGACTTCTATCAAACCGACGCAATCTTCGTGCTCGGCCAGAACCCCGGCACCAATCACCCGCGCATGCTCTCGGCCCTGCAAACAGCCAAAGAGCGCGGCACACGGATCGTCGCCATTAACCCGCTTCGAGAACGTGGTCTTGTCCGCTTTTCGAATCCGCAACGTCCCACGCAACTGCTTGGCGCAAGCACCGAAATCGCGGACTTGTACCTACAAGTACGCGTGGGCGGCGACATCGCACTGCTCAAAGGAATTATGAAGTGTGTCTTCGAAGCTGAAGACGCAACCCCCGGAGCTGTCATCGATCTCGACTTCATCGCAGAACACACCGCGGGCTTCGAAGCCCTGCGTACGAGTCTTGCGGCAATCGAATTCGAAGAACTCGAAACACGAAGCGGCCTTTCGCACAGTGACATGCAAGCTGCGGCTGACATCTACATCGCTGCGAAGAGCACCATCGCATGCTGGGCAATGGGGCTAACGCAGCACCAACACGGCGTAGAGAACGTTCGAGAGGTAGTAAACTTACTCTTACTTCGCGGCAACATCGGACGCCCCGGAGCGGGTGTTTGCCCGGTACGCGGGCATTCCAACGTTCAAGGCGATCGTACGATGGGCATCTGGGAGAAACCCAAAGAGGATTTCCTCCAACGCCTCGACAGCGAGTTTAAAATCGACGCGCCCAGAAACCACGGCATGGACACCATCGCTGCCATGCATGCAATGGAAGACGGCAAGGTCAGTGTCTTCATGGCCTTGGGTGGTAATTTCGCGGCCGCGACACCGGATTCACCCCGCGTACTGGCGGGCTTGAAGAACTGCGAACTAACGGTGCACGTCGCAACCAAGCTCAACCGTACCCATGTCACTCCTGGGCGCGAGTCACTGTTGCTTCCGTGCCTGGGACGTAGCGAACGCGACCACAGCGGTGGTAACGAACAGTTCGTTACGGTCGAGGATTCAATGAGTGTCGTCCACGCGTCGCGGGGGACGCTTCGTCCAGCTTCATCGACGTTACTGAGCGAGGTCGAGATCGTCGCCAGTATCGCCAATTCCAGTTTGCCGGAAAGCGGGATTAATTGGCTCGCGATGGCAAGAGACTACGACCGAATCCGCGATCGAATCGAGCGCGTCCTGCCTGGGTTCGAGCGCTTCAGCGAACGGCTACAAGCAGAAGGCTCGTTTGTTCTGCCCAACGGCCCTCGCGAGCGTCGGTTCACCAATCAAGAAGAAAAGGCTCTACTGACTGTCAACGAGATGCCTGCCGAC
>JBLFWR010000056.1:0-18809 GCA_047611725.1 Binatia bacterium | reverse complement strand
ATTCCACCCCAAAGCGCCGGAGCCTTCGGCCCGGCCCAATCCATGAGACTTCCGGCGCAAAGGTTCGACAAGATTCCCCCCAGGCTCACGCCCACCATCGCCAGCACTCCCTGCCCTGTGGCTCGCAGTTGCGGCGGCACTACGGCCTCTACATAAAGCGGCGCACCAATGATCAGCCCCGTCACGGTGACTCCGTGAAGTAACTGGGCAGCGAAGATCACATTCATATCAACCGACGTCGCGGAGATTACCCACCGTAACGATCCCGCAACGATACCGATCGCAATCAAGCCGCGTGCCCCGACGCGCGCCAGGCCCGCACCTGAAGCCGCGATCAACGGCACCTCAAGCAGAAGCATAAAGATCCACATTTGGGACACGGTATCGACGCCACCGCCCAAGGAACGCACGAACAGCGGAAACAGAGCCATCGGCCCTTGCAGAAAAAAGTAGGCGAGAAACGTAAAGCCCAGCAATCGAAGAAACGCGTGATTGCCGAGCAACAGACGCCAGTCGCCGGGCGACGCTTTGACGTCAGAGGCTTTCGCTCGCGGCAAAAACAGGGTGATCGCTGCGGCAACCATCAGGCAGAACGCGGTTGTGGGCAGTAGCAACCCCAACAGCGGTTGAGTGCTTTGGGGCGTGGTCGCGAGCCAGCCCTGCCACACGGTTGCGGGCCACACGGTTGCGGGCAGAGCGTTTGAATCGAACAGGCCGAGCATCCATGGGAACCCGACCACCGAAACAAAGAACCCGACCGTCCCCCAAACCCTAACCAAGCCAAACGCATGCGGCCCGAGTGGGCGTACAAGCGCAAACGTTGTCGAAACCGCGATCGGAATAATCGCCGTCGAAAACGTTGCGAGAATCGCGGTACCAATCAAGGCGGGGCCGAGACCGCGAGCCCCGGTGAGAAGAAAATAAAGAACAGCCGCACCGGCGCTGATCAGACCAAGAACTCTGGCACGTTCGCCACTGCGGTCAGCCAGGTGCCCCCACGAGGGCTGCACGAGCATCCCTATCAACGGAACCACCGACATCACAAAACCAACCTCGGTCGCCGACAGGCCCAGATTTTCGTGAAGGTAAAGACTGTAGAACGGGAAGTAAGTGCCGAGTCCTGCGAGCGCAAGAAACCAAAAAAGTGAAAGGATAACGGCCGTGCGCACGCTCTGGACTACCTTTAAGTCCGCGCGGGCTCCAGCTCTTCGACTTCACAACGCGACCGACCGCGTCGCATGCTTAGCGAAGCCTGCGACTACTCGGTTCCACCCTTGCTTTTCAGAAACTCGCTCAACGCCGCATCTTGAGACTTGGAGTTAGCTTCGGCAAGCGGCGTACGTCCCGACCGATCTTTGCGGTTAACATCAGCCCCGCGCTCGATGAGCAATGCAGCGATTTTCAGCTTATCTTCGGTAGTTTCGTGACTCTTCACCGCCATATGAAGTGGCGACTTCCCGAACCCGTCACGAACCTGAACCTCAGCACCCGCGTCGAGCAGGATGCCGAGAAGCTCAACTTTCCCCTGAGAGGCCGCGCTGTGAATAGCCGCCCAGCCGTACTGATTCTGAAAGTTTACGTCTGCGCCAGCTTCCAAGAGTGCCTCGGCAACCCGCGGAAATCCGTTCTGGGCAGCGTAGCACAAAGGCGTGTAGTCCTTTTCATCGACTAGGTCTGGTTTAGCCCCCTTGGACACAAGCAGGCGAACGATCTCCGGGTGGTCGCTCCAGGCGGCGGCATGAACGGCTGTCGCCCCGGAGCGCCCACGCTCGTTCACATCAACGCCCGCGGCGAGGTTGGCCTCAATGTTGGCGAAATCGGCCGTACCGGCGGCGTTTTGCAGATTGACGGCTGGCTTGTCCGGAGTCGACGCCGGACACCCGGCAAGTAGCATCGACAGCACAGCGGGCAGTAGAAACGGGCGGACACGAATCGTTCTCATAGAGGCCTCCGGGAGGCATCTACCTAGCGCTCGCACCTTGGGTAGTAAACGCCGGACCATTGTGCGGCGCCCCTTCAAAGCGGCGAATCCAAGCACCGTCGCGCACCCGACGGCCAAGTATAACCGGTCGCTTCGCTTGCCGCTGCAGCACGCTGACGCGAAGATCTCTGCGCGCGCACCTGTCGCCAACTACGATGGCGACCACCGTTCCCCACTCACCCTTTTCGCGACTCACAGCGACAGCCTGCCTACTCGCCTGTGTACTGATCGCTGCATTGGCGAACCCAATCCGCACAGACGTAGCTCACGCACTGAGCGCACCGCAACCAGCTGGCATCACCCCCAAAGCTCCAGTCACCGTGCCGGAGCCGGCCGAAGCGACCTCACTTAGGATCTGCGCAACGTTACCCACTCTTGCGTCTTTGGCGCGTGAGATTGGCGGCGAGTACGTAGAGGTCACCGCACTGGCATCACCGTCGGGCGATCCCTATCGAGTTCACGCCGACGCGACATTTCGCGAATGCATGGCAGAGGCCGACATTTACCTCAGAAACGGAGTCGGGCTTGAGCAAGGCTGGAGTTTCGAGCGCACGGGGCCACCGCGATCCCGTGAGGTTGTGCCCGGCGGTTCCGGATATTTAGACGCATCACACGTCGCCCAGATACGCGAGACGCCCGCTTCGGGGCAGCGCTCGGTTGCCGGCACGCGCCATGCGAACGGAAACCCACACTACTTGCTCGACCCGCTAAACGCGCTGGCCGTCGCCAAGCTACTCGAAGCTCGCTTCGCTTCGCTGTTGCCTGCGGCCGCCGAAGAGTTCGCAGTGCGCGGCACAGATTTTGAACAACGCCTGGGCATCGCCATGGTCGGCCCCGCCCTCGCCCCCGACTATCACGCCAAAAGCTTGGCCCTGCTTTTCGAACGCGGCGACCTTGCCGACTTGCTCCAGGGCCAGGGGCGAAGTGACGAACTCGCGGGATGGTTCTACGCTTTATTGCCGTGGGCGGGAACGAAGGTTGTCGTGGACACGAGAGTTTGGAGCTACTTCACACACCGCTTCAACATACGCACGCAGGGAATTTTGGAGCCCGTTGTTGGGCAAGGCTCACCGCTAAATCACTTGCGCGACATGGCGGCTTCCGCTTCCGATCGCGGGATTGGCGTTCTGATCGCGACCGCCTACACAAGCCCGGCTGCCATCGCCGAGTACACGCAGTACGCCAACGCCCATGTCGCCGTTCTCGAACATCAGACCGGGAGCAGCACTGACACCACCGACTACATTTCGATGATCACAGCCAATGTGGATCGACTAGTAGCGGCGCTGGAAGCGAGCACCACAAGTGCCGCCAAAGCACCGACCGGCGACGGTGGAGAAGGGGAAATCCGCCTGCCGGCCACCCGACCGGCGAAGGTAGCCGTTCACAAAGCAGCCGACCCAATGCTTACCACTCCGCCATCCGAGGATCGCAAATAGTCGTAGCGCTGTCGCGTTGTCGTGATCATCGCCGTTTTGGGATCGAGCCGAAATCGCTGCACCAGCACCGAAACAGAGAATAGATCCTGACGAGCTCCGAGTGCGACGCGCGCGAGATCGTCGGGACTTACTAACCGTCCGAGTTCACGACGGCGTGCCTTGAATCGATCCAGCTCGGCAAGCACGACCGGTGCCAACGAAAGTTCTTGCAAATACACGAAGCCACCGTCGCGCGGTTCAAATAGCGCGACGAGCACCGGCGGAACCGGTTCTGTGTACATCGCCCAACCTGCAAACTTCCAAGGATTGGCTTCCCAGCGTTCGACCAACACGTGATGGGCAAAAGGCCACAACCCAGCCATGAGCAGTACGGCGACGAGAACCGTCCGTGAGAGTACGCGGCTCACAGGTTCCCCCGATCAAAGCTGCCGGTGGCATCCATCGCCCACAACGCCAGCGTCAGGAGTGCGACCGCTATTACTGTAGTACGTCGCAGCGACCGAGCACCCGCACGGTTACCGCCGAACGACCACAGCAAAATGCTAAACAACGCAGCGAATCCAAACTCCTGGGCAAGAACCTGAAGGCACAAAACGAAAACGAGGCTGACCTGAATCGCGAAGCGTCGCGTAGCGGTGGCCATAAGCGCCAGTGGCAAGGTGAGTTCAGCGGCCACCACTGCCATCGAAGCAAGCGGCAGAACCACTCCCGGGACAAGATACGGCCCGACGTCGCTACGCAGGGTATCGTAGGCGGCGAGCCGCGCGATCTGCTCGGCGCCGACAAGCCACGAAAACGGAACCCCGAACCGCTCGCCGTGGCCGATCATGTAGGCCAGGAACTCGCCCTGATCCCACAAACCCGTCCATATTTTGGCCAGCCCGGTATGAAACAGTACCACCGCGACAAGGGCTCGAAGGCCGCCAAGGGTTTCGGTCAATGCATCGGTGCCGCGTGCGCCAGCGCCACCCGCCGCACCGGCTAGAAGGGCCAGCGCGAGAAGTTCAAGCGCGAAATGGTTATCGGCGTTAACGCCAACTCCAAACAGCTCCAGAAGCCCGGCAACCAGCGCCAGCACAACGGCAAACGATGCGAACTTGCTCCATCGCAAGGCCAACGCAACCAGGTGCCCAGCGGTAGCAGTCCAAAGAAGTAGCGGAGGAAGTGGCGCCCCTACCAATGTCCACAACGAAGAACGAACCGCGCCGTAAACAAGAAGCGCCGTCGTGACAAAAGCCACGACGGCGCTGGGGTCTTGCGCTCGACCCAAGCGAGCAAATAAACGCCAGAATCGATACATACTAAATTAGGTCAGAGGTTGTTCCCGACGCGGCCGTCAAACAGCGGCCGTCAAACAGCGGCCGCGCAACAGGAAACTCGCTTCAGCGACCGGCAGAGATAATGGCCGACAACTCAAAGAAATCGGAAGTCGTGCCTTCTTCATCGCCAAGATTAATGTACCAGCCCTGCTCGCCCGGGAATCGGCTACTCGGCAAGGCGCAGAACGTGGCGTGTTCAAGCTGCATATCCACCATGGTGATCGACGCGTTGTAACTAACGTCATAGTCGAACCCGAATTGAGCACCGGGAAACGGGTGGGTCGCGTACTTGAAGTTGTTTACCCAGACCTTCCACAGCTCGCCCGCACTGTCATAGATGTCGGTGAACGGAATGATATAGGCTTCTTGATCGAGGTAGATCACACGCTTGGAGTACGCGTACTGAGGAAGCTTCGAAACCCCTTCAACAACCCAGACCTTGCGTGGCTCCCACACGTCAGCTTGCATGAAATCAGCCGACGGCTCGCCCCACTTGACCGGCAGATTTTCCGAGTGGAAAGCGCCGAGAATGTCTTTCTCGCCCAGCAAGCTCCATTCCATCCACGCTATGTTTCCAGCGTACCCGGCATAGCTGTCCTGATCGGTGTCCTGGCCGAACAACGCATCGGAACGCTGCGCCGACGATAACCGCCGCACCCGCCGCAACTGCGGGAGGTAGAGCCAACTATCGTCCTGGCGGGTGTGGTCGAGATAGCGGTTTGAGGTGAAGCCGGTACCCTTGAGATCGAACGGCTCGATCAGTGGGTACAACGCTTCCTTGTAGCGAACCTCGTCGGGGTTCTCCATGACAGGGAATGGCTCGACGGTGGTACGCTCCACCCAGTACAGACGCCGGATGTGATCGATCAGGAAGTGGCGCTCGACGCGAACCGGCTCGCCGTTCTTACCAACTGAACCGGTATCGCAGTCAAAGTTTCGAAGGTCCAAGTCATCGACTGCGATCGACGCGTTAAAATTGAACATGTGCATGGCGGCCGCGCACTTATGGGTATCGTCGACACTCGGGAACGGAAGCCCAGCCACGTGGTTCGTGATGTGGGTACAGTCGTCTGCGATTTGAACCTGCGACGAGTACTTTTCCGTGGCTGCTGCAAAGCGCGGCGGGAAAGCCGTTTCCTTATGAGCCACGACCGGCAGGTCGACGCCGCGTTCGACAATCCATTCGAGTCCGGGGCCCAGAACATCCCTATACTCGGCGAGGTTGGCGGCGCTGACGACGGTTCCGGGCTCGGGCATGACGGCAAAGGTGGGTACTGCCAAACCAACGGCAGCGATGCCGCAAATCGCGTGGGCTGCGAAATTTTTCATGATCTCTCCATAAGTGGTTGCAAGATTCGGACGGCGCTGAGTTTGCGACACACTTGACTCTCTTGCAAAGGAAATTTCCGAAATCGTGGCAGACCTTTGCTTCGACCGGTAAACTCCGCCTGTGCTGATAGCCAACGAACTTTCCCGTGCTTTTCAAGATCCGGCTCGCGGTCGCGTCGAGGCGGTGGCCGGTGTGTCGATCTCCGTTGATGGAGGCACGATCTACGGCCTGCTTGGTCCCAACGGGGCCGGAAAAACGACGACGCTACGAATGTTGGCTACGTTATTGCGTCCTGACCGCGGCACTATCTCCGTGGATGGCATTGACGCACTCGCCGACCCCGTCCATGCGCGTTCCCGGCTGGCCTATGTCCCGGCCGAGGCGGGCCTGCCCGAGCAGCTCACAGCCCGTGAGACGGTAGCCTTGTTCGCTCGCGTTCAGGGTGTCCCTGATCCTGACGTCCGGGCCGCGAGGTTGCTTGAGCGTCTAGGGGCCGCACCCTATTCCGACACACCGTGTCGTTCTCTTTCGACCGGGATGAAGCGCCGCGTCGTACTGGCGCGTGCACTCGTACACGACCCACCGGTACTGCTGCTAGACGAACCGACCGACGGCCTGGATGTCTCGGGCCGTCGCGAGATCCTCGATCTCGTCCGCGAGCTGGCCTCGGAGGGCCGATCGGTATTGGTCTCTTCGCACATCATGAGCGAGGTCGAGCAGCTGTGCGATTGCATCGCAGTCGTGGCCGCTGGCCGTGTGGTCGCCGAAGGCACCGTACCCGATCTGCTGCAACAAACTGGAACGACGGATCTCGGCGATGCGTTCATGGCGCTGGTCGAGGCCAATGTCGCGCTCTGATCTCACCGCCCTGCTGGCAATGTCTTACGGATTCATCGTGCGATTTTTGCGCGAAGGATTCGTAGTCCGCGCTTTGGTGTGGCCTGGGCTTCTATGTTCCGTGGCACTGGTTGGCACGGCGGCCATTTACGCAGCCATTGGAACGACATCGGTCATCTATCTTAGCGACCCGGCTTGGACCTCGGCCTTCGAAGAAGAAGATTTCGAAGTGCGCATACACAACACGCCCGAAGCGCTTCTTCGCAGCGGCGACGCGTTGCGCGCGGTATGGAGTGACGGCGAGACGGTCGTTCTCGGCTACGGACTGCAGGGCCGAGCCACGCTCATTGCGGAGTCGATCGTCCGTGACCTCACCGCCGCGCCATGGCGCATTCATGTACCCGCACTCGCCGCACGCCCCGATGACGTAGACAGACAAACCGGCATGATGGCCGGCATTATCGGCTTGCTCTACACACTTTACGGAGTGGTCATGGGGGCCGGGGCTTTGTACCGCGACCGCTCCTCCGGATTCATGGAAAGCGAACTGGCACTAGCTCGCCCCGCGTGGTTTCCAGCCGCTTCACGCATCCTTGCGTTAGCCGCTGTGCTAGCTCCGGGTTTGGCGGCCACCTTGCTGGTAATCGACGCACTGTTGCCGATCCCGAACATCGGGCTGTGGATCACACACGGTGGTGTCGCCGCTGCCGCCGGTGGAACCCTTGGTCTGTACCTGGTCGCGCGTAGCGCGTTGGAACGCGGATTTTCGGCGCCGCTTTCACGGGCGCTGATGGTGGCGATGGCATTGCTGGGCGCCGGCTGGCTGCAACCTCAGGTCGGTCGGGTATTTCCTATCTGCTCGCTGGGTGCGTTCATGGCTGGCACCACCCCGAGCGCTGTCGCGTTGATTCTACTCGCCGTTGTTCTCCCCGTGATCGCCCTGTCGACGTCGCGCATGGAGCTGACGTGAGACTGGTGCTTCGACCGGCACGAGTTTGGGCCGTTGCCCTGCGTGACCTGCGCCAAAGAACCGGCAAGCATTGGTATCGACTGCCAGCCACAGCGCTTGTGTTGCTGGTGCCGGCGGGGGTCATTGGCTTCGAACTGTCCAGCCCGCACGTGGCCACCGTGACCTCTAACTCTGGCATCACCTTGCCGGTCGTGGGCGGCAACGTTCCCACCATCCTGGCCGACCAACTGCAACGCGGCGATGGCAGCGACGTCAGCCTTTCCGGCGGTGAGCCACTCGTGGTCACTGGCTTGAGAGTTCCCCGCCAGATCAGGAAGGTACTCAATACGCTACCGGGCGCCGACGCTGTCGCGGTACGTCGCTACCGTCCCCCGATACGACTACCGGGACGCTCACTGCTGCTCGCACTGCTGGCGATTTCACTGCTAACCGGCCCGTTGGCTGAGACTCTTCCCGGCGAGCGCGCACGGAACACGCTGGAGGTGTTGCTGTCGGCGGGGATTTCGCGAGCCGAACTGGTCGGCGGTAAATGGCTGGCTTGGACACTAGCGGCATCTTCCACTGCACTTCTCGCTGCGGCCGCGACCGTAGTCAGTGGAGTTCAAGAGGCTGGCGTTTGGATTTTGGGACTACCGCTGTTCATCGCTTCCGGAGTCGCGTTCGGGCTGTGGTTGGTGCGCGGGGTGGCCGACATCGTCGGCGGCGCGGCCGCACCGATGCGTGTCCTGCCAATCGTTTCAATGGGCATGGCCGGAGCGGCCTACGGCGTGGCCTCGATCCACCCGCTTGCTGGCGCCGCGGTACCCTTGGGTGGACCACTGCTGGTTGCCGGGGGTGTCTTCGTTGGACCAAGCTGCGTAGCGATGGCCACGTTCGCTTCGGCGGGATGGATCTCACTGGCGCTGGCTGCAACCGCGCGGGGATTAGACCGCTCTGGCGACTCGGGCGGCACTCCCGCTCCGAGTGTCATTGGAGTGGTCGTCGCAGCCGCTGCTGCGTGGTGGTTACCCGTTGCGGGGCCGGGAGTGTGGACACTGGCTGGCAACCCGGGGGCGGCGGGCAGTGTCACCGTTTCCATCCTTGCCGGCGGCCTTGCCCTCATCGCGGTCGCGAGCATTACCAACGCTCGCGCGATCGTCACGGAAAAATCGGTACCCGTCCCCGATTTATTTCTGTATTTTCGGCGGATTGGGGTGGGAGTTGGTGTGGGGGTGGTGGCATGGCTGGTGTTGCGTGTATTGCCTTCGGCGGATCTCGGTCTGATTCCGGATGCGTTCGCGCACCGATTGGCGGTGGGCACCGCTCCGAGCGCGGCTGCCGGAGTTTTTCCAGCGTTGGTTGCTGCTGCTGGTCAGTCGGCGGTGTTTTTTGGCGTCGTCGCCGCACGAAGCGGAGCCGTGGTCGCCTGCTGTGCTTGGGTCTTGGTGATTTCGATCGCCGCGCCCCTTCATGGAATCGCAACGGGGCTGGCAGCTGCACTAGCCTGGTCGCGAGCGGGAACGTTGGCCGCCGGTGCTTGCTTGGCAGTCGTCGCCGTACTGGCTTGAGAATGACAGAACTAAGACTGGCGATGTGGTCGCCTAACGTCCGCGAGCAAGCTTGCGATCGAGTTTCTTCAACTCAACGCGCAAGCCGGTTTCTGGACTGGAAGGAACCGTTTAGTGTGTCCCAACATGGATGATGTAGGATTTGAATTAGGACGAGTCGTTTCGGTGGCAGGGTCCGGCGTATCGGTACTCTTGGAACCCGGCTCGGGCCAGGCAGCTCCGCTTTCTGCCCTGCAGGTGGGAGCAGTGGTGCGCATCCCCACGCCGGGGTCGGTGGTTTTCGGAATGATCGCGAGCCTGCGCATCGAGAACCCTTCCTCCAAACCCGATGATATCGAGACGGGCTTCGCCGAAGTCGAGTTGCTCGGCGAGGAACTCCTGGCCACCGACGACCACTCCGCACGGCCTTTTCAACGAGGCGTGTCTATCTATCCAGGCCTCGGCTCGATCACGTACACGGCGACCCGCGACGATCTCTCGCGGGTGTACGCGCGCCCGCAACAGGCCAATGTTCGCATCGGCGCTTTGCACCAGGATCGTTCGCTTGGCGCGTATCTGGCCACCGACGAGTTGCTCGGCAAACACTTCGCAGTACTCGGGACTTCGGGGTCCGGAAAGTCGTGCACCGTGGCGCTGATCCTGCGCGCCATTCTTGATCAGCATCCGGCTGGGCACATCATCTTGCTCGACCCGCACAACGAATACGCGCGCGCGTTCGGCGACCGCGCGGAGCTCGTGAACACGAGCACCCTGCGCCTGCCCTACTGGCTGTTGGATTTTCAGGAAACCGCCGAAATCCTCATAGGGCGTGACAACGCGAATCGCGAAACAGAACGGTCGATCCTAAAGGACGCCATGATGGAGGCGAAGCAACAGTACCTGGGCGACAGTCCAGATGCCGCGTTCCTTACCGTGGACACTCCTACGCCCTACCGTATGCAGGCGGTGGTCCAGTTTATCGACAACGCCATGGGGCGACTCGACAAGCCTGAAACCTCAGCCCCGTACCTGAAACTGCGCCAACGCATTGACGCGCTGTCTACAGACAGCCGTTTCGCCTTCATGTTCTCAGGCATGTTCGTCAGCGACGACTTGCCCGAGATTATCGCCCGTTTGTTCCGACTTCCGGTCGATGGACGACCCATCACAATCGTCGATCTGTCCGGCGTACCATCGGAGATTGTCGAAGTTGTGGTGTCGATGCTTTGCCGCACGATTTTCAACTTCAACTTGTGGAGCGAGCGAGAGAAGGCAGTTCCGGTATTACTCGTGTGCGAAGAAGCCCACCGCTACGTGCCACGCGACGAAGCCGACGCATTCCCATCCACCCGTCAGGCCATTGCACGAATTGCGAAGGAAGGCCGCAAATACGGCGTTTCTCTTTGTCTGATTTCACAACGGCCCTCAGAATTGTCGGCGTCGGTTCTGTCGCAGTGCAACACGCTTTTCGCGTTGCGCATGAGCAACCAAACCGACCAGGATTTCGTCGCCAACGCGCTACCCGACGGAGCACGCGGCCTGTTGGCGGCGCTCAGTTCTCTTAAAACTCAAGAGGCGATTGGGGTCGGCGAAGCGGTCAGTGTTCCAATGCGCCTTACGTTTGCCGATCTGCAAGAGTCGACAAGGCCGCACAGTGGGACGGCGTCGTTTTCAAAAGGTTGGCAGGAAAGTGCCACCAAGCCGGATCACGTTGACGACACAATCGGACGCTGGCGACGACAGACGCGCTGACGCCTCAGGTAGAACGCAGGTCGAACGCGGGTTCGCTTACGATTAATCCGCTTTATGTTGATCCGCTTCGACCGCGACCCAAAACGCAGCTTGCACTTGTGGATCGGCAAAAGCGGTACGGCAAAGTAGAAACCCGCGGATATCCCCAACGATCTCGCGCGCGGCGCGTGACTCAGGGCTCGTACATCCTGATGGTGTACAATCAGCGAGCACGGTTCGCGCCAACTCTTTGAAGTTCTTGCAATCCAAGCCGCGCCGCGCCCGATCCAAAGCGCGCTTGGCAGTCACTGCCCCGTGCGAATCCGGATCTAACAGGCGAACGCGCGCAAGAGTTGCTTGCGCCTCATTCGGTTCACCAGCACCAACTTGCGCCAAAGCCATCGCAGCAAGATATGGTGGGTGATCGGGCCAAGCCTGGTTAGCGCGCTCCCATGCTTGCACCGCCTCAAGCCAGCGCCCTTCGCGTGCCAACGCCTCGGCGACAGCAACGTCGAAACGTCGATCACTTCCTTCAGCTTGCGCGCGAGCGAAGTGCACTTGAGCGTTCTCGAAGTCGCCGACACCTGCGTAGCCCAACCCTATCGCCCAGGGGAGAAACCCAGCCAAAGCTTCCATGCCGGGGTTGCGCGGAAAGTACGGCCGCGGGCTGTTGGCCGCAGCATTGACTCCAGTAAGTTCGCCTCCCCAGTTTGGAGTCAGGTGATCAAGGTTTGCGGCGCGAAGAGCATAACTAAAGGAATCCTGGCGACGCGCGGTACGAAAAATTTCGTCGCCCTGACGAAAGCGCCGAGTCTGCATAAAAAGCCCGATCAGTTCGCAAGACGCGGCACTTAGCTTCGGTCGAAACGCAACCGCTTGCTGCAGGAACCCTTCTGCGGTCGCAAATGCCTCGCCCCACGCCTTCGCCTCACGCGAACTCTTCAGTGCCGATTCTAATCCACCGCGCGCTCGCCGCACGGCCTCGGCTGTTGCCAGCCCTCGGGCGGCAAAGGCGAATGGTGACTGCGGCCTGGCTTCGGTCCAAGCCTGTAGAGCTTCCAGTCTGTTAGGTCTGGGAAAGCGAAACGTTCCGAGAGCATGCAGCACCACCTCCTCCGTGGCACGCGAACGGGCACTCTCGTAGGCAGTTTGGGCAGTTTCGAACGCGCCGTCGAGCTCATCCCAACGATGCGCGGCCAACGCGTCCTGGAGCTTCGCTCGATCCAAGAACTGAGCTGGTGTCGGAGAAGCGGCTGCAGCAACGGTCGGTTCAGCGCAATGCGCGGTCGTTCCCGGCAACACAATCGGCGACGCGACTAGCATCGCCACGAACAGGAGGTGATTTTTGCGCAGCATGACCGGCGAAACTTTGCACTGGCGACAATCACCAACAAGCGCCAATAGGCCACAACCAGCAGCCAACCCGGTCCGCAGTGACTTTCGTGTCGGAGCCTGTCCGTGCAAAATGAGCCCATAGGGTTCAAGGTGCCACGACGACGGCTGGCTTCCATGCTCAAGCTTGGCTCAAGCTGCGTGAAGAACGATGAGTGAAGATGATCTAATTGCTGGCTCAGGCAGGGTGCGGGTTGCGGCCGAAGAACTGCAATGGAGCTTTGCACGAAGCTCCGGACCAGGCGGCCAGAACGTCAACAAGCGCGAAACCAAGGCCGTGCTGCGCTGGGCCCCTGGCTATTGCCAGAAGATGCCCGCCGACGTATTGCGACGCCTCATCGCGCTTTCTGGCAACAAAATGACCACCGAAGGCGAACTCGTGATTTCCAGCGACGTTCACCGCGAACGTGAGCGCAATATCGAAGAGTGTCGCAAGCGACTAGCAGAACTGCTGCGAAGAGCCGCGATCGTGCCCCGCACGCGGCGCGCCACCAAGCCCACCGCCGGAGCAAAGAAACGTCGGTTGACCGCCAAGAAAGTTCGAGCCGGCATCAAAACTAAACGGTCACGCGTCAGCCGCGACGACGAATAACCTAAGGTCTGCTAAGCGCCAAGCTTAGTGATCCGGGTTGGCGGTCCACGCAAGCTCGGCGGCAACGTTTTGTCCGAGGACGCTTGGATGGAAACAATCGCCGCCATCGATGTGCTCTTTTTGGAACGAGAACGTCCCGATCGAGAGCACCCCCTCCCCCTGGTAGTCAGAAACTACTTCGATTCCACGAGAGTTGCGGCCGTTCGCGTTGGTGTTGTACGCGACCGCCTCTTCGACAAGGATTTCATTGTATCGAATTTGACGCGCGGCGATGCCTGCATAGCGCGTGGCGACGCTCTCTCCGTTGTAGTTCCCACCGGCCGTGGCAACCTCGCACACGTTAAATGAGCTCCAAACCGTGTCGCACTCGATATTGGAAACGCCTGACTGTTTAGCCAATCCCGCAGCTCTCAAGTCGTGAACGCGAGGCACTCCGCCCAAATAAATTGTCGCGCCCAACGGCAAGCCGGCGACCAGCTTGTCGAGCCCTGCCTGCACTGAAGAGCGCCACTGACTGTCCGTGTACAGCGGGTCGCCGCAGTTGGCACCGCTGACACAACCGCGGCTACACAGGTCGTTGCCGCCGAGTTCAACTTCTACATGGTCGGGAAGCGGCGACAGGGCAAGAATCGTATCGGCCTGTCCTGAAAAGTTGTTACCACCACCGCGCATCTCGGCGCCATCTTCTGAAGCTGATTTGTTCGAGGTAATCGAAGGCCACAGTTCTTTATAGCGATCGTGAACGCTGTAGACGCTGCCGCTATTGCCGTCGAACCAAGAGTGCTCCGGTTGATCGCCACCGATGAGACAAAGCAGACAAGAAATCCCCAAATTGCAGCTACAATCGGCCGCGAACGCCTGAGTGATACTGTCACCCGCCGCAGCGATACGCGTGGGCGGAACAAACAGTGTCGTCGTCGTTGTACTGGTGCTGGTAGTGCTCGTCGTAGACGTCGTACTGGTGGTGGTAGTGGTCGACGTGGTTGTGGTTGGCGGCACCAAAGTCGTGCTCGTCGTGGACGTTGACGTCGTGGTGGTAGACGAGGTGGTGGTAGACGAGGTGGTGGTCGTAGTCGGCGGCGCCTCAGTCGTGCTCGTCGTCGATGTCGTTGTAGTCGTCGGCGGCACAGTGGTCGTCGTTGTGGTCGAGGTGGTGGTCGAGGTGGTGGTCGAGGTGGTGGTCGTGGTGGTGGTCGTGGTCGAAGTAGTTGTGGTCGTAGTCGGCCACAGAAGCGGCAAACCCACGAGAGCGGCCGCCGATTGTTTGGCCGCCTCTAGCGCCAGCAATCGCGCACACCCCGCATACTCGAGGACGTTGGACGCGCATGCATCCAGGATTGGGAAATCAGCCCGAGCGCAGGTTTTGCTTACGCGCGTATGCGCTTTAGCTGCCAATCGAAGTGTCTTCGCAGAAAGAAAACCGTTCAGGACACAACCGGTGGCCTCTTCGGCTCCGCCAGCTTCAGCGCGAATCTGGCAATTCGCAGTTTCCTTGATCGCCTTTGCATACAGCTTTGCAACCGCGCGCGCCGAGCCTGCCACGCAAGTTTGGTTTCCCTTAACTGCGGGGACGGTCGGCACACCTAAGGTTTGCGACGACAACTCACTGAGGTTGGATTCGACGAGACACTCAACACAAATGCTCACATCGCCGAGCGCCGTAATTTCGGCCGCGCAGGGGGCTGGGCAAGTGCCGGCAAAACCGATCGCGGCCGGGGTGAGGCCTGCACAGCGTCCCTTAATGGGTGACAGAGTGGCCGCGAGGCGCTCGCGCTCGCGAGTATATTTACCGCGCAGATCGGCAATTCGCGGGTTGTTGCACTGACTACCGGCCGCTGGCTTGCCACGCACTCTATCGACGTGACAAGAACTGGTGACGCCGCTACCGATCTTGGCCAACCGTGTGCCGCTTTTCGCCAGCGCAGATCGGCAGGACCGGACCTCACGGGAGAACTCCGCGTCGGCGTTGCCAGGTAAAATGGCCAGGAACGCCAAGCCGATCGTCAATGCTAGACGTTGATGTTTCACTAAATGCCCCCAACACGCGCCTGCCGAAGCGCTCCCCATCGACAAGACTAACCCAAATTTGGAAAAAAGGGCCAACCCGCAACGATTTCCGGGCTGGCCGCCGAGCCCACCAACAGCGCGCGGCGGCCAGCTCAGCTGCCAGCTCAGCTGCCAGCTCAGCAGACAGCTCAGCAGACAGCTCAGCAGACAGCTCGACTTTACGAGTAACCACTCTAATAGTCGTTACTCGTGGAGTATACGGTATCAGAAATCGCCCGCACAGCGGGCCTGACAGTAGACACGGTGCGTTTCTACCAAACCCGTGGCCTGCTGGCCCTGCCCGAGCGCCGCGGCCGTAGCGCCGTATACGACGACTCACATCTTGAGCGCCTGCGCCTGGTGCGCCAGATGGCAGAGCGCGGGCTGTCGCTTCGGGCGATCTCCCTTTTACTGGAACGCGGCGAGCCTGATTCCGACCACGCCCTGTTGTTGGCACTGGAAGAGGAAAACCCCGAACCCGCCCTCGGCACCGACGACCTAGCTCAACGCTTGGGGGTCCCGCCCGCCCTGGTGCGATCAATCGAGAGTACGGGCCTGGCTGGCGACGCTGACGACGCTGACGACGGCGAGCATCGCTATAGCCGATCCGATCTCGACGCAGCAAGCGCTGCGCTGAAATTACTCGAACATGGTTTTCCGCTCACACGCTTGCTGGCCTTAGCCGTGCGGCACGACCGCCACACCCGTCGCACGGTCGACGCGGCCATTGATCTGTTCGATGACCACGTCCGCAAACACGCGGGAGGCGAGATCAACGATGCGGATTCTGTCGCACGCGCCTTCAAAGAGATCCTCCCCGTTGTAACCGGGCTGGTCGCCCATCACTTTCAACGGCTTCTCATCAATCGCGCCCTTAAAAGGTTGCGCAAAAAGGGAGACGGCGACGTATTGAAGGTCGCAGTCGAAGTCGCCCGCAAAAACAAGGTCAAACTTCGATGGGCGTAAGTTTACCCGCTGCCCACGAGAAGACTGCTGCGGTCGAAGCCATGTTCGATCGCATTTCAGCCGACTACGATCGCATGAATCGTTTGATGACGTTCGGAATGGACGCTTCTTGGCGCCGACACACGATTGCCGCGCTCGACCTGGCCCAAGGAGACCGAGCCGTAGACGTCGGCTGTGGAACGGGCGATCTCTCGCTAGCCTGTGCCACCGCTGGCGCATCCACCGTCGGTGTTGACCGCTCGTCCGGAATGCTCACGCACGCCTCTCGAAGACGCGATTCCGAGCGTGAAAACCACAAGGATGTGACCGTAGACTTTGTCCGTGCTGACGCGCAGGCCCTTCCACTGGCCAACGCCAGCGTCGAGGCTTTTGTAAGTGGATTCGCCCTGCGCAACTTCACCGACCTTGGTGTGGCCCTAGATGAAGCGGCACGCGTATTGGCCGACGGAGGCCGCATCGCGCTGCTCGAAGTCGACACGCCACCGTTCTTCCTACTGCGTGTGGGACACCGTTTTTGGTTCAATTTCGCGGTCCCGCTTCTTGGGCGCCTGTTCGCAGACCCCGAGGCATACTCCTATCTCCCCAAATCAGTCGTGTACCTACCACCGGGTGCGGAACTCGAGGCGATGCTAGAACGACGCGGCTTCGCGCAGGTAAAAAAGAAGCGATTGATGTTCGGCGCAGTGCAACTGCTCACGGCTATACGCCTTAGAATCGATGAATAGAATTGCAATAGAACGTCGCATCATCGCGCGCGGCCGCGATGTCATCGCCCCGACCGATCGCCCGGGATCCGAAACCTGGATGTTCTGGTCGCGTCCCAGACTGCGCATGGTTGGCCTAGGCCAGGCTGCCGTAGTCGCCACCGAATCGCAGGGCCGCTTTACTGAAGCGCGAAAGGCAATGGCCGGCTATCGTGTGCACGGTGCCGCCGCTACCGACCCACTGTGGTTCGGCGGATTCGCATTCGATACAAAGACGTTGGCGGCGCCTTGGACAGGCTGGCCAGACCTTTCGTTTGTCGTGCCGCGACTCCTCTGGATCGACGACGCACGCGGTCCCCGCCTGGTTGCAAACTGGATCGAAGGCGACGAAGCGCCAACGCGCGAGCTCATCGCAACATGGAAGGACGCTAAGGGTAGAATCGACAGCCATGACGACAGCCATGACGACGGCGTTTCAGGCTATGAAACGCGCCCCGAAGCCTCGGCCCACTGGATGTCGCGCGTCGCCGACGCGCGCGATGCGATCCGTGACGGCCGCCTCGACAAAATCGTACTCGCCCGCATGAAGCGTATTCTTCCCCCCGAGCGAACGAGCGTAGGCAACCTGGCCGCACGGTTGGCCGACCGACCGGGACAAGCCACAACCTTCGTCGTCACCCACGGCGATTCAGAATTTGTCGGGTCGTCCCCCGAGACACTTGTCCGCCTCACCGGCGGGAAAATCACTGCCGATGCACTGGCAGGCTCGTCGGCGCGAGGTGTGAACCCAGCGGAAGACCGCACACGCGCCGAGCAATTACTCGTGTCCACGAAAGACCGTCACGAGCACGAGCTGGTTGTCGACGCTGTGCGACGTTCACTGGCGCGCACCGGTGCGACGCTCACTCCATCGAACCAACCAAAGATAGCAGCCTTCCCCGAAGCGCTACATCTGCGAACTCCCGTGGTCGCCCAAGCGGCAAAAGATACACACCTACTTGATATCGCAGCGGCCGTGCATCCCAGCCCCGCAGTTTGTGGGACACCAACTCGCGCTGCGAGGGAACAGCTTTTGCGCGAGGAGCAATGGCGAGGATGGTACGCCGGTGGCGTCGGCTGGATCGCACCCAACGGTGATGGAGAAATCGTCGTGGCGCTAAGAGCGGCGTTGCTGACCGCCAATGCGGCCTGGTGCTTCGCCGGAGCTGGCATCGTTGATGACTCCGATCCGACCGCCGAGCTCGCCGAGACCGAGTTCAAGTTTTCGGTTATCGAGACCTTACTCGGAGCCGGCCAGCGAGCCCATGCAGCCTGAACCCGGCTTTGCCGCCGCAAGCATTCTGGTTTCGCAGTGGGTGGCGCTTGGCCTTCGCGACGCTTTCGTCTCTCCCGGTGCTCGTTCGACACCGTTGGTGCTGGCACTAGCCGCGGCAGATTCCGTACGAAAACACATCGTCACCGATGAACGCAGCTCCGCTTTCGCCGCCTTGGGTTGCGCCAGAGAAACCGCACAGCCCGTTTTGCTGGTCTGCACTTCGGGCACTGCGGGCGCCAACTATTTTCCGGCGGTGGTCGAAGCATCGTTAGCCCGTGTTCCACTTTTGATTGCCACCGCAGATCGCCCAGTCGAAGCGCAAGACTGGCGCGCCCCGCAAACAATCGCGCAGACCGAGCTGTTCGCGAACTTTACGCGTTGGCGGGTCGCCCTGCCCTCGCCCTGCGACGCGACCCCAAACCTCGACTACTTGCGCGCAACCGCGTGTCGCGCCTGGGCGGTGGCCCGTGATGATCAAGGCCCGGTTCATTTGAACCTCCCGTTTCGTGAACCACTGCTCGCCGCGCAAATGACAACTGATTCCGAAGGCCTTCCCGAAAGCCTTCTTGAAACGGTGACAAAGCCTCACCTGGACGTGCATAGCCAACCGCGCTCGGCGTCGCCGGCGGCACTCAACGAATTCCGTGCACTGGTTGATCAA